>JAYRWN010000063.1:0-19402 GCA_041917975.1 Saprospiraceae bacterium | reverse complement strand
TATCGGGTACATGCCGGAAGAACGGGGATTGTATAAAAAGATGAAAGTCGGCGAACACTTATTGTACTTAGCCCAACTCAAAGGACTATCAAAAGCGGAGGCTAAGTCCCGTCTGGAGGACTGGTCAAGACGGCTGGAAATTGAAAGCTGGTGGACCAAAAAAATAGAGGAGCTCTCCAAAGGTATGCAGCAAAAAATCCAATTTATCGCTACCGTTATTCATAACCCTCAATTATTAATCCTTGACGAACCTTTTTCCGGCTTAGACCCCATCAACACTAATTTAATCAAAGATGAAATCAGCCGGTTAAATCGTGAAGGGACCACGGTCATCTTCTCCACCCATCGCATGGAGCAGGTGGAAGAAATCTGTGAACGCATTGTCTTAATCAATAAGGGCAAAAAAATCCTGGAAGGTAAGGTTCAAGAAATAAGGCAACATTATAAAAAACACCGCTATCTGATTGAATACACGGGGGAAATACCAGAAAATACCTTAAATCACTACACGTTAGTTAGTCAAACCGACCATCAGCTGCAGGTGCAATTACTCCCGGACCAGGATTCGAATACTTTACTGAACATACTGATCCAATCCGGGGTACACATTACCACCTTCAAAGAGCTATTGCCTTCAGTCAATGAAATATTTATCACTCAGGTGGAGGAAAATAACTAAAGTGGCTGAATCAAAAATCATTTCATAAAAATCCAAGAAATATCAATGCTATGAACTGGCGCAAAATATGGTTAATCATACAACGGGAATACGAAAGCCGGGTTATGAAAAAATCCTTTTGGGTTTTGACTCTGCTTATCCCACTGCTTTTTTTAATCTTTTTTATCGTTGTTGGGTTTATTTTCGCTTACGAAGGTGATGAAAAGCTGACCATTGCCGTGGTGGATGAAGCTGATTTATTTAAGAGGGCTATTCCTGATCAGGACGGCATGTATTTTCAATTTAGCAATGAGGATCTTAATACCTTAAAAGAAAGCGTTACGGCTAAAAAATATTCAGGAATATTGGTTATCCCGGCCATAAAAGAGGTAAAATCTAAAAGTATCCAGCCTATCTATTATAGCGATGACCAGCTACCACTTGGCAAAGGAGATAAGATCAAGGACCTTATTCGTGAGAAAGTACGCGACTACAAATTAGCCACGTTGGGGATACCCAAAGAACAGCTGGACTACATCGATACTAAAATAAATCTGGAACCGGAGCCGGTATCGGAAAAAACCAAAAACACCACTTCCGCCACCACCATGGTGGGAGCAGGATTGGGTTATTTCATGAGTATGATTATGTTTTTTATAACGTTCTTCTATGGCACCTTCGTCATGCGTGGTGTACACGAAGAAAAACTCAGTCGCATCAATGAAATCATTATCAGCTCGGTGAAACCTTTTGAGTTGATGTTGGGTAAAATCATTGGGATTGGTGGGGTAGGCTTAACGCAGATTTTATTGTGGGCTCTGTTGATGCCCTTGGTATCCACTTTAGCCGCAGCGATCATGCCCGCTCCTTCAGCCGAGGTCATGAACATGAATACCCAAGCCGGTTCCATTCCCTTGGATGAATTGAATTTTCAGGCCATTTTCCAGGAAATCATGAATCTAAACTGGTGGTTTATTTTACCGGTTTGTGCTTTATATTTTTTGGGCGGGTTCTTTATTTATGCCTCATTGTTCGCCGCCGTTGCTTCCGCCATGGGTGATGATATTAATGAAGGGCAAAACCTGACACTGCCTATTACCTTGCCGGTCATCCTGGGTTTGTATATCGCGATGAGCATATTGCGCAGTCCCAACAGCAGCATGGCGGTGTGGGCCAGTTTATTCCCTCTGATCAGTCCCACGGTCATGCCGGCCCGGCTGGCTTTCCATCCGCCGCTATGGCAAGTGGTTTTATCCCTCATCTTGCTGTTGGGTGGTGCTGTGGCTTGTGTATGGCTGGCCGGGCGCATCTATCGTACCGGAATCTTAATGTATGGTAAAAAAGCGTCTTTTAAAGAAATCGGTAAATGGCTATTTTATAAAGATTAATCCATGAGCAAGCACGATATACTCAGCCGCAGTGACATTATGGTTTTGGTGAACCGCTTTTACGATTTAGTCATCCCGGATGAAACTCTTGGGTATCTATTCTCGGACGTGAATTGGGCCAAACATAAACCGGTGATGTATGACTTTTGGGAGACCATGCTCCTGGACAATTATGTGTATAAAAATAATGCTATGGAAGTGCACTTTCGACTGCACGATCGTCATCCCTTAAAACCGGAACATTTTACCCGCTGGATGGAGTTATTTGAACAAACAGTAAACACCAATTTTGAAGGTCCGGTAGCTGAGGAGGCCCTTAAAAGAGCCCGCTCTATAGCCGGGATTATGGCGTTTAAAGTCAGTCAGCTTCCTAACATCTCTGCTTAACCTTGGCCAACAGGTACTGCTAAGGTGACCGCCCTATTGTACATAGGATAAAACCAAGCTGCGCCGGTTTTTGACATGGGTTTTTAAATCATTAAGGGCGGTGGTAAATGCAGTAATACTGTTCAGATAAGAATAATTTTTTTGTTCTTTTTCGGCATAAGGCTTGATGAGTGTGTGATAGGTGTCCAATAATGGATACATTTTTTCTTCGATGAAGACATTGTCGACAAATTCTTGAAGATACCTTTTGTACCGGTTTAAATAGACCTCATCATCCGCCACATATCGCAGCAAAGGCCAGAGGCCACTGACTTCATTCATGCTTAATGAGACACCATTACGATTCATACCACCACCACCGTTATTCGTTCCGGTGATGCCTGGACTGCCACTGAGAGCTTCATTGTGGTCCCAGGGGATCCAGGTGAGATGGCGGGATGAATGATTATACAAATAATAATTATGAGCCATACTGCCATAACTGTCCCAGTTCACGATGGTATTATTTACAGCCAAATAACGCAGATAATGATCCAAATTAAAGACTGCTTCCAGGTTTTGCCTCCACTGGGCCACGTTTGTTGTGCGCAAAGTACTGTTTAAGGCCGCGATAAACGCTTGTACATCACTGAAGTCTGCTGCGTCCTCATTATTTTTTTTATCAAACTCACTGGCAATGAAGGTGTTCAGACGAGACTCCGGTTTGTATATATTTCCTTTTTTCTCTCCAAACTGTTGTTTAATCATTTCATCCTCGGGGACTTCGACGGCTGTGTAAACTCCACAATATTCCGGCCCTGCACCAAAATCGATGTGCACTTGATAAAAGGCCGTTTGTGCAGCCGGTATTCCGGCCAGGCGGAAAATATCCGCAGTTACCTTTTCGCGCAAGAGGGATTGATCACGAAAGGAGGGTGAAAAACTCAGTTCTTTAAATCCATAAAAATGCTGGTCCGTAATGGCCGGGTATTCATCTTCAAATTTATCGAAATTGAGTTTAAGCGGTAGTTTGAAATTGCCGGAACCCCAGGCTTGGGCCAAGCTGGAGTTGCCTTTCAGTCGAAAGCCTACGTTGCGCCAGGTTTTGTTAGCAAATTTTAAGGTTACGTCAATATAATCCGTTTCGTTATCCGGAAAACCGCCCCGTCCATTAACCCGGGCGCCGAAATCATAGCCGAATAAGGCTTGCATGTTTGCCCTGATTGCATTCCATTGGGCTAGCGTCATGGTTATATCCAACCTCTCGACACGGTCCTGGGGAAAAACTATGCTATAGTCAGCTGCTGCTGAACCATGAGAGGCAAAAGTCCAATCATTGTTGTAACCCGTAGAATCACCAATTTCGGTAGATGGAACAGCGTCTTTCGTTGTATCCGAGAGTTCTTTTTGGCAAGAGCCTATTGCGCAAAGAATAAACGCCAAGGATAAAAATTTAGCCCAGCTTTTTCCCCGAATCCATATGCAGGCCTTCATTTAGTCATTTTATATTGATAAGCAATTTGAGGCCGTTTTGTAACCATTCTTCTGGTTTCTATGCATTAAAAAAGTAGGACTCGGTTTTAGAAACTGTCATAAATAGCCTGTTGGATACGTGGGCGAATGCTGAGGGTGGAGATGCCTACATGAGATCGGGATGGGTAAACCCGGTTCGAAAAAAAGATATAAACCAGATCATGCCGGGGGTCTATCCAGACAAAAGTGCCGGTAAATCCGGAATGACCAAAGCTTACTTCGCTAACCTCCTTTGCTACGTGGCTGCGTGCCGCATCATAAGTGATCAGCGGTCGTTCAAACCCTAAGCCGCGCCGGTTTCCCTCTGCACAATATTGGCAGCGGGTAAATTCTAGTACCACTTCCGGTTTTAAGTATTGTGCACCGCCATAACTGCCATAATTCTTATACATCGTGGCCAGCTTAGCCAGATCATTGGCCGATCCAAACAAACCAGCATGGCCGGAGATACCCCGCAACATGGCGGCGCTTTCATCATGTACAGTCCCATGGACCAACTGTTTTCTGAAAAATGTGTCCTGTTCGGTAGGCAAAATTTGCCCGTTGTCATAAAACCGGAGCGGATTGAAGGTCAGGGAATAGGCGCCCAGAGGGTAATAAAATTTACTTTTTAAATAGTCTTCAAATGGTACGCCGGTCATGCGTTGAGCAATGAGTGGATATAATATGAAACTCAAGTCTGAATAAACGTACCCCGGCTCGGGGTTTAAAGCTGATTTTTTAATGCCCTTGTACATTTTGGGGGGGTAGTTTTTATGCAACCACAACTGGTTTGTAACTTGAATAGGATAGGATGCACTGCTGTCGGGTTTAAATGTCCTTGGCTTGAATGCTCCATTCGTTTTTTTAGTTTGAGCCCAAAAAACAATGGATGCTTTGAGGCGGGCATTATGAGCCAGATACTGACGTACGGGTATTTTGCTTTTATCAGAATGGCCCATCTCGGAAACATAGGTGCCTAGTGGTTCATCCAGGTTCACTTTATTCTGGCTCACCAGGTCCATCATGGCTAAGGTGGAGGTACTAATTTTAGTTACCGAAGCAAAATCATATAGGTCGGTTTTTTTCACCGGCTGTGTGCCGGTGTAAGTATGCTTACCAAATGCCTGATGGTACACGACCCAGCCATCTTTGATGACCATCACTTGGGCGCCAGGAAATGCTTGCGCGGTTATCCCTTCCTGGACAATAAAAGAAATGCTGTCTTGGAGTAATTTTCTATCCATACCTGCTATTTCTGGTGGAGCATAGCCCAACCGTATTTTACCTCCGTTATCAAGTCCTTCCCCGGCAGAATATTGTGCGTTAAGGTTATTTACTAGGCGATTATTTATGCCAACTCCCCCGAACAAGGCTTGGGCGGTCAAACTTTGATACAATTCATTTGTGCCTGAGGCATACAACACCGCGTCTACATGATCCGGAACTTTGAGACCCTGCATAAAACTGCTGTGGCCAAATAAAATCAAAATGGTCATCTCCTCCGGACGGTAAGCCATTAACAAATCGGTTAGTTGAGAAGGAATAAAATAGACTTGCAGGTTTACGGCCACCAGGTGTACCGCCTTAGGGTGGGTGGCCCAAACCGGGTTTTTTACCGGCGGATAAAAGGTTTGCGTATTGAGGTATTTAACTGTGGTATATGCGGAAGCATATTCTGTTAAAGCATTGACGGTATCAAATCCAAAAGTAGTCAACGTTACCCGCGTCCGATCCAACTGCTGGATAGGGATGATTTGGCGGTCGTTACGTAACAGAAAGAGCTGCTGTTGGGCTTGATTCCATTCGGTGAGGTTTGTCTGGACCTGAGCAGGGAGGTAAGAATTAAACACCACCAGGCTGAACAATACAATATTTTTCATCTCTGCAATCATATAACACTTCAAAATACATGTTTTTATAGAATCCAGACCATCGGGAATGAAAGGTCTACTTTTACCTGGTTATCTTTGTCCCATGTTGCGTACAATCCTATTGATAACCGGTTTTTTTTCGTTATTCTGGGCAATACAAAGTTGTGCACCCGGCAGACTAACGTCAGCAATCAAAAAGTCACCTGTTTTTGCGAATAATTTTACCGGCTTTGCGCTGTATGATCCAGTCACTAAAAAATATTTAATGCAGAATGACGTCGATAAATATTACACACCGGCGTCTAACACGAAAATACTTACTTTATACACTTCATTGCTCCATTTAACGGATGAAGTGCCTATTTTGCAATACCGGATAAGTGGAGACACAACCTATATCCGTGGAGTGGCACACCCTGGGCTTCTACATCCTTATCTGCCGTCGGCATCCACCACCTTAACTTGGTTAAAAGATCAACCTGGCCACCTGGTTTTAGTAGATCGAAAGGCTGATGCCCGGTATGGTCCGGGGTGGGCTTGGGAAGATTTCAGTGATTATTATCAGCCTGAGCGCAGCGCTTTACCTCTCCATGGCAATGTAATGACCATCCGCGCGGATTCCGCAAGTACCTCGCTTTTGGTTCAGCCCAAAACCTTTGAAGTCTATCAAAGAACATCAAGTGAACCTGCGGAAACGAATCCACGCATTTGGAGAAAGGATGATTTGGATAACCGCTGGTATTATAACGGTGTAGCTAGCCCGCGTAACCTGTATCGCGAGCTGCCTTTTCACCCCGGTCCCGGATTACAATGTTTGGTATTACAAGAGTATTTACATAAACCGGTGACCTGGATTCCGGAACAAGAAGGCATGCATATCTGGTATGACTTAAAATCCGAAATCCCACTGGATTCTCTCTACAAATTAATGATGCAAGTCAGTGATAACTTCGTAGCTGAACAATTGCTATGGATGTGCGCCCATCAAACCCACCGAATGCTTTACACGGACAGTATTATTCACCGGATGCAGCATACGAAATTAGCTGAAATAACCAACGCTTTGCAATGGGTAGATGGTTCGGGTTTGTCCAGGTACAACCTGTTTACTCCTCGCAGCATGGTTGAAATCCTGGATCAGATCTATAGCATAAAACCGCTAAACTGGATCCAGGATATCTTTCCTGCCGGGGGGCAAAGCGGTACATTAGCTAACTGGTATAAAGGGCCAGACGGCCATCCATATCTCTGGGCCAAAACCGGATCGTTATGGAACCAACACACCCTCAGTGGGTACCTGATAACTAAAAGAGGCCGCATATTAATCTTCAGCTTTATGCACAATAACTTCATCACCACTTCGACGAAATTGCGTCGGGAGATGCAGTCCATCCTGGAAAATATTTATGGCCGGTTTTAACCCCGGTCATAGGCTTTTAATTTAGGCTAACCACTGGTTTCCTCCTCAGTATGCCCTGAAATCAATTTGGCCTATTGATCTAATTTTTTTATCTTGATCACCTATATGCAAGGCCCTTCTACGCTCCAGGTGATTCAAGCTCACTCCCGGCAGCATTTGTTGGGGATCTTGGCCTTACAACAAGCTAACTTGTTGGAAACTATTGGGCTTCGGGAAGCTGCAGAGCAGGGTTTTGTTACCGTAAAACATACGGAGGATTTACTCCAGCGCATGAATGTCTATGCACCACACACGATACTGGTCGGTGAGGGAGAAGTGAAGGGATATGCCTTATCCATGGTCAGGGATTTTCGTTTTGAAATAGAGATATTAATGACTATGTTTGAGCGCATAGACCAACTCAACTATCACGGCTGCCGGCTGAAAGAAGCCAATTATATGGTCATGGGCCAGGTGTGTATTGACAAATCATTTCGTGGGCAAGGAAACTTTATACATCTATATAATGGAATGCGACGGTTTTTATCGTCAAAATATGATTTTTGCATCACTGAGGTAGCCACCAGAAATGTGCGGTCAATGCAAGCCCACCTGAATGCCGGGCTGGAGATAGTGGACCTTTATAGCGAGCCTGATAAAGGGGAATGGGCCGTGTTTGCGTGGGATTGGCGAAATAGATAATTTTAAATAAAACTGAATTTGAATGGAAAATCTGCCTCTTTTAGATGATAAGTACGCCTTAAGCGCTGATCAGATACACCTGTTTCAAAAAAATGGAAGCATTTTACTTAGAGAGGTCCTGCACCAGAATGAAATCGCCGTCTACCGCCAAGCCATTTTAAACGCGGTCCAACGCTTGAACCAGGAAACTCGTCCTCTCGCCGAGCGGGATACCTATGGAAAAGCCTTTTTGCAGATCATGAATATCTGGGAGGTAGATGAAGCTGTCAAAAAATTGGTGTTTAGCTCACGCTTAGCCAAAATAGCGGCTCAGCTGTTAGGTGTGGAAAAAGTGCGGTTATATCATGATCAGGCTCTTTTCAAAGAACCCGGTGGAGGTATTACACCCTGGCATCAAGATCAATATTATTGGCCTTTGGACACCGATAAAACCGTTACTATCTGGATGCCGCTGGTCGATACCAGCGTTGATATGGGTATGCTCACTTTCGCTCAACAATCCCAAAATGAAGGTTTTCTAGGTAATTTGGCCATTTCGGACAATTCAGAAGCGGTTTTAACCAAAGTGGTCCAGGATAAAGGATATCCTATTTTTAGACCTGATTATATGCGCGCCGGAGACGCCACATTTCACGTGGGATGGGCCCTACATAGTGCGCCCGGTAATAATTCTGCTACGATGCGCGAAATAATGACCATCATTTATTTTGCAGATGGAGCTCACGTAACCAAGCCGGTCAATCAAAATCAGGAAGCCGACCGCCAACGGTGGTTAAACGGAATCAATCCAGGACTTCTCGCCAATGGTCCGCTGAACCCTGTATTGGGATAATCATTTTATTTCCTATACGACTAGATACAAAAACGATAAGGTAAAAAAGCACATTTTTTATGTCAAAAACAAAAAATACTGCTCTGTTTCATCATCATGAAGAACTCACCCTGTGGGTTGAAAAAACAGCTGATCATTGTGAAGCTGAACAAATCTATTGGTGTAACGGAAGTCAAGAAGAATATAATTTTTTGTGTCAGCGGTTGGTGGATAAAGGAACATTCGTCAAACTCGACCAACAAAAAAGACCAAACAGTTATGCTTGTTTCAGTGATCCAAGTGATGTGGCCCGGGTGGAAGATCGTACCTTTATTTGTTCGCGCCTAAGAGAAGATGCCGGACCCACGAATAATTGGGTAGAACCGCGGGAAATGAAAAATAATCTGGATGGCCTCTTAAAAGGAAGCATGAAAGGGCGGACGATGTATGTTATTCCATTCTGTATGGGGCCGTTGGGGTCCCCTTACGCAAGACTGGGGGTCGAATTAACCGATTCGGAATATGTGGTGATAAATATGCGCATTATGACCCGAATGGGTGATGCCGCAATGAAAGAAATCGATGTAACTGGGGAATATGTGAAGTGTATTCATACCGTCGGAGCACCTCTATCTCCTGGCCAGGAAGACAGCACCTGGCCCTGTAATCCCACCACCAAATATATCGTCCATTTTCCGGAAGACCGGTTAATCGTCTCTTACGGCAGTGGGTATGGGGGGAATGCTTTATTAGGAAAAAAATGTTTTGCTCTGAGAATAGCTTCGGTTATGGGCCGCGAAGAAGATTGGCTGGCCGAACACATGCTGATCCTGGGTGTAGAATCGCCCGAACAAGATAAAACTTATTTGGCTGCTGCCTTTCCAAGTGCTTGTGGTAAAACTAATTTTGCCATGCTTATTCCCCCGAAAGAGTTGAACGGATGGAAAATAACCACGGTCGGAGATGATATTGCCTGGATTCATAAACGAAAAGATGGCAAACTGATCGCGATAAATCCGGAATCCGGCTACTTTGGTGTTGCTCCGGGCACCAATTATAAATCTAATCCGAACGCGATGGTCTCCATCCAAAGCAATACCATTTTTACCAATGTCGCTTTGACATCAGATGGTGATGTTTGGTGGGAAGGAATGACTAAGGAACCGCCAGCAAAACTCACAGACTGGCGCGGACTACCCTGGGATCCTAAAAGCGGAAAACCTGCAGCACACCCAAATGCCCGTTTTACTGCACCCGCTATCCAAAACCCGGTTATCGATGAAGCCTGGGAAAGTCCAGATGGGGTGGTAATTAGCGCTTTCATTTTTGGTGGACGTCGAAGTACAGCTGTGCCTTTAATCTACCAATCATTTAATTGGAATTTTGGCGTATATCTTGCTGCCACTATGGGCTCGGAAATGACTGCTGCAGCCTTTGGTGAAATTGGCAAAGTGCGCAGAGACCCATTCGCCATGTTACCCTTCTGTGGTTATCACATGTCGGATTATTTTAATCATTGGTTGCAGTTTGGTAGAGACCTCCCCAATGCGCCCAGGATTTTTGGCGTGAACTGGTTTAGAAAAGATGAAAACGGACAATTTATCTGGCCGGGATTTGGCGAAAACATGCGGGTGCTAAAATGGATTATTGGCCGCATTAAAGGTCGTGCAGCGGGCGTGGAAAGCCCCATTGGCTGGATGCCTCGTTATCGTGATATGGATATGGAAGGCCTGGAAAATTTTAGCAGGGACGATTTTTATAAAATCATGAGTGTGGATCGGGAAGCCTGGAAAAAAGAGTTGTTAGGTCATGAAGAACTTTTCTCCAATCTTTATGATCGCTTGCCTAAAGAGTTTTTGTTTATGCGTGAACTCTTGTTGTCCGGATTATGGCGCTCGCCTGAGCACTGGGGCCTGGCCGCTGAACGCGGAGATTATACGGAATAAATAACCTGATAGTTATTACTTGATTTGGTTCGGGGCTGTGTCATCGGTAGCATAGTCCACTTTATAGACCATGTATTTAGTGTCACCACGCAAACTAATCCTGAGAAATTTTTCGTGGTAAAATAAAGTTACTTTTTGCCCGGACTCAGAAGCTTTGCGGATAGCTTCTGCTATGTCTTTATTGGCTACGGAGAATATCCAGAAATTTTCACTGGATTGCCCTGGAGTCATACCCCGAAAAAACCCATAGTTAAGTTCTCCTTCCCAGGTTTTAAAGACATACCCTTTATGACTAATTTTCGTGACAAATCCCGTGCGTGATCCATTACTATAATTGCCAAACAGAAGTACGCCCAATAAACCCAGCGCCAACAGCACGACAACGATGAAAACAACTTTGGCCTTTTTCCACCAACTTTTAATCGTTTCTTTATAAGTAGCCATGTTATTTTTTTACAAAGGAAACGAATTCCTAAAATCATTTGGTTCCTTCACCATGTTTTTATCGATAATTGGGGCTATTTACCTGATTAAGGCCTTGCTTTCAGAACCTCAGTAACAACGAATGGGCACTCTGTTTTTTACCGGTGGTAACGACGATTATATTGCCATAATCGCTTTCTTCAAAGGCTCTATAGGTTGGTTTTCCCAATAACAGATTGGCCAATTGAGGCGTCGTGTTAGTGTGCCCGACAACCAACACCGTAGAGCCGGCCGGTAACCGTTGTAAATCCATAGCCAAGTTCTCGATTTTTTTACTGTTATAGATTTCCGGGGTAAGCTGATGTTCATCGGATACGGCTTTTACTGTCAGTCGGGTCCGCTTAAAATCAGAAGCATAAATATGGGTAAGTTTTGTCTCTTTGAGCAATGCAGCCAACCTTATAGCACGCTCAGAACCCTGTTGGTTGATGTCAGGGTCAGCGCTGTTATCTACCTTTTCCGCATGCCGAACCAGAATAAAAGTACTTAGTTCAGTTTGCGCCTGTATAGAGGAGGACCACCCAATTAAAATAAAAAGAATAACTTTTTTAATGTTCATTTTAAGTCGTTTCTGGTATTAAGCTATTGCTTTTCATGAAGATAATCTAATAAAGCTTTAAACAGTTTTTCCCGCAAGGCGCCGACATTGTAGTACTCTCCCCGATGATTAAGCCCGGTATGTTGCCGGTTAGTAAGAAAGATCATGGACAGGTCAGCAGACGGGATAACCACCAGGCTGGTTCCGGTAAATCCAGTGTGACCAAAGGTGCCGGTGGGTGCATTTTTCATAAAGCTGCTGCCTGGGTCCATCATCCATCCTAAACCGTTTTTCCATTTATCCTGGGTTAAAAATTGTCGGATCACCGAGGGTGCAATGAGTTTTGTTCTTTCAGGGTGCATGATAAAATCTAAAAATGTTTGCAAGTCTTTAACCGTTGCAAACAACCCCGCTGCTCCTGATACACCTTGGCCGGCATACCAGGCATTACCATCGTTGACTTCACCAATTAAAATATAATTCCGCCATCCGGTCCAGCTATCCGGGTCCAGATCAGGAACTTTAAAGCCCAAAGAAGGGTCATAAACCATCCGTTTCTCATATGGGTTTCCCAGGGACGTTGCAGCAATAGGACCTTGATAGTCCTGTTTAACAGGAAGATACATAGTTTGCTTCATCCTCAACGGGGTAAAGATGGCTTCTTGTACAAATCTTTCGAGAGGCTGCTTTGATACCACTTCAATAATCTGGCCCAGGATGGTAAACCCCAGGTCGCTATAATGACGCTCTTGCCCAATCTGATATTTTAGAGGCAGCGCTGAGATTAAACGATAGGCTTCCTGCCGTGTATTTGCTCGGTAATACATGGGGTACCATTCTGTCATGCCGGAAGTGTGGGTAAGTAAATGTCGGACGGTTATAGTTTGCTTTTCTTGCGAGGAAAATTCAGGAATAAACCGGCTTACTGCATCATCAGGCTTCAGTTTATGTTGATCAATGAGCATCATGATGCCGGTAGTGGTTGCTACAACTTTAGTCAAAGAAGCTAAATCAAACAAGTGCTCATCAGTCATTACTTCTTCTTTCGTCAATCGCTTTTGGTCATCATCATATCGCCTGGCTGATCCGTATGCTTGGCAATGGATTATTCTACCTTTGTGCTTGATCAAAACGACGGCTCCGGCTAAAGTTGTTGAATTAGTTTCATGACGTACAAGACTATCTACTGTCTTGATCAGCAATTTTGACTGTGCCTGACAAAAATTGATCATTGGCACGGCCAAAAATATATAAGAGGCAATCCACAGCCTTATACCCTGTCGGCAGATCCTAATTCTGGGCTCAAAACATACCAATAGTCGGTAAATCAAGTTCATATAAAGAGCCATTGATCATTTTTATTTCGGCGAACAGGGCTTCCTGCTGTTTTTTAAGCTCCGCCCAGCGTTGATTTAGCATAGTCCACTGTTCCTTTTGTCCTTTGGTTACCTGGGGGATGTTGCTGTCCATCTCTCCTTTCAAAAAGATGTAGTCCCCGCTGAATTTGTTCTCAAAATTAGTCGCATCATCATAACATTGCGCTTTAACCGGAACGATGGTTTCTTCCCATGCCGTGAGTTTTTGTTGCGTGACCATAAGTTTTGCTTCCACCAATGCATAAGCTGATTGCCCTGCTGTTTTTTCTTTTAAGTCTTCGATCTGTTTTTTCATCCTGCGCACGATGTTCACCAGGTCATGCATTTCGTTGATCTTTTTTTCGATGTCCATCATCATCTGATGCTGGTCTATGTAATCAGCCTCAGTAGCATTAATGCGGGGATCCGGAATAATTTTTATGGCCGTTTCTGCTGATTTGCCCTGATAAGTAATCCGGGCCCAGTATTCGCCGGGAGGAACTTTGTGTCCACGGTAACTACCCTCTATGTAGATGGCTGGCACTCCTCGTAAAATGGGGTAACGCATATCCCACACGGCGCGGTTTAAGCCTGCTTTAGCAGGGAGTACAGGATTGGGTGGAGGAGCGCCTTCATAACTCTCATGCTTTTCATCGGCCTTGTTAGCGTAAGACCGTATCAGTTGCCCATCTTTTGTCAAAATTTCCAGTTTTAAGTCGAAAACACTGTCTAATTTGGTAGGCAACTGATAATAAAGTACCACCCCGGTAGCCGGATTAGTACCGGCGGTGTTGGAGTTAAAGGTGGAGTTATCATCCACGCTAATGTTGCGATCCATGCTACTACCTCCCGAAACGCGATAAGTAGGTTCTGGTTGGAAAAGGACGAGCTGATCCTGGGTATTCACTGCTGGCAGCTGACGCAAAAGATGAAGGTCATCAAAAATCCAAAATGATCTTCCAGCTGTGGCTGCGATAAGATCTCCTTGGTGTACTTTTAGGTCGGTGATGGGCGTTACTGGTAAGTTTAACTGGAAGGCATGCCAGTGTATACCACCATCATAACTGCTGTAAAGGCCTGTTTCCGTCCCGGCAAACAACAATTCTTTTCTTTCCGTGTCCTCCCGGATTACCCGGGTAAATGCTCCATAAGGGATGCCTTGATTAATTTGTTCCCATGTTTGTCCTCCGTTAGCAGATTTATAAAGAGCGGGAGTAAAATCGTTAAATTTATATCTGGTAGTGGCTAAATAAATGGTCGCCGGGTCATGTGGTGAAATCTCGATGCAGTTGATCATACATTCCTGTAATCCCACTGGAGTGACGTTGGTCCAGGTTTTGCAATTATCCCGGGTAACATGTACTAACCCGTCGTCACTACCTACCCAAATCACTCCTGGTTCCTGGGGGGATTCTTTAACATAAAGAATGGTGCCATAATTTTCACCTCCAGCGCCTTCGTTAGTGTAGGGTACTCCGCTTAACCCCATTTTAGTCGTGTCGTGTCGGCTAAGATCCGGTGAGGCTACCGACCAATTCTTCCCATAGTCATTGGTTTTAAACAATACGTTACCGCCATGGTAAAACGTGTTAGGTTCATGCGCCGACCAAATGATCGGAGCGTTCCAATTAAACCGGTACATCATATTTTTTGGCGTCATGGACAGGTAATTAAAGGGACGTTCCATGATACCCTTGCCTTCCATTGTATAATTATCGAGCACTTCTATAGTTCCCTGGTAACTACCCCCGAGTACCAACCGGGGGTCATCCGGGTTAAAGGCCAGAAATGCACTTTCCCCACCTGCTGAATAGGTCCAGTCACGTTCACCAATGCTATAACCATATGTACTACGACTGGCTATTTTTACCGAGGTGTTGTCCTGTTGCCCTCCATACACATTATATGGAAACAAATTGTCTGCATTGATGCGGTACATTTGGGCGGTGGCGTGTTTTTGATGGCTCCATGTTTCGCCGCCATTAAAAGATATGACAGCACCACCGTCATCAGCCAGGATCATATTCTTGCTGTTTTTGGGGTTTATCCATAAGCCGTGATGGTCCCCGTGCATGGTTTCCATCACCTGCCAGGTTTTGCCTCCATCAATGGTTTTTAACATCGGCGGAGCCAGAACATAAGCCACATTTTCATTCTGCGGGTCAGCAAATATTTCTATATAATACCAGGCACGCTGCACGGTACGGTGATCTTTACTGATGCGGGACCAGGATGTACCGGCATCGTCTGATACAAAAACTCCCCCTTGTTCTTTTTGGGAGTCAGATTCGATTACTGCATAGACTTTATTGGGGTTGGCTCTGGATACCGAAAGGCCTATTTTACCCAATTCTTTGGGTAAGCCTTTATCAAGACGTGTCCAGGTTTCACCCCCATCAACACTTTTATAAATGCCACTACCTTTACCTCCACTACGCACTTCCCAGGGTAATCGTCGGTGATCCCACATCGCGGCATACAAAATACGGGGATTAGTCATATCCATACTAAGATCACTACAGCCGGTATTTTCATCCACATAAAGCACCTTTTTCCAAGATTTGCCGCCATCTGCAGATTTATATACTCCTCTGTCCTCGCTTGCTCCGTGCAGTGCTCCTTGTGCAGCTACATAGACGAGGTCCGGGTCACCAGGATGAATACTTATCCCGGAGATGTGACGGGTCGGTTCCAGCCCCATTTTAGTCCAGGTTTTGCCAGCATCGGTGGACTTGTAAACTCCGTTACCATAAGAGGTCATCACACCCCGGGGTGCATGTTCTCCCATCCCAACATAAACTACATTGGCATCGCTTTCGGCCACACTAACTGCTCCAACGGAAGCGGTCGAAAAATAACCATCAGAAATGTTTTTCCAGGAAATCCCGGCATCTTCACTTTTCCAAACACCTCCGCCTACCGTACCCATATAATAAACCAGCGGATTGTCCACTACTCCGCTTGCTGCTACGGAACGTCCGCCTCTAAATGGGCCTATATTTCGCCATTTAGCAGCTTTGAAGTATGTTCCCGGTTCCACCTGCTGTGGAGCCGGTGGGGGAGCTGTAACTACTGGGACAGTCTTTTTTCTTTGTCCCATTACGCTGAAGACCAACGTAAACATCGCGGCGGTAAGGATGATTTTTTTCATTGATTTACAATTTGTCGCGGAAAATAGGGCAGATCAGGGGTTTTTACAAATGTTCCATCAAGCATTATTATCAATCTTCTAACTTCTCCACCTTCCAATGGCTGGAATTTTGGTCCAGTTTTCTTATATTATCCCAGAATTATCGCATTAATATGGATTTTAAACAAAAATCGGTTTTGATCACTGGAGGTAGCCGGGGTATTGGCAAGGCCATTGCAGTAAAATTAGCTGGATTGGGCGCCAATGTTGCTATTTTGGCTAAAACCACCGAACCACATCCGCAGTTACCCGGTACCATTTATACCGCAGCTGAAGAAATTCGGGCAGCTGGTGGACAAGCGTTACCTCTCGCTGTGGATATACGTTACGAAGATCAGGTCCTACAGGCCGTGGATCTGACTGTCCAGACCTTTGGTGGTTTGGATTTTGTCATTAATAATGCCAGTGCCATCCAGCTTAGCCCGGCTGAACATCTGGATATGAAGCGCTTTGATCTCATGCATCAAATTAATTACCGCGGCACTTATTTAACTACCAAACTTTGTTTACCATACCTAAAAAAGTCAGCCCACGCTCATGTGCTAACATTGTCGCCCCCCTTAAATCTTCATCCCGCTTTTTTTGGACCACATGTCGCCTATACGATTTCCAAATTCAACATGAGCTTGTGTATGCTGGGGTTGGCGGAAGAGTTCAGGCCTTACCATATCGGCTGCAATGCGCTATGGCCAAAAACTACCATTGCAACGGCGGCTGTTATGAATTTATTGGGCGGCAGTGATATGATCCAAAAATCGCGTACAACTGATATTATGGCTGATGCCACTGCAGCCATATTAGCCATGGACCCCCGGCAAACTACTGGGAAATTTTTTATCGACGAAGATGTTCTGCGTGAACTTGGAGAAAAGGATTTTGATAAATATGCCATTTCCGACCAGCCTCTGATGCCGGACCTGTTTACCGAAGAATTTTTGCAGCTTATTGAACCAAAATAGAATAAAATTGGTTTTTATGCGTTAAAAAGGCTCTTGATTGCAATAAAATACTAAACAATAAATAAAATTATGAGATTTTTAGTTCCTATTGATTATTCCAATTCAGCTATTCATGCCCTAAAATACGCCATTGGTTTGGCTAACGACTTAAATGCAGAATTATATTTGGTGCATGTCTATCAGACAATTTCGCGATCTGATTCACTGGTTAGTCTCGATGAAATCCTGAACAGTGATCACCACCAGAAATTAACTGATATCCTGGCTACAACTTTCCCGGAGGCAAAGACTATAGTGGAGAAAGTAGTACTGAAAGGTGATCCGGCCAATGCTATTTTCAGACTGGCTACCGGAAAAGAGGTTGACTTAATCATTCTCGGTGCACAGGGAGAATCCGCTGACCCTGACATTACCTATGGCAGTACCGTAGGTGGCCTAATTAAAGCCAGTAACATCCCTCTGTTGATCATCCCTCAAACTGCCGAATTACAATCACCCAGAAATTTTTTATTTGCCTTCCGCAAATTGGACCAGTCAGCTCCTGATATTTTAAAACCACTGAAGAACCTGGCTCTATCCTTAAATGCCAAAGTACGCACTTTGCATGTTACCGTTACTGTTGAAGACGAAGAAGCTTTATCCTCTCAGGCTATGCTGGGAGAGGTTTGGGCCGGCGCGAAAGAATTAACTAATGGTGAACTACCCAGCGGAGTAGCTAAATCCGGTGAAATATATGATGTGCTTTGTATGATTAAACGCAATCGCGGTTTTTTTGAAAAAATATTTACTTCCAGCCGTTTCACCAAAGCTGATGTGGATGTAAAAACACCTTTTTTGTTACTGCCGGAATGATTTTTTTTGATGTTGCAATTATCGGCGGAGGCCCAATAGGGTTGGCCTGTGCAGTAGAAGCAAGTCGGGCAGGGCTGTCTTATGTCGTGCTGGAAAAAGGCGTGTTGGTGAATGCCATTTATCACTTTCCCACCAACATGACTTTTTTTTCTACCTCTGCGCTCCTGGAAGTAGGAGAAGTCCCGTTTGTATCTATCCATGATAAGCCACAGCGCCAGGAAGCGCTGGAGTATTATCGCCGGGTTGTAGAAAAATATCGTCTTAACCTTCATCTTTATGAAGAGGTTTTAGAGGTACATTCCTCGTCAAACGATAAATTTGAGATTACGACCTCCCGTAGTCAATATCTGGCCCAGCATGTCATTGTGGCTACAGGTTTTTATGACCAACCTAACCTCCTGAATATACCGGGAGAAACTTTAACGAAAGTCAGTCATTATTACCGAGACGCCTTTCCTTATTATCGCCAAAAGCTAGTAATCATCGGGGCAGGAAACTCAGCCTGTGACGCTGCCCTGGAAGCTTATTATAAAGGAGCCGAAGTCACATTAGTGGTTCGCAAGGACCGACTGAAGGACACCATCAAATATTGGATTAAGCCCAACATTGAAAATCGGTTAAAAGAAGGTTCGATCAAAGCCTATTTTAATTCAATAGTAACTGCTATCCGTCCGGAAGAAATAGACTTAGCCACTCCCCTCGGTTCATTAACCTTAGCCAACGATTTTGTGTTAGCATTAACTGGATACCATCCGAATTTTGACTTTTTAAAGCGTTTGGGTATAGAGTTAAGTCAAAATGTTGCTCATGCACCGGTGTGTAACATGGAGGATTTTGAATCATCGCGGCCAAATATGTACGTAGCCGGAGTGGTCTGCGCCGGTATGGAAACCAATAAGTTATTCATTGAAAACAGCCGTGACCATGCCACTAAAATCATTGACCATATCTTGCGTAAAAGATCATCCTCATGAATTGGGACTTAATAATTTTTGATTGTGATGGTGTATTGGTAGATAGTGAACCCATCGCTAACCGGGTATTCGCAGAAGAAGTACGTAAACTGGGCATTCCATTGTCCAATGAAGAAGCCATCGCCCAGTTTCCCGGTACTACTATGGCCAATTGTATAGCTTACGTAGAAAATAAATGGCAAGTCAAACTGCCAGAGACTATAGTCCAGACATTTCGTGAAAACAGTTTTATCGCTTTTGCCAACGAGTTAAAAGAGATTGAGGGTGCCAGCGAATTGGTCAAAAACCTGCCGATCGAAGCGTGCGTAGCTTCCAATGGACCTTATGAAAAAATTGTCCATAACCTTACGTTGACTAACCTCATCCAATATTTTCCACATCGATTATTTAGTGCT
>JAYRWN010000062.1:0-3994 GCA_041917975.1 Saprospiraceae bacterium | reverse complement strand
TGCTTTTTAGCGTTAAGAAATGAATACAGCCTTGACTTTCCTGCCTGCCGAGCAAGTTTCGGCGCAGGCAGGCCTGCCTGTCGAGTATGACGCAGGCAGGTTGGTCCTTTTGTGCAAGTCGTAGCGCAGCGGAGATCCCGCACTGCGGGGACAAAAGGACAAGAAAGATGGACCGGAGAACGGAAAATTGACCACCATAAGTTTCCATAAGCTTGAAAACAAAGCAGATCAGGTTAGAATCACGCCCGTTGGTACTAATAATATATACTTTTAATTATATCGCATCACTGCTGAGCCAAACCAATCATACTAGTCATTGGTACTGAGTCAACCGATAATTATATTAGAATTTTTTTCTTTAACATGTAATCAATTCTAATAGAATACAGCATTTAAACGAATGGAAATATTTTGCCACTTTTGGTCAACATTTTACCGATAAGGGACTAATGATGTGTAGACTGTAAACCTTCTTGAAATCTATCCACCCATTGGGCTACATGGTACCCATCCATCAACGCATGATGGACATGAATGGAGACCGGGAGGAATTTTTTCCCTCTTTCATCGAATACTTTCCCAAAAGATATTTTTGGACAGCTGTCCGCAAACCTAAAACAACGGGCGTGGGATAAGCTCTTGAACGAAATCCAGGGCAAGGCTGAGAAATGGATCACGTTTTCACTATTGATTGCCGGTTCCAGACCGGTGCTCTGTTTGACCCGCTGTATTTCCTGTTGAGCCTCAAAAGCAAACTCATCAAAAGACGGATAATAATTCATGTAGGCAAATCCGAAGGTGCCATTGTCACGATCTATGGTGGGCGATGCATGCACCATATCATATATGTAAACGTTATCTCCGGAAATGCGATAGCGAAACGGTTCCACCTGATTGGCCGCCTGTAAAGCCTGATACAGACAATACAGAAAAAATGAAAGTTGTCTTTTCTGACAATAATGCCAGGCTGTGTCACTATCCACCTCTAAAGTGACCCCGAAAAAGGGTTCTTCAAAGGTTTTAAAAAAATGAAAGTGTTCTTTACGGTTCCAGTTTTCGATAGCTAAAGTCTTATACATACTCCACCATTTTAAGTAATTCCAGGATATTGCCGGCGGCTAAAAATCGTTCATTTTCGATCACTGCCTCCACCTTTTCGTGGATCCAGGTGGTGTGGTAGGGCACATGTACGGCATAACCGCCCAGCGCCAGCACCGGCAGGATATCCGATTTGATGGAATTACCCACCATCAGGAATTGCTCCGCTTTAATATCCATGTGCCGGATTAATTTCTGATAATCTTTTTCTTGTTTATCACTCATTATTTCGATGTGGTGGAAATGCTGCGCCAATCCGGATTTAATTAATTTCCGCTCCTGGTCCAGCAAATCACCTTTAGTCGCCATCACCAACCGGTAATGGCCATTTAATTGTTTTAACACCGTTTCGACGCCCTCTAATAGTATGACTGGTTTATTTAATAATTCATGACCCAAATCGATGACCTGCTGCACAAATTTAAGTTGAGCTGTACCCTCGGTGATGCGGGATAACGTCTCGATCATGCTTAACATAAAACCCTTTACCCCGTAACCGTATAAGGCCAGGTTTTTCAGCTCGGTTTTATACAATTCCTGCGACACGGTGTGGGCCGGCAAATAATCTTCCAGCAGGGCACAAAATTTTTGTTCCGTCTCTTGAAAAAACGGTTCATTCACCCACAACGTGTCATCCGCATCAAAGGCGATAACTTTTAGATCTTTCATCAACTCTAACTCTCACTCAAACTCTATTTCACACTCACACTCTTATAGCCTGGCCCACGCACCACCCGGCCGGGTTTTGCACCGGTATGTTCGCCGTCTTTCAGCACCTGCTGGCCATTGACCCATACATGCACGACTCCGGTACTGTATTGGTGGGGTTGGTCAAAGGTGGCATGATCCTGAATGGTGGCGGGATCGAAAACCACCACATCCGCATAATACCCTGATTTAAGCATACCGCGCTGTTTTATTTTCAGATTTTCCGCCGGTAAACTGGTTAATTTCCGGATGGCTTCTGCCAGGCTGATCACTTGTTCGTCGCGCACATATTTGCCCAACAATCGGGCAAAGTTGCCATAAGCGCGCGGGTGTGTACTGCTCTTCATAAACACCCCCTCCGGGGCCAGGCTCTCCGCGTCCGACCCGAAGCTCAGCCAGGGCAGTTTGATTTGTTTTTTGATGTTGTCTTCAGACATCAGAAAATAAACGGTACCCACCCGGCTATCGTCCTGGATTACCAGGTCCAGCACGGTTTCTTCCGGGCTCTTCCCCCGCATGGCTGCCACTTCGGCCACGGTTTTACCGGTGAGGTACTTTAAGGAATCCTGTTTAAAACCCACCAACAGTACCTTTTCCGGGCTTCCGGTGGCTAAATACAGGTTTTCCCATGCTTTGGTCGGGGTTAACATTTCTTCGATCACTTTTTTGCGGATGGCGGGATCTTGCAGCCGGCTTTTCCAGGCTTTAAATCCCCCCGCTTGCACCCAGGGCGGCATGGAAGCATCCAGTCCGGTGGCGCCGGCCGGATAGGTGTACATATCAGCCGTGATGGTGAGGCCGGCCGCCCGAGCCGAATCTATTTTGCCGATGACCTGGTCCATTTTGGGCCAATTGCTGGCGCCGCCGGCTTTAAGGTGATAAATCTCCGCGCGTATGCCAGACGCCTGGGCTATGGTGAGCACCTCATCCACCGCTTCCAGGAGTTTTTCTCCTTCGCTACGCATATGGGTGATGTAAAGCCCCCCGTATTCGGCGGCCGTCTTACACAAGGCGATTAATTCCGGTGTCTCGGCATAAAACGCCGGCGCATAGATGAGTGATGAACCGATGCCCATCGCCCCTTCTTCCATGGCCTGGCGCACCAGTTGTTGCATCGCCGCCAGCTGTTCCGGATTAGGATCGCGATCGTCTTCACCCACCTGGGTCATCCGCAGCGTGGTGGCGCCGACAAAGGACGCCACGTTACAGGACACCCCTTTTTTCTCCAGGTAAGCCAGATATTCACCCAGGGTGCTCCACTCTACCTTGTATTTTATATCGCCCTGTTGTTCCTCTACGGTTTTTTTCATCTCCGGGGTCAGCGGTCCTTCACTCCACCCTTCTCCGAACACTTCCAGGGTCACCCCTTGGCGGAGGTCGCTTTGTGAACGCCCATCCTCGATCAGCGAGGTGGTGGCCCAGCTGAGCATATTGATGAATCCCGGGGCCACGGCTTTGCCCTGCGCATCTATTTCAGTGCGGCCCTTAGCTTTGCTTAGGTCACCGATGAACGCGATCGTATCCCCTTGCAGGCCTACGTCAGCCAGGACGCCTTCTCCGCCGCTGCCGTCATAGACCATGCCCTGACGGATAATGAGGTCATAAGTGGGCGCTGGCGGTTGACACCCGGCCCAGAGAATACCTGAATAAAACAAGACCCATAAAATTCGTTGCATAACCCTTTATTAATCCCTTAAAGGTAATCAAAAAGCGCTGACCAAACTTTCACCGGTTAATCCCCACACTATTTACTTGTGAACCACCTCGCGCGCAGCGACTTAAACCTCCGCTAGGCCATAAATATTTTGGCCGGAGACGAAATATTTTCCGTTTATTCCAGCCCGAATTGCCTGTAATAATGTATTTTTTAAACAGAACCAATCCCACATGGCACCTGATCGACTACCGGCTACATAGAGACCGCGTAAGCTGCACATCCCAGGCCAACACTGCGCACCCACTACGGCCTGACCTGGACTATGGTCTCGGCCTGATAAGCGAATCTGATCCAAATGACTCTCAAGTGGTCTTTATGGCCTGTTTCATAGTTTAAAGTCGTCCAGTCCATACTTTCGTCTATTTAATAAGGTCTATTTAAATACGAAATTTAACCAATTATACTGGATTGATATCTATTTGATTACAAAATAAGGAATAAATCGTAACTTTCGCCAATAATAGAGTTATG
>JAYRWN010000061.1:0-3317 GCA_041917975.1 Saprospiraceae bacterium | reverse complement strand
ATTTCACCAGAGAAGTAGTATACCCACATTCTACACAATCTGTTCTATCATAAGTTACCGTAAAATATATATCGCCATTACGACCAATAGCAGGTGATGAGACGATACATGGATTTATGTAACCTAATTCATCAGAGGATCGGAATATCCATTTAAATCCGGAACCATCATTTTTAATAGCTACCAATACTCCTGTTGTGGTACCAAGATAAATCGTACCATCATTGGCAATTGCAGGCGAAGAGTAAGTTATTAACCCTATATGCATCGGCTTATTCCATTTACGGATAAGACCGGGATTGGAATTAACACCTATATAACCTACATTTGCTTCGCCACCATGAAATTGTTTCCAGTCACTGCTCCCACAAGATATTAAAAGCACCAGGGCACTCAAAAAAATGATTAATCGATAGGGCATAATTTAAGAATTTGACATTATCCACTGATGAATCTATCTCCAGCTAATCCAATACCTGCACCGAGAATAATTGCAAAAATTATCATCGGGATTATTGCTTTCTTGTTTTTAGGGTAAACAATAATCATTACGGGTATAGCGGATAAAAATGAAATAATAACCCCCTTAATCCATGGAGCGATGTCCCAGCTAACAAATGGAATAATTAAGCCAAGTACAAAATAGTGGACGAATGCTGAAATATTAGCTACCTTTTCAAGTTTCATAATAATCATTGGAGTAACATCTATTAATCCAGCTACTAATCCAATTATCATCGCTATTAAAATACTATTCATTCTGTTTTCTTTTAGTTGCATGGTTTTTCAAAATGTATGCTAACTTCGTTATATACTCAAATTTTTTAGAATATCTGCCCTTTTTGCTGATCGGAGATAGGTCACCTGCCAGCAGGAAGCGTCTTGTTTTGTTTTGTTTCAAACATACACCAGGACACGCATCAAAACAAGCCGGCCTGAGAAATATTTCGGCGACGAGCGGGGAGTTATGAGTTCTGCCTACGTTCTAGCGCCAGGAGATCGGACTCCTGGCATGGTGATGAGTTCAATGTTATCAGATCGTTTCTAAGTGTTTTGCAAGATCTGGGTGTAGACCAACTTGCCAAGCGTGTGCGATCAGCATGGTTTACTCTGCGCAGAGCAAGCCAAGCGCATGGGGGTCGTTGAGTACGGTGGTGTGAGATAAACCTGCCAAGTTTTAACGATACCAAGCTTGTTCGTCAAGCCATACCGATTGAAGGCCTGTCTTTCGAGCCATACCGATTGAAGGCGTGCCTGTCGAGTGAGATCGATGGCAGAGCGGTATACTCGAATAGCGGCTGCTCCTCTTTCTCCATCATGGGTTAAATTTTTCAACTGTGCCTTCATTAAAACTTAACTGTCACGTTTTCAGGTGCACTAAGCCACAACTTACCTTGCTTGTCCTGATACATGGCAACTAAATTAACGTCTTTACCTTATCGTCAGATTAATATTTATTTTGCCGCTGCCATAGCCATTAATGATTAGTTTATGAGCAGCCCGACCGCCAGGGAGCATTATTGCATATAGATTGTTGTGTACTGTTTCTAACGTTTAGACTGTAAATTGTTTCATTTTTTCGATCGTAACAATTAATCCGGTTGAGGTAATTTACTCTCCAGAAGTTTTAAAACGTTTTGGGTATCGTCGAGACTTTGCAGTAAACTGCTATAAACCCACAATCTTACTCCTTTTGTTTCTACTAACTTGCTTTTGAGGCGTCCGTTATTAATTAATGCCATTAAATCTAATGGCCAATGGCCCATTGTTTGCCGACCTGTGTCTACCTTGAAAAGGAAATTTTCCTCTCTGAATTTGCTCAAATTTGGTGTGGAAACTGCATTTATACGATTATACTTAGCCTGTAAATCTTTGTAAGATCCTTCAAATAAGTTGATGATCTTTTTCTTCAAGCGCTCATCGTGAATAATTTCGAAACCTGTATTTTTTAAGTACTCATACCCAACGAAGGACAAAAACGAACCCTCATCAACCGGATTCAATGCGAAATAAAAATGATTATTTATAGAATCAGTATAGGGTAATCGATTATCAAGTACTGAAATAATAATATCCGCGGACTGGTTATCAATATTTCCTCTTTCGATCATTATTTGTAATCTCTGAATATTGGCTTGCAGGTTTTCTACTAATTCCGTCATTACTTTTAGCTCAGTCTTTCTCTCTTTTTGATACTCATTCCAATTATTAATCTGTAGAGCGATCAAAATTCCTATCACCACCAGGATAATTTATCCACTGGCGTATTTCAGATACTTTCCCATTTTTCCTTCCGAAAGTAAGTTTTGGCGAATATTTCTGAAGAATTTTATCATTGTTTATTTCTGTTTTTAATGGAGTATAACTGCAGTCTTCGTAATACATCTGCTTTTATGTCTCCATTTTGGAAATAATATTACCCATGGCTTTAATTTGCCGGGGGCCAATGCCACAACAGCCTCCAAGTATATTAGCGCCTAAATCCATCCATTCCTGTACCATAATTTCACAGGATGCTAGATCCGTCAGACCCGACCAGGTCTTACTATCCGCATGGTAGACGGCTCCTGAATTAGGGTATACAACGATCTTTTTATTTTCTGATTTCGTTTTAATGACACGAATTAATTCTGAGATAAATTCCGGGGAAGTACAGTTTACACCAATCGCAAATACAGTCGGATGACGAGCAAAAAGAGCAGTACATTTTTCAATGGGTGTTCCATCACGTAAATGTTTACCATCCCGGCAGGAAAATGATACCCAGGCGGGCTTTTTAACCTGTTCTAAAATTTCCGCCAGCACCTTCGCTTCCTGAAAACAAGGAATAGTTTCACCGGCCAGAACATCTGCCGTTGAATTCGCGAGCAAGTTGATTCTTGGCGCATGAAAGTCCCTTAACTCCTGATCCGAGATACCATACTCACCATGATATTCAGAACCATCAGCCAGATAGGCTCCGTAAGGGCCAATACTGGCCGCAATCAATGGTTTTACAGCCTGTGGGTTTACTGAAAGGAAACGTTTTCTTGCTTCCTCGGCCAATTGAACTGATTTAAGAATCAATCCCCTGGCCGCAGGCTGGTCATAACCAAGCGCCATAAACCCGGGTAGGGTAGCCTGGTAACTGGAAGTAATAATGCATTGCGCACCAGATTCAAGATAATTGAGATGGGCTAGGAGACTGTTGAAAAACCCTCTAAATATATTTTTTAAATATATAATAAATAAATAATATATTTAAGAAAAAAAGGGAAGATGTTTAATAAGAAGAAGGGGGAAGAACAGGGGAGTATATGGGTGGTAAAAGAAAATAT
>JAYRWN010000060.1:0-3802 GCA_041917975.1 Saprospiraceae bacterium | reverse complement strand
TCTTTTTCTTTTTCTTTGTTTTTGCGTTTAAACATCATATCACCCAGGTCTTCTTCCTGGATATCCAATAATCTGGTGATGTTAAAACCAATCAGAAAATCACCATCGGTGAAGTCGTTGGCATTAAAAACATTGTTGTATTGAGGCACCTGCCAACGGTAATTACCGAGGAATACCTGGAAGGCATGTAATGGCGTGGCCAGCTCAATACCGGCACTGATGTTCGGATGCGGATTATTGACTTTGTGTTTGGTAATGGGTTGATCATAATTCGCAATAAAGGCAAACGCATCAGAGATTTTATATCTCCCCAACAGAGCAAACGCCAGATGGTCATTTTTCATTTTGCCGACGATCTCCGGTTCCGTGGAGATATAAGCATCCACGCGGTTAAAGTGGGATAAACTGAAAGACGCCTGGACCGAAAAATCCCGCGTGAGTTTTTTAGCCACCATCAATTGATGGAAGTAACTCAGACGGTCGGAATCGTTGATAAAATTTTCTTTTTTACGCGTATCCAGGGCCATGTTGGCAAAATACGTTACGCTCACCGGAGCAGGATTTTTACCATGCTCTTTTAGAATTGCATATTTAAGATTATAATCCCACAACAAGCGTTCTTTGGTGAATCCAAAGCCCAACATCAAATTATTAATAGGTGTATAGCCGAAACCCAAACGTATGTTGGAAGGGGCGTACAAACCCAGTAAATCACTGTATCCGTTTTTCACGGTTCCGAAGCGGTGCAGGATATCGAATTCGAAGGTTTTGCGCAAAGGGACCATCACGGTTTGGTTATCAATAAGCCATACGCTTTCGAAGGTATTACCTACGCGTTGTAATCCCCGGCTATGGATGGCTATGGTATGGACTTCTTCGTCCTGTCCCCAGACCATGGTCCACGGGTAAAAGATAGCCACCGCCACGAGTCCGGCGCTAAAGGATTTCCAGAAATATTTTATTGTTTTCATAATTCGCCGGGTTTTTAGTTGTTTTGAGCACCTTGTTTTATCCAGGCCAGGACTTTGGCATTATAATCCGCCTTGGCTCCGGTCAGTGGCATTGGTAAGGAACGGTTGCCTTTCATCCATTGGTACAATTCACTACCGGCAGGGTCGCTGGTGTTGATGTAATTGCCGGAGGTCAGTGCGCTAAAAGCGTTAGCCGGAAGCAGGTTAGGTTTTACCGCTCCATTGTGGCATCCAGACAAATTGCAGCTTTGGTTGAAGATGGGCAAGATATCCTTGGAGAAGGAAACTTGTCCGACTTCGGTAGGTTCATCTTCCACCACCAGGACCTGGTCATAGTAGCAGGCGGTAAATAAACCCGCTGCCAGCATAAGGGTCAAGAGGTGCATTAATTTTATATTTTTCATAATTGGCGTATTTAATGATGGTGAATTAACCTGTTGAAAGTTTTATTTTTCAAATTTTAGCAACAGATTAGTTTTGATCGCATGAGCTAACGCGGCATTTTCAAATACGCCAATTCCGAAATACTGGTCGGTCAGCGAGGAGAAATTAATATCCACCCGTTCGGTGTCACCGGTATTTAATTTACGCTGTACTTCCATGATGTATCCTGAACCGGTAAAGGTCCATTTCGAGGTGATGTCACCTTCATTGCCTTGCACTTTGCTGTTCACAATACTCGGGATTCCTTTGGCTCCGCTGCGTGAACCCGCACGTTGGAAATCCGTGTCGGTATTTGGATCGATAGTACCTCCATCGTAGGATAATATACCGTTTTCATCCACACCCTTAATTAATTTGGCTGCTCCGCTGTTTACTTCATCCTGGGTAATCCAATAATAGTATTTACGACCGGGGATGACGTATTTGGGCACGTTTACCGAAGTGGAAGTTCCGGTGATAATGAGAGCTTGTTTATTATCGCCATAACCGGTGCCGCTGGTTTTCGGGTCGCTTTTGCGGCCATTAGGCGTAGCGTTATCCTGATACTGATCATCGAAGGTGCCAAAAGCACCCTCCCGGACCAGCTTCCAGTGCCACATGTCAATGCGCTCATTGGCACCATTGGTGTAGTGCCGAGAATACCCGGCATCTTTGCCCAGGCCGGTATGGCAAGTGGCATAACAGGTTTTGGTATTCCATTCGGCTGCGCTGTTGTCCACGTTCCATAACATGGCGAATTTATCTTCATAAAATGCCGGGCGGGTCATTACGCCATCGGCATTAAAGGTAGGATAACGGTTTTCTTGTTTCCACCGTTTGTCAGCAAGATCAAAATACCAGGTTTCCCGGTCTACCGAGAAGGTATTATCATCCCATTCCAATAAAAAGTAGATATTTTGATTGTCGTACATAGAACGCAGGCTAACGTCGTATGACTTTCCTTCGTATCCGAAGAAGTTTGGCGGTACTTTATCGCCACCGATGTCGGGCACTTTGGTGCTGGTTTTTAAAGGAACGACATCATCCCAAGCGGATTCGATATTACCGTCTATGTTGGGTGGAGTGTTAGTCAGAACCGAAACAAGCTCGGTTTCGCTGAACTCCGGCCCTTTGGGTAGAAATTCATCCAGCACCTGATCATCATGTGTACAGCCGGTGAGGTCCAGCATCATTCGCCCCATCACCAGGATGGAGAGAAGGAGGATAATTTTGGTTGTTTTTTTCATATGACGGATTTTTTTAAGTCTATTAATGCCGGCAAAGTAGTTTATCATATCGCTTCAGAAGGATGAGCACAGTCACCTGACGAAATGATAAAAAACTGCCTTGATCACCAATCTGCTTGAGGTGCATCATCCATGTATATACAAGGATCTAATTAAGCTAATGATCCCGGTCAATGATGATCAGGTCATCGGGTTTGAGATTGTTTCGTATTAACTCAGATCAAACTATTAGGCTCAAGTATGAGATGGTTGGCCTTTGGCTAATAGAGCAGGCGGCGGAGTGCGGTGGATTTTTTGTGTATTTGTGTATTTGTGTATTTAGTGTATAAAGCAGGCTAACAACGGTCAGGCCGTAGTTAAATGAAATTCTTTGTGAGCCTGGGTATGGCTGTTAACTACAGCTCAATGAAAACCTCTGCATGGGCTGAGGCATTTTTGACAGACAATTCGGGTTACTAATTTTAAATATTTTTAATTGGTCTGGGAATATTAAAAGTGCCGTTACAGCCGAACAAGTTTGTCTAAATCAATCCAGCTTAGAATTAAAAATTATATGTCAAACCAAAGCGGTATTGAATAGGCAATTGAATCGTGTTATTATCTTCCAGGACGTCGTACAAGATGTAGATTTCCGAACCAAAACCACTGCCCATACCCGAGGTGTATCCTGCTCCAAGGAGCAACAATTGATCTCCTTCCCGTTCAAATAGGATTTTCTGCCGGTTGTAATCAATGTTCACCGGATTCTGACGGCTGAGATAGGAATACTCCGCATGAGTAAACAGCCTTTTCAGAAATTTAAGGCGGGTGAATGCTCCGCCACCTAAGGTGATTGAATTGTATTTATAAATCTGGCCATTAAAATTGTCTGAATAACGGCCGGTGGTATAATTCACCTCCAAACGAGGTCCGGCAGAAAGATTGGGAAGCAGTTTATATCCGACCATGGGAGAGACCCCAACAAAAAATACGTTGCCGCCTAAGCCGGCTAATGAGGAGCCGTAAAAGCCCAGGTTAAATCCACCGCCATACCATAAATTATCCGTCCATTCTTTTTTAACCGGTTTACGGGAAGTAGTGGTCGGCCGTTTGGTCTGTGCTTCCACCTGAGTGAGTAACAGACAAGCTAGCGTCAGGACAATCGTTTTTTTCAATGGTGCG
>JAYRWN010000059.1:0-16128 GCA_041917975.1 Saprospiraceae bacterium | reverse complement strand
TCTGAAAGCTGTTTTGATAGAGTTTCAATGTTCATTTTTAGGCTTTTTTCAATGTTAGTTAATTGTTTGAAAAACAAACATATATGAAAAAAGCCTATTTTTTAAACCTCTGCCCTTCAACGTAATATCATGTCAACACCCACCAAAAATAATCCAGTCGACAAAAAAAAGTCAGTAAGATGACAAGCTGAGGCGCTTTACTTATCGCAATATTTATCCATATATTCCTTGGCTCGCGGATGACCAAGTATGGCGGCCTGTTGCCAATCCTTACACCCATCATGATTGCGATTTAAATTAAATCTGGCCAAACCACGATTAAAATATGCTCTTTCGTGTTTGGGTTGAAGACGTACGGTTACCGTAAAATCTTCCTCTGCTTTGGAATAATTATTCATTCTGAACCAGGCAATGCCCCGGTTAAAAAATGCCTGATATTGACCGGGTTCCTGGGTGATGGCTACGGTATAATCTTCAATGGCTCCGGCATAATTAAGTAACTTCTCTTTCACTTCGCCACGTCCCAGCAAGCCCACATAATCGAGTCTTTTAATGGATAAGGCCAAATTAAAATCTTCCATGGCACCGGCCAAGTCCTTAGTTCTCAATCTGACATATCCCCTACCGGTAAGTGCTTCAACGAAACGAGGATTTTGGCGAAGAACACTTTGAAAATCCTGGATCGCTGCTTCATAATTTCCGGCATCAAAATAAGCCTTCGCGCGATAATATATTTTATTTAATTGTACTTGATCTATCTCAGCATCGTTACCGCTTTCATCATTCTCGAGTGAATCAAATTTTAAAGCTTCTTCATTATTAAGACCAAGATTAATCCCATTAGCTCTGCTCAATATGCGGTCTTGCACAGATTTAATTTTAGCTTTAATGTCATCGTCAACAATAAGGTTGCGTTCTTTCAGGTTAGTAATGTAGAGGTTATAATCTTCTAAAGCTCCATCCAAATCAGCCATTTGTTCTTTAGCTTCTGCACGATTAATGTAGATGTAATAAAGGTCAGGGCTTATTTTTATGGCTTGGGTATAAGCATCTATTGCTCCGGCCCAATCTTTCTTAAGGAATTTAAGATTGCCTTCGTTGTAAAAAGTTTGGGCGTCCGGTTGACCGAAGGCTGAATAATACCCCAATAAGAATAGGCAAACTACTAAGTTTCTCAACAACTCGATTATTTAGGTTAAAATTAGAAAGAATTCAACAATTTTTACACCTTGAAACGAAATCCCTTGACCATTTATGGTTTATTTTCAATTTTTGTTCATAATTTAACGTTTGTAAAAAATCCCGATGCCAATTATCCGACTTCATCCCTTTATTTGGATTGTTTTTTTGTTGGGACTGTCTTTCCTTGGGTTTGCACAAAATCACCTATCTGAAGTTAGAACCATAACCATCACGGATTTAGCCAATCCGCAATCCATCAGCATTTCTTCCGATCAAAATATAGTAATTGCCGACCAAAATGCAGGTACTATCCGGGTTATTCCTTTAGGTGGCGGCCAACCTAAAGACATAAAATCTATTACGATTGCCGGTAAACCGGTGAGTTTTAATAAACCGCGATTTGTTGTTGCCGGCACGGATCAAATAGCCACCTTTGATGAGGGTACCAATAAATTTTACACCTTTAATTTAACCGACCTGACCGGCCATGAATTCGGTCAATTGGGCCAGGCTTTAGGTCAAATTGGAGAACCAGCAGGTTTGGCTTTCTCACCGGATGGCTATTTGCATGTATTAAATCTTAAGAAAAATTTAATCGATATCTATAGTCCTGAACGCAATTACTTAACCTGGATTTCAGGAACTAGCCAAGCTTTCTTTAACCCTAAATCCATAAGTGTAGACGTAAATAATCGGCTCTATGTTTTAGACCTCAATGGACCGGTCATCCATGTACTTGATGCCAATGGGCTACTTTTGACCAGTTTGAATAAATTAATTGATGAGCAAAACAGACTAATTAACAAAGTGAATAGCATAGCCGCAGATAATACCGGCGGCTTTTTTATACTTACGGATGACGGAGCTCTGTTAAGGTATGGTGATGATGGTAAATTAATAAATCACCTGCGCAACCCACAACTGCTTAAGAAACCGGTTGCTCTGGCGGTTAGCCCAAATCAAGGCACACTTGCCGTCCTGGATGCCCAATTAAAATCCGTCCAGGTGTTCGCCTATAATCTTCCAGAAACCCAAAATAGCAGCCTTGACCGCCCTACCCTTTATGCGAACACCAATATTGGCGATGAGTATTACTGTGCTGCTGCTCAGGGAACCAGTGCGTATTATTATATACCTTATGCCCGCCGTGACCAATTGATCGGTATGTCCGTCACCGGACGCCAGAAGTTTGCCATTGATGGTTATTTTAAAGAAGCAAGCGATATACTCTGGACAGATCATGGCGTTTACGTTCTGGAAGAAAAATCCAGAAATATTTATCAGTTTAGTCAAGATGGGAAACTAATCAGAAAATTCGGGCCGGAACTGGGCGATAAAACTAAAAATCCATCATCTTTCGCGGCCTTTAAGAATGGTGACCTCATCGTGAACGATCAAGGTAAAAACAATCTGATCATTTTTAACCCTGAGGGTAAATTTTTAAGTCAAATAAGTCTGGCCGGCGGTAATTCTTTGGAAGTAGTCAGAGTAAATCGTTACAATGAAATTCTGGCCCTGGATGCGAAATTAGGGGGAATTATTAAAGCAGATATTACCGGCAAATCGCTCAGCACTCAGACCCTGAAACCTCGCAGTGATAAACCAGGTGGGCAACCTGGAGAAATCGGTTTCTTTGCGGTGGACCCATTAGACCAAATCCACCTCTTTAATCTTAATACCTCACAATTTGAAGTCTTTGTCTGGAAAGAACAAGGTGTTCAACGTATCCTCAGCGTAGGATGTGAAGGTGATGACTGGTTTAAATTTAATAAACCCAAATTCATTGCTTTTAATCCTTCAGATTTTGAATTACAGGTTATTTCCAATAAAGGCAAGGTTTTCAAATACCAATATTATTTTCAACCACCACAACCGGAAAATTTATTCGGCTTTGATGTGGTTCGAGAACAGTTGAAAGTAATTTTTAAACCGGTTAATTCCCATTTGGTTACGGCCTATGGCTTAATGACTAATTTACCGAGCGGAAAGGATACTTTATTATTCGGTTCTAACAGCGATCATTTTTTAGTTGATATACAAAAAGCAGGCTGGTCTGCAAAACCAAAACGCTACCACCTGGTAACGGTGAACCCCACCGCTATTAGCCCAAAAACGGAAGGCTTTGACGATTTTTTTAGCCAAGCCATGTATTTCGACAAGGAAGAAAAATTTGATGAGGCTTTATTAGCCTATCAAAAAGCTTTGATTTTTATGGGTCGACCCTCCGGGATGATAAAATTTGTGGCTGGCAGATTGAATCTGATGGGTAAAAAACTAGCCTTGCTGGGAGACATGCACAAAGCGATGAATTTCATTAAAACCGCTTTTAATTTAAACCCGCTCAATGCAGACTCACAGCGCAGCCTGGCGTACGGGTATGACCTCTTATTTTGGAAATTAGCCACCCAAGAAAATTACCCGGAAATCATTAAGCAAGCTGAGAGCGTCATGGATATTGATCCACTCCGTCCCCCCCTGTTGGCAAGCATTGATTCCGTCGCTTCTACATTAGAAAATTTAGCCAACGAAAGATCACTAAACCATGCCCGCTTACTGCGTATAAAAATGGCTGAGTGGGAACCTAATTCTACCACCTATTTAAGTAAATTAGGCTCGACCAATATGCGACTAATTGACTTGCGCCAAAAACATGGTGCACCTCAATCGGAAATGGATGCACTGCTTTATGAAACCGAGCGCAGTCAAAAGAAAACCATAGAAATATTACAAAAAATTAAACGTCCATTTATTGCAGAATACCTGCAATTGCTAAGCATACTAAAAATGTCCGGAAAATACCAAAACCTGGAACAAGAGGCCCGGACATTGATTAAAGAGCAGAGTAATAAATTAACCGAAGAACAACTAATTTCTGCCCGGACATTTCTTGCCAAAGCACTTATTGGATTGAGTAAGTACAGCGAGGCGACAAATGAATATGAATATTTAGTATCCACGCGACCTAATCAGAAAAATTTATTGGCTGGTTTGGCTGAAGTACATTATTTAAGTAAAAATTATAATACAGCGCGGACGTTATACCTGGAATTACTAAATAGCGACCGTGAAAACCCCGATTATATCGGCAAAGTGGGGCTTATCGAATTCCAGAAAGGCAATTTCATAGAAGCTTCTTTTCAGTTAGAAAAAGCTGTTCGCCTCAATCCTCTCGAAAAAACCTATTACGGACCTTTAGGAGAAGCATTTGATCAAGCTTCAAACCTTCAAAAAGCACTAGAAAACTACCGCGTGGCTATTGATTATTACGAGCAACAAATCCATCAAATCAAAAGCCGCACAGCCGCGAATATTTCTCTGCAAACAGCCACCAGTCAACTCATGGTTTATCAAAATAAAATTGGTAAAGTCTATGAAAAATTGGGCCAATTTGATTTAGCTATTTCTGCATATAAACAGGTAGTGGCCCATGATGCCAATAATGCCGAGGCCCAATACGGACTAGGGATTAGCAGTTTATCATCCGGATTAATTTATGATGCCGTTAAAGCATTATTTACCGCCAAGAATTTGCAACCCAACGATGAGACTTACAACAACGCCTATCAAAATGCGGTAAAAATGCGGGAACAAATTTCAAAAAACTCTGAGCCGCTAAGCATATCAGAAATACAAATTCCTGCTATCTTTCCTTCTTTATACCAAAACTACAGTCAGGCTACTCAACTGCCTTTGGGCAATCTCGTCATCACGAACAATATGGGTGAACCAATCACTCCGTCTACCTTGACTCTGCTTATTTCAGGACTTATGGACCAGCCTACCCATCAAAAAGCCGGTGCTCTGGTAGGATATTCCAATTCTTCCATCAATTTGACCGCATTATTTAATGAAACTATCTTAAACCTAGAGCAAACCGCTACGCATAAGGTACAAATTAAACTTACATATCGGTATCAAGGCAGTTTACAGTCAGCTAGTAAAGAGTTTCCTGTAACTATCCATCCCCGTAATGCCATTACCTGGTCTGATAAAAGACGACTTGCTTCTTTCATCTTACCATCAAACCCAGTTTTAACCGGCCTTCAGCAAAAAATAGAACAACTTTACAATTTATCATCCGTTAATACGGTTAATTCATCCTTAAACACCGCCGTCCAGGTGTATACCTATCTGAATCATTACGGTCTGAAATATGTGGCTGACCCAAACCTTAATTACGCGACCGTATCTGCCAATACGTCCTTATTGGATTATCTGCAATTTCCAGCTGAAACATTGCTGCGTAAGACAGGAGATTGTGATGACCTGGTGACCTTGTATTGTGCTTTGTTAGAAGCTGCCGGCCTACGTGTGGCCTACTTGGACTTACCTGGTCACGTGATGATGGCTTTTGACCTGGGGACAAAGCCTGAACGGGTGAACGAATTGGGATTGTTGCCTCAGGAAGTCATTGTATATGATCAATCGGTCTGGATTCCAATTGAGACAACTTTATTAGGTCAGGCTGGCTTTATCTCCGCATGGGATAAAGGTGCCCAGCGCTATTATTTGGAAATAGCTAAAGGTAATCAGCCGGAATTAGTAACTCTGGCTGATGCCCGTAAAGTGTACCACCCTGCCAATTATACACCTCCGAATTTTATATTACCATCAGAAAACAAGAACAATATCCTCACTGAATACACTGAACAAGTATACAGGCTTTCCAGTAAAATTAACGCCGGAGTCATGACGGAATTACAAAATCAGATGGAGTCAGAACCCAACAATATCTATTTAAAAAACAAACATGCCATACTTCTGGCTAAGTCGGGTGAGACCAATAAAGCCAAGGACGTGTTGCTTAAAGCTATGGAAATAGCCCCCGAAAGCCCTTCAATTCAAAATAACCTGGGAAACATCTATTATCAACAGGGTGATTATCAGACCGCTATAAAACATTATCATAAAGCTCATCAATTTGATAGCGAAGATGTCCAAACATTAGTAAATTTGGGCAAAGCTTATTTAGCCAGCGAAAATAAGTCCGAAGCAAAAAAGTGGTTTGACCTAGCCATAAGCATGAATAAAAATTTAACCTCATTTATTTCAAAACTTATAAATAATTAAAATTTGAAAACCCTGTTCATTTTTATGTGCATTCTTTGTAGTTATTCTTTTGGAATAGCTCAGAGTAACCCGGCTTCATCGTTGGGGAAAATTACTTACCTGGAAGGTAAAGTAGAGATCGTAAGCGGAACATCAGTTACTGCAGCGAAAATCAACACCGAACTATTGGATGGCCAAACCATCAAAACCGGCCCAAAGTCTGTCGCAGAGATAAACTGGAACAATGGGGCAAAAACTTCCATTGAACCTTCAGTCTCTTATACCGTAAAAGAGCTGTACGCTAAAAGCAGGAATCAAACTGTGGCACAAACAGAGTCTATTTTCTCTAGTTTCAAAAAAACATTTAGTAATGCTGGTGCTACTCGGCGTGCTGAAGAGGGGGGAATCAGACGTTCACAAGTGACACAGGATACCGTACCCGATGGGACAAAATTATATTGGAAAGAGGATCAGGAAATGACTTACGAGGATGCCTCCCGGTATTATGAAAAAGCCGATTACACCAAAGCCATTTGGGCCTTCAAAGTATTCCTGGATCAGCACCCGGTTGACGCTATGGCCAAATATGCGCTGTTCGCCCTTGGTCATTCCTACATTATGGTCAATAATACAGTTAAAGCCAGAGAAACTTTCGAAAAATTTATCGTTAAATATTCCAATGATACGCTGAAAGATCAGGCTGAACAGGTCTTGACCAAACTGCCTACGTCTTAATGCGGACTAAACAAAAAAAGAGACTATCCAAAGCCAGCAGTGCCCTTCTTATTGCCCTGGGCGGTATATGTTTAGCCTCAGCCATTTTATGGGTGAGCGGTAGGCTAGACTATTCGCCATTTCAGCAAATTGAAGACATTATTTATGATAAGGCTTTAACCGCGCGGGCAAAAAACAGCACACTTTATAGCCCGCTGTCCTATGAAGATGTGGTTATCGTAGATATAGATAACGCCAGTATCCAAGAACTCGGGAGAGTGCAACAGTGGCCCAGACTCTATGATGCTGAGGTCATCAAATATATTTCCAGAGGAGCTCCATTGGCTATTGGTGTGGATATACTTTACACGGAAAGCGACTCACTTCTTCCCGTTTATGCAAACTTATTGCGGGCTAAGGGCATCCCAAATGCCGCAACGGTCTTGACGACCTTAAGCACTGACCGCGATCTGGCTGAAGCCATAGATTCTTCGCATGCCGTGTACCTCAGTTTGTTTGATGATTCTGATGCCTCACCATGGCATGCCGAAGATAGTCTACCGAAACTCAGATTCCTGGCAGTTTCTACAGACCAACAATTCAATATTATAAATTATCCGGTTCTTCCTGTTGAAGCTTTTAATGAAAAAGCGAATGCCACCGGTGCCATATCCACGGTATCAGATGCCCATGATGGGGTCCTGCGCCATTATTCAATTTTAAATGAATTAAATGGAATGCATGAGGGAAAAAAGATCCTGATTCCGAATTTACCCTTTTTCATGCTGATCGATGCGCTGGGGATTTCAGAAGAAAATATCCACATAACCAAACAGGAAATTGTCTTAAGTGACACCCATCGCGTGCCGATTAATACGGATGGTAATTTCCGTTTAAACTGGCCCGGACAAGCCGAGAAAATACGGTACATACCATTTTATAAAATATTACAAGGGATTGTCCCGGCAGAATATTTTAAGGATAAGTTCGTGTTCATTGGCTCGAGTGCTTCAGGCCTGAATGATCTGAAACCTGTACCTCATCAGAGCTCAAAATTACCTGGTGTTGAAACACATGCCATTGCACTTATTAACATGGCCAACAACGGTTACATTACTGAATATTCATTTTTTAACCCCTGGCTCCTGGCTTTAATTACTGTATTCACTTTTTTCCTGGCCTATTTTTTTATTTCCGCCAAACCTATTGTCGGATTGAGTTCGATGCTCATCCTCATGATTGGACTAATCGCCGGAGCTGTGGGTATTTTATTTTACCAATTTCAGATCATAATACCTATTGTAGCAATTTTATTTGTAACTATTCTTTCGAATATATTAGCTACGACCTATAACTATTTTACTGAAGAAAAGGAGAAAATTCAATTAAAGAATGCGTTCAGCCGCTACGTTTCTCCCACGGTGGTCAATAAAATCATGGATGACCCAAAATCCCTTAATTTGGGTGGAACAAAAAAAGTGCTGTCTGTATTATTCTCGGATATCCGCGGGTTTACCACCTATTCGGAAAAGCTGGATCCACAGGATCTGGTCAGTATCCTCAACCGTTATTTAAGTGCCATGTCTGAACCTATCCTGGCTCATGAAGGCACCATTGATAAGTTTATCGGAGATGCTATTTTTGCCATTTTCGGTGCACCTCTGGAATACGTGGACCATGCCGACGAAGCCTGTGAGGTGGCTATAGAAATGATCAAAAAACTGGAAGTGGTCAATGAGGAATTAATCCGTGACCATTTCCCGCCATTAAAAATAGGGATTGGCTTAAATACAGGGGAAATGACCGTCGGCAATATTGGTTCCACCAAACGATTTGATTATACAGCTATTGGCGATGCCGTCAATCTGGGATCAAGAGTAGAAGGCCTTACCAAACATTTTAAAGTGGATATTCTCGTCTCACACTTCACTCATGGCAGTTGTAAACAAACCAATTTTTTATTTAGAGCTCTGCCGCAAATTGTGGTGTTGGGAAAGGACCAGCCGGTAGGAATTTATCAATTATTAGATTATGCGCATAACCGTCAAAAATATGAGCCCTGGATATCCTATTGGGAGAAAGGTCATGCAGCGTATTTGAACAAAGATCTTGATCAGGCTAAAGAATATTTCATGCAATGCGATAACCTTAGGCCCGATGATTATTCTACGTCAATCTACTTACAGTGGTGTTCAAATGGTCAGGCCGATCCGGCTGCATTTACCAATGTAATGACTATGGATTATAAGTAGTGGATTTTTTGACAGTAGTCAGGCGCATATACTGCATATCCGCATCAAGTTCTTTAAACCCAAATTGTTTATAAAAATCTATCTTATCCGTCTTACAATATAGTTCAATATGTTGGACTTCTGTTAGCAAAGGATGAGTGATTAATTTCTGAATGACCAGGTCGCCCAGATCCTTCCCGCGGTGGGACGGTCTAACGATGACATCAAAAATAATCGCTTTAAAAATACGGTCGGTAATACACCGGCTAAAGGCCACTAGGGTGTTGGTAGACCGTTCGATGATCCCAATAGTTAGCGTTGAATTATACATAACGGTGTGGGTTTCTTCAATATTACGATCCTTACTCCACCATTCGTGAGCATACAATTCCATGACCTGTGTCCCCCATTCCGGTCCCAACTGATATTGAACTGAATATACCGACTGATCCATATATTACAAATTAACTTAATGTTACAAAAATAGAAAATCTGTAGATTTAATCTATGGAAAGCCAGGTTTTTCGATATTTGTCAAAAGAGTTAGACAACATGTTTACAACCCTGGTCATCAGTTTATTATTGTCAAACGTATGGGATTCGATGGAAACAGTTTATGAAGTTCAACGAGTACAACCTGATCAACCCGATCGCTGGGCACCGGCAACGCTGCTTACAGACTTTGTGTACCCCTGGGAAAAGTCCACGGCCCCAGCAACTCTCTTTCAGGCACTTTACGATCAGGATTTTTTTTATTTCCGTTTTACGACTGAGGATGATGATATTTATGCCCCTGGTGATCCATATGATAAACTGGGAGTACTCCCCTCTGATCGTGTAGAGATTTTCTTTAAATCTCAGAGTGCCATGGATCCCTACTATTGTTTGGAAATGGATCCCAGAGGGCGCGTATTGGATTATATAGCCCGTTATTATCGCGTCACTGATTTTAAATGGGAATGGCCGGAACCTCACTTGGAAGTAACTGCTTCTATCCAGGATGCTGGTTATATCGTGGAGGGTAAAATTAGCCTGTCTTCATTACGAGAGTTGGGCATTTTAAGCCCGGAGGGTCGAATGGAGGCCGGACTATTTCGCGGTGATGCGTACCATCTGGATAAGCAGAATACAGATATAAAGTGGATAAGCTGGATCAGACCAGACTCGCCAAAACCGGATTTTCACATCCCTTCAGCTTTTGGAATTTTGAAGTTAGTGCCGTAAAAAAATGCCGGTGGTTTGGTGATCCGGCATTTTTTTATTCTTGAATTACCATTCTGAGACTAGATAAGGTTCCAGCCCTGACGGTATTCGCGCTTTACAAATTGATTGGCTTCATCAAAATTGGTAATGCGCATATTGTTACCATCCCATAAGAGTTTTTTACGCCCTTCGAAGGTCAAACTATTGTTATCACCTTGCTTACCAAGCATATAACTTCGAATGGCCAGATTACCCATTAATACTGTTTCCGTTAAGGGTCCTGAATAATCAAAAGATGAAGTCAACTTCTGATGTTCCTTGCTTCCAAAACCAGCCTTACAAGCGGAGGTCCAGGCGACTTGATGGCCTTGTTCAGGCATTTTTACTAATGGGTTCCCCGAATCAAAATCTTGCGGCATAGCTATTTTGGTTCCTTTATTAAAATATATTTGGGGATGTAAACCATAGGTCCCGCAGGTCATAATACCTTTAGTACCAATCATAATGACGCCATTTCCGCTCCCTGGTTCACCGAGATAATCACCCGCAGGTATCAAGTCAGGATGGAATGGTCGTATTCCCCCATCGGACCAGCGCATTTTAAGCACCGATTTATTCTTTTTGGTGGCAGGAAATTTTATTTCTACCACGCTGGAAGGTGGACACCCTTCAGGAATATATTCTGGTGACCAGTCCTTAATAAATACTTGACCAACACTACATTCAACTTCAGTGGGATAACCAAGGCCTAAAACACGGAATGGTGTGTCAATTAAATGACAACCCATATCACCCAAGGCTCCGGTGCCAAAGTTCCACCACCCTCTCCACTTAAAGGGATGATACAAAGGATGGTAGTCTACAGGTTTGGCCGGCCCGATAAATAAATCCCAATTTTCCTTAGAAATGGATTCCGGCATAGGTGGGTTTCCGCTGGGCAAAGGTATTCCCTGAGGCCAAACCGGGCGGTTGGTCCAGATATGTACGGTATGGACTGTTCCGATTAAACCCTTATCAAACCACTGTTGCATTTGAACTTGTCCTGGGTTAGATGCCCCTTGATTACCCATTTGTGAAACCACTTTATATTGGCGGGCGGTTTCAGTCAGTTTACGGGCTTCATAAATGTTATGGGTTAACGGTTTTTGAATATAGACATGTTTGCCCAATTGCATGGCCACCATGCCAGCCACCCCATGTATATGGTCTGGCCCTGAAATGGTTACCGCATCAATATCGGTGCGCATTTCTTCTAACATTCGCCGAAAATCCGCGTAAAATTTAGCTTTAGGAAAAAGGTCAATAGAACTTTTACAATAATTTTTATCGATATCACAGAGCGCTACTACATTATCGGCCCCTTTATTATAAGCATTGCGAATGTCTGAGGCCCCTTTGCCCCCTGCGCCAATGGCGGCAAGGTTCAATTTATCACTTGGTGCAATGAAACCTCTTCCCAGCACATGACGGGGAACAATCATGAAAGAGCCAGCAGCCAATGCACCTGTTTTTATAAAATTCCTTCTGGACTTATTTAAATTTGTTGCCATGGTTATAAGTTTTATTTCCTGTGTACAAAGAGGACAAATTAGCTAAAAAGATTTATGTTCGTTTTCTTACTGACACTATTTTATCTAATTCAGGAAAGATGAGTAAAGATTTTATTCAAACTACCGGGTACCTGCGGGCATTGACCCTGTTCTCCATCTTATGGATAAGCCTATCATTACCGGCACAGTATCAACCCCGGTTTGCTGAAGAGATAGCGACCTATGAGCAATTGGACAAACAAAAAATGATCAGAAAACCGGTGGTATTTACGGGAAGCTCAACCATCCGGATGTGGACCAAATTGCCGTCTGATTTCCCCAAATACCCGATCCTCAACCGGGGATTTGGCGGTTCTACAGCCGAGGACTTATCCTTTTATTATGATGTATTGATCAAAAAACACCGGCCTAACAAAGTGTTTATCTATGAAGGGGATAATGATATAGCTATGGGTTTCCGGACCGATTCCATCATAAAACACTTGGTCAGTATTCTGGATCGAATAAACCGGGATTTAAAAAACACATCCGTATTTCTAATCTGCCCAAAACCAAGCCCAAGCCGCTGGCACCTAAAATCCGAATACCTTGAACTAAATGAAAAACTACAGTTGCTCGCTCAGAAATACAAAAAAGTACGATTTATAGATATGTGGCAGCCCATGCTTGATACGCAGGGACTTCCGCGCCCGGAGTTATTTCTTCAAGACCAATTACATATGAACCGTGAGGGGTACCTGATCTGGAAAAAAGTTCTGGAGACCTACCTGCATCCTTAATACCATGCGCATTTCAAGTCCTTTTGTGTTCTATTTTTGTTTATGTGGAACCAGTATACTTTTTAATTGTCCTATTAAAATGCCTACCAAACCAGATTATCTGACCACCACGCCGGCCTGGGCAAAACAGGCGATTTGGTATCAAATCATGGTAGAAAGATTTCGCAACGGGTTGCCGGAGAATAACCCGACCCGTGAAAGTCTGCAAGGCGCCTGGCCGGACTGGGTCCCGGAGTCTTGGGCTCCAACGCCCTGGACTCAGGATTGGTATAAGAAAGATACTTGGTTTTACCAATGTGATGATCCGGATTTTTACCATGGTATTCAAGCCAGGAGGTATGGCGGAGACCTGCAAGGTGTTTTAGACAAAGTAGAATACCTGGTAGAATTGGGTATAACCGCTGTCTTTTTTAACCCCTTGAATGATGCCCCAAGTATGCATAAATATGACCCGGCGTATTATCATCATATTGATCGCTACTTTGGGCCTGATCCAATTGGTGATGGCCTAAAAATGCAATCCGAAAAAAAAGACGATCCGGAGCAATGGATTTGGACTGCTGCCGATCAATTGTTTTTAAAGGTGATTTCTGCCTTCCATGATCATGGCATCAAGGTCATTATAGATTATTCCTGGAATCACACCGGTAAAAATTTTTGGGCTTTACAGGATATCCGTCAGAATGGCAAATCAAGCAAATATTATGATTGGTACAGTATTTATCAGTTAGACGAGTCATCAACGCCTTCTGATGAGATGAAATATAAATATTGGGCTGGAGCTTCTACGTTACCTGAATTGAAAGAAGTGTTGGAAAGTGAACTTCCTGAAGATGGACGATTAGGGCGCCTGGAAGGAAACTTATATAGTTCAAGCCTTAAAGATCATATTTTCGCGGTAGCTTCCCGATGGCTGGATCCGGATGGAGACGGTAATCCTCAGGACGGAGTGGATGGCTTTAGGCTGGATGTAGCCGCAGAGGTGCCTATTGGGTTTTGGAAAGAATTCCGGTCAAAGGTCCGTGCCATTAATCCGGAGGCTTACCTGGTTGGGGAAATCTGGTGGGAAAAATGGCCGGATGACCTCCTGGACCCCAAGCCCTTTTTAGGCGAAGCATTTGACGCCGTGATGAACTACCGTTGGTACCGCGAAGCCCGCCGCTTTTTTGGTCGAAATGTGGAAAATATTCCTCCGTCACTATTTTCCAAGCGTATTCATCAATTGCTTGACCCCATCTCTACAGCACATAATTTGGCCATGATGAATGTCGCTGCAACTCATGATAGTCCCAGGCTGGCCACCTCTTTATTCAATGAAAATAAATATAAATTCCAAGCCACTGGCCGTGAGATTAATTACCGCATTGGAAAACCTAACGAAGAAGCCCGTGCCAGACAACGCATGTTATTGCTGCATCAATTTACTTATCTTGGAGCTCCCCACATTTGGTACGGTGACGAGGTAGGTATGTGGGGTGCTGATGATCCGGATTGCCGAAAACCCATGGTCTGGGATGACCTGGATTATGAACCTGAAACACATGAAGTTGATGGAAAACAACATGGCCGATATCATGAAGTCCAAGTAGATAAACCACTATTTAACTATTATCAGGACTTGATCAGATTCCGCAAAAACCACCCCAGCTTAATCAACGGCACCCTGGAATTTATCTATCATAATGATGAACAAGGACTAATCGCTTATAAACGATCCTGGGAAGAAAATGATATTCTGGTAATTTTTAATACTTCCTTTCAAACCAAATCTCTGAATCTCTCCAATATCACGGGGCAATTTAAGGATTGGCAGAATAGTAAGGAATATACAGCGGATGGCCAGCTGGTGATAGAATTGCCGGCTTTAAAAGGAACCGCATTAGTTAAAATAAATCTGGAGTAAAATCAGTGCAGTAAGACACGAACGTTAGATACGATCCCCCTTAATGCATCCTCTACTTCCTGAGTGCTTTCGGAGCGGATAACAATGTAACCTTCTCCTTCATAGGTTTTACCTTTTTCTTGTCCCGGTTCGGGAATTTTAACATCAGTCACCAGGTGAGCATAATATTTATCGACGTAATCAATACCATCAGTTCGCAATACACGGCCCTCACCCATCCCTCTCAAATAAGCAGCGCCTACAGTATACTTCTGCTCCGGAATAAAAAATTCGTCATAAATCACCAAATTAGCCCAGGCCATTATGGCGTCAAAATCAGCACACCGGGATATCAAAGTAGTAAACATGGCTCCCGGAGGCCGCATGGCGATTTCGGAAACAGCTATTGAACCGTCAGCTAAACGGAACCACTCCATATGACTGTGTCCATTGACTGGTCCAAGGGTTTTTAATACGCGGTCAGCTACTTCCCGCACATCATCAAATTCATTGGATAAGGTTTCTAGAGGAAGGATCACCTGCCATTGAATCCAGGGATTTTCTACCACTTCTAACGGGGTAGGTTGATAGCGGGTAAATGTGCGAAACATCACCTGACCATTGAGCATAAAGGTGTCGCAGGAATGTTCTTTACCCACTAAAAACTGTTCTAATAACCAGGGGTGTTCTTTCGAGGCCGGATGATTTGCCAACAATTGGTCGAGTTCCTCCTGGCTTTTCAAACGATAGGTAGATTGGGCGGCTGCGCCAGCCGGAGGTTTAGCAATCAAAGGGAAGCCCGTATCTTTGGCAAATTTCAGCGCGGCCCGGCTGGTTTGGGCTAACAGGTGTTTGGCCACTGAAATACCTGCTTTTTCCAGCAAGGTCTTCATCCGCTCTTTATCGCGATAATTCTGCGCCGTTTTTTTGGTCATTCCCGGGATGCCTAAGTGCTCCCGCAATTCAGCTACCGGAACCTGAACCTGTTCATTTACCGCCAGAATGCGCAAGATTTTTTCATCCTCACCGATTAAGCCTTGCGTCGCGGCCAGCAATTGGGAAAAGTCACACACATCGTGGACTTTCCAGAACCGGTCCACCTTTCGACGTATGGACCCGATAATGTTCTCCTCTATATCCTGACTGATGATACGTACGGCTACCGGCCGACTCAAATTAACCAATGCATAAATAAACTGTGCTGCATTGTCCGTAAAATATGGCGTGACAAAGATAACTACAGGCATAGTCTATGGCTTTCGCCTCAAAGATAAGAGAATTTTGAGTTTCTCTAATTATTTGTATCAGACTGGAAGATAAGCCCTTAGCAGCCATGACTTCATCCAGACATCGAAAGATGTACCCGGTGCTCAAACTGTTAATTCGGTTGACAATGCATCTATAATCCTTTAATTTTATCCTAAGCCGGACAAGCCTATAGTTCCCCCCAAAAATTGGACAGCAAGTTAAGTAAAAAAAAACTTAAAATTGTTGGATATGGAAAGGAGGAAATTCACATCAAGGTTTAAAGTTAAGGT
>JAYRWN010000058.1:0-3569 GCA_041917975.1 Saprospiraceae bacterium | reverse complement strand
TCTGAAAGCTGTTTTGATAGAGTTTCAATGTTCATTTTTAGGCTTTTTTCAATGTTAGTTAATTGTTTGAAAAACAAACATATATGAAAAAAGCCTATTTTTTAAACCTCTGCCCTTCAACGTAATATCATGTCAACACCCTTTATAAATTACTCTTTAGATAATGGCACTGGAAGATCTGAATTAAAAATATCACGGGTCACTTGCCACTGTCCATCGCGTAATTTTATTAAAACATTTAGGAATTTTCCTTTATCCATCAGTGAATCGGCTGGATTGGTTAGTGCATATCTGCCCTCCACATAAGCATAGTCAGCGGAACCCATAATTTCCTTGACACTAAAATTAACTTTCACCTCCGGAAATGAATTGATAAAAGTCCGGATGGCATCTTTACCCACCAGTGGCTCCATATTGGGCACCATAAAAATAGCATCGGGAGCATAACGGAAAATGTACTCTTCCCGATTTTTTTGATTCCAGGCGTTTTGGGCTGTAAGAAAAAGGTCTTCAATGTATTTTTTGTCCGGGTCGCTTAGTACTGGAGGGGCAGGCGAATTACAAGAACTTATAAAAAATGTCCATAGCAATAAGCCATTAATTACCGGGTTTAAACTATTTTTTTTCATTGTAAACGTATTTATTTTTTTAAATTTTTAAGTCATTCACTGAATTAACCAACTACCTTATTATTAAGGCATTTACATCGTGCATGGGTACCGCCGGAACTATTTTATTCTTCCCTTTCGGTTTTAGGCTTCCAGCCATTATCTATCTACCGGAGTGGGAATAATTAATATAATAGAAAACCATGTTATCTCTTTAGATACAGGAACCCAGGCTGTGTAAGTACTGACTTGTGGACATTTATTCGTAAAGTCAATTTTTGTGGAATTAATCATTTGAGTTAACAATTGGTAGGTCTGAACTAAAGATGTCATGGGTTAATAACCAATTGTCTTCAGGGAATTTTTTCCAGACACTAAGAAATTTTCCTTTATCTAATAATGAGTCTGCCGGACTGGTAACGATAAATGCTCCGCGCACATAAGCATAGTCCCCTGAGCCCTGCATTTCTAAAATGCTAAATTGTATTTTGAGTTCTGGGAATGAATTAGCTATAGTCCGAATGGCGTCTTTTCCTACAACAGTTTCCAAATTGGGAGGCATGTATAAGGCATCTGCTGAAAATCGGTTAACGTAAGGTTCCCGGTCTCCGCGATTCCATCCATCTTGAGCGTTTGTAGTTAAATCTTTAATGTATTGTTTGTCCGCATCGGTTAATGCTGAAGGTGCAGCTGATTTACAGGTAATCAGAAAAAACAGACTGACCACCAAGAGTTTGATCACCGCGTTAATGCTAATTTTTTCCATATCTTAAAGTATTATAAATGTTACTGATTTTGTGAATTGTTTTATAACTGTTGGTGCCATATTTGCGACATTATGAGATCGTATTTTTTCATCTTATTTATTATTATTAATTTTTATGATGCGCTGCGATTTCTTCTTTGTTTAGCCGCAGGAACCTGGCTGCATTGTGATAAAAAATATCGCGTTTTTGTGTGGGTGATAAAAAGGGGGTGGAATCAATACCATCAATAGCCAAGCCGATCACTTCCGGCCAGATCATGGCATCGGAACCAAACATCAATCGTTTTTCCAGCCCCGCATCAATTAATCCTTTCAGGTAATTATGAAAAGTGTGCCTGGGAATGATCCAGGTAATAGTAGACAGATCTGCGTAAACATGTGGATAAACATACATGAGTGAAGTTATTTCTTCAAGGAAAGGCCAGCCGGCATTTTCCAGATAGATTCTCAGTTTAGGATGTTTTCTTAACACTTCACTGATAATCAACGGACTTCCTTTGATAATTGGAAATCCCGGATCTCCTCCCAGACCGGCACAATGAATATGTACCGGCACATCAAATTCTTCCGCCAGACTAAAGACCGGATCCAAAGCAGGATCATCGGCTACGTAATTAAAATATTGTGAAGTTATTTCCCCGATGATTTTAAGATTTCCTTTTTCAAGTTCTGTACGGATTTTATCTGTGGAAAGGTATAATGGTCCATCAGCGATCGTTGCGTCCGTGTATAATGCCGGACCATAAACTATCCCGTTGATAAACCGGTCCGGTGACGCCGATTTCCACTTGCTGACATTTTCCAGGCCATACCAACTGATTACACCTTGCACGATATGGAACTTTTGCATAGCCTCCAGAGTGAAATTCAGAATATCCTCATCATTTTTTACTTTGGCCGGAATTTTTTCGCAAGGCTCGGGAAAACATAACCGGGGCTGAATGTAACCCTGTTCATTTTTCCACAGTGAATTAATGGAATGAATATGCATATCAATGATAGGAAGTTTTCCATCCTGGGCCAGGATAAATGCCGGAATCAAAAAAGTTAACAGGCCTGCCAGACTTTTCATACTTATTTTTTATGATGCTCTGCGATTTCTTCTTGAACAGAATGGGCCATTTTTTGCATTTTCCCGGAGTTTATTTAGTTTTCAGCCAGGCCATTAAAAGCCGGTTAAATTCTGTCACTGTGCTTCCCTCAGTCTGCGGGTTATGACTGGCCGAGTCCATCAAATTAAAAGTAACCTTAGGGTTTAAAGCAGGCAAGCCCTCCCAGGCCGTATGAGGTACCGTAAAATCAAGTCGACCGTGGATGATCAGGGTTGGACAGGTTAATTGCTTAATTTTGGCCGTGATTTCTTTTTTAGAAGGCAGACTCATAAATAATTTTCCCAGGATAGCCGGACACGTACGCAGGTCGGCCAGGATGGGTTGTGCATTATAGGATGGATCAACCCAGTTGTAAGGAGCGAAGTAATGATAAGATGTTGCAAATTGTTGATCTGGGGGGATTGAATTTTTAATCAGTTCAAAAGCCATCAGGTTCGAATCCATCGTGCTCTTACGTAACGCATCAGCCTCCTGATTCCAATGGTTGCTTTTAAGCAGATCGTATTCGGCTGCAGCATAAGGAACTCCACCAATGATGATTAATTTTCCCACGTAATCCGGATATTGATGAGCATATTCTAAGGCTATTTGGGCATGCACTGAATGACCCACCAGGTTTACTTTGGGTAAATTTAAATGCAGCCTCAGCGCTTCCAGATCGGCAGCAAAATCCGCTAAGGTTAGGCTGTAAGCCGGTAAGCTGGATTCCTGGCAATCCGGCACAAAGTGGCGCGCATCAGTGAAAATTAACTCAAAATGATGGTCTAACTCCGCCGAAAAAGCTTTCGTGTAATAAGTCATCGAGCCAATGATTACTAAAGGGATGCCAGCCCCCCGCTTTAAATAATTCAGTCTCAGACCATCACGAAGGATGTATCCACTGGCCGGGGTAAAGTGATCCGTTGATTTTGAAGAATTATTTGGCCGGCAGTCCCATAGCATGGTGCTGGCGAGGACCAACCAAATTATTTTAGTTAACCAACTATTTGAAATCATCTTTAAGGCTATATCTGATACCGAAAATCAAGAAAAAGAATCATCTAATTGAATAATTAAAGTGTTGTATTTATTTAATGCGTTTTA
>JAYRWN010000057.1:0-2422 GCA_041917975.1 Saprospiraceae bacterium | reverse complement strand
TAACTTCAGCCAAGTACTCCGGACAAGGTATATATTTTCCCAAAGGATCTTCAAAAGCCACCTGCCCTTTTTTGATTAATTGTAAAATGCCCATGACGGTTATCTGTTTGGCTACAGAACCGATATCACTTATGGTAGCCGCGGTAAAGGGTATCTTATGTTCCAGGTTAGCCAGCCCATATCCTTTTTTGAAGATGACCTTGCCTTGATGAATGACCGCCAGGGCTCCACCAGGGGTGGTGTCGCTCACCCCAATATTCCGGAAATAATCATCGACAAGCTTATTTACTTTGGACAGAGTTTGACCACAGGTGGTCACATAAATACTCCAGGAAAAAATGAACATCAATAAAATCCTCAAAGCAATCATTAGTAACGATTAAATTCAATAACTTTTACGATAATAGGCAAATTTGGGTTGTTTTCATTTTGGAGTAAGGAACAATTTTTAGAATTTATTTCGTGAAGAATTTAGAAAAAATGCCTCCTGAAAACTCGCTCATACAGACAGAACCTAAGGTCAATATTTATTTTGACCGAAATATTCAACTACCTTAGTTCAATAGAGTAACAAAATAAATGAATGTACGGAAAGATACTAAAAATGTTTAGCCCTATGCTGTAGTTTATTGTCTTTGCTGTAACTTTATTTCTTTGATTGTCCGGCAGTCACACTTCGATTTTGCCTTTCGTCCTTTTGTCTTGACACAAAAGGACCAACCTGCCTGCGTCATACTCGACAGGCAGGCCTGCCTGCGCCGAAGCGTGCTCGGCAGGCAGGAAAGTCAAGACTTTATCCATTTCTTTACGCTAAAAAGCATCCAAAAATCCTAAACAAAATAAACTCGCCAAATCATATCTCTTTGATTAAGAACATTTTAATACAAAAAATATATTCTTTTCAAGCTACGTTAATGGCTCAAACAGTATTTTGTTTTTTACGGATTTTTGAACGCTTTTTACCTAAAATGGATAAGGTCAAAATTGCTTCAAAAAAATTACTCGGATAACTTAGATATTAAGTTACTTGAGGAAAGAAATAGTGTTATCTAATCACTCCGAAAATTAGTTATAATCGCGGATATTCATAAAAAAAAATTTAGTAAAAACCGCTGCACTAGCAACTTGAACTCAGCGGTATTTTAACCGAGTTAAATATAAAAAAAATACACGCATGCTTTGGATTCAAAAACCCCACTTAAACCCTGCCGGGACAGCGGTTATCAGTCAGGGGATTGTCTATTCCTATGAACATCTGCAAGCGGCGGCCGAAAACCTGGCCCTGACCCTCTTGCATGGGCACACGGATCTGCATGAAGCCCCGGTGGCATATCTAATTGCACCGGGATTTGACTATGTCCGGGCTCAATGGGGTATTTGGTTAGCGGGAGGAATTGCTGTACCATTATGTACCACACATCCACTGCCGGCCATTCAATATACTCTGGAAGATACCGGGTGTAAAAAAATGATCGTAGGGCCTGATTTCCGGGATTTCGTACAACCGCTGGTCGATGAAATGGGGATAGAACTACTGTTGATCGATGAGGTCGAGCCAACACCACTAAGCGGCCTACTCCCCAGTATCGATATTACCCGGCGGGCCATGATCCTTTACACCAGCGGTACGACCAGTAAACCGAAAGGCGTGGTCACCACCCATTTGAACATCTCTTTTCAAATCGAGTGCCTGGTTAAGGCCTGGCAATGGTCTTCTGCCGATCACACGTTATGTATTCTCCCGTTACATCACGTCCATGGGATCATTAATGTGGTCAGTTGCGCTTTATGGAGTGGCGCGGTGGTAGAATTTTTACCTTCCTTTTCTGCGGAGGAGGTGATTAAGCGGCTGACGCAGGGATCCATCAATGTATTTATGGCCGTGCCGACCATTTATTACAAACTCATCACTTACCTTGACTCATTGAATGCCGAAAATAAACAAGCTGTATATCAACAACTTAACACGTTCCGTCTCATGGTATCCGGATCCGCGGCCCTCCCCGTGTCGGTCATGCAAAAATGGGAAGAACTCAGTGGACAACGCTTGCTGGAACGATATGGCATGACGGAAATCGGGATGGGTATCAGCAATCCTTATCGGGGAGAACGCCGCGCGGGAACGGTAGGTCAGCCCTTACCGGGGGTGAAGGTCCGCCTGGTGGATGAGCAGAATCAGGTGGTGTCCCCAGGCACGCCCGGAGAGATCCAGGTCAAAGGGGCCAATGTTTTTAAAGAATATTGGCAGCGGCCCGAAACCACCAGGGAGGCTTTTACGCCTGACGGTTATTTCAAAACCGGAGATGTGGCGGTGATTGAGGATGGCTATTACCGCATCTTAGGCCGGGAATCACAAGACATTATCAAGTCGGGAGGTTATAAAATATCCGCCCTTGAAATCGAAGAAGTTTTGCGTACGCAT
>JAYRWN010000056.1:0-5900 GCA_041917975.1 Saprospiraceae bacterium | reverse complement strand
TAATTCCGGCTCAACTGCTTTTATGATCACGTTGGTTTCGCCAACATATTCATCACAAATACCTTTTCTGGAACAACGGGCGTAAAAAGTAGTAACATTAATCGGCCCTGGGTCATAGGTCTCCTTATTTGCTCCAAAAATTGGAATCCACTGGTCTTTTGGCAATTTAGGATCTGTGGTTCTCATCCATTGGTAGTAGATTTTACCTATACCCCCTGAAGGCAACATGACATTGGATATGATATCTGGGTCATACGTTCCGCAGCCTGTCTCATTTCCCCCAAATAGCCCTCCATTAATCACATTACAACCTTCTGCGGTTACTACCACAGTTTTTTTATCCCCGCATCCCAGTTCAGCGCTGGTAACAATGACCGTATATAATCCTGGCTCCGTAACCTAACGATCAGGAAGATTAGATCTAAACCATACCGAACCAACCCATTCAAAAATTGGATTTATGATAGATGTTGATGCACATATTCTTAACCGCCCCTGCGAACACAAAATATGTCCTCCTTTTGCTTGAATGTCTGGTTTATCCGCAGCCAACACCTCCAAAGTATCGGTTATCGTGCATCCTTGGTCATCCAAGATGGTGACGATGTATAGTCCAACACGATAAACGGGCGGTCCTAAATATGAAGAGGAAAATCCTTCCGGTCCTTGCCAGGAAATAGTGACCAAACCAGTATCGATATTAAGCTTCAGATTGAGTGCAACATTTTCAGCCCCAGCTAATCCTTTTTTACAAAAGTATCCTGGCAGTGCCCTGGGAGGCATGTATTCAACCGCAAAAGATTTATTCAAATTTACCGAAGCCCTGCAATCAGGCCGGTTAATTAAAAAAGAAACATTTAACCTGATGAAAGCCCCCAAGCCTGAACTGAACGCACCTGAATATGGCTATGGTGTATGGCTGAGAGAAGGTGCGGGTATATGGGGGCATTCAGGCAGACTTCCTGGTGCAGATGCCGATCTGGAAATTTATGGTGATACAGGAGTGATGGTTGTACTGTTATCAAACAAATCAAATTCAAATGAACCGGTTCAGGCTAAAATAAGGTCATTGTTTTTCCCACAATCATTGTCATTACCTTAAAAGTAATTTAGATTTTACCAATTATAATGTTCGGAAATAATTTTAACTTATAAAACTACTTACGGATATATTTAATAGATTAATTTATAATAAGGTAATTATCTCTTTACGTTTAACTCTATACGTGCGGTTCCCAACCGGGTTCATACGTTCTGCTCCAATAGTGCATGGCTTCCTTATCCCCGATAATATGACCGGTGGTTGGGTGAATATTTAGGATCCTACCGGTAAACCAGGCTATATTACCCAGTTGGCAGCATAACACACTTGAGTGCGCTTCTTCTACCGGACTGTTATTTTTTGCTCCAGTCCTTATAGCTTCTAAAAAATTAGCTAAGTGAATCCCATCTAAGTTGGCATCTGGACTAGTGGTGTTCGTAGATGACCCGGAACCGGCCTGAGCAGGTTTTACCGTTTTAGTCACTTTATTTTTATCATCAAAGACGGTATATCCATCACCCCCTCCTACCACGACTGACCCACCGGTGCCATAAAAGATTACACCACGGCCATCACCTTCTATAGGCAAATTATTGCAGCTGCGTTGTTCCCAGGTAATCAGCTTTTTATCCTCAAATTCAAAATTGATCACCGCTGTATCTGGGAATTCCCAATCATCATGGTAATGATATCTTCCACCGGAAGCTAACACCCTTGTCGGCAGTCCAACACCTAATCCCCAGCGCATGACGTCTATCTCATGCGTACCGTTATTGAGGGCTTCCCCAGTACCCCAATGCCTGAACCAATGCCAATTATAATGTATAAGATTATCTTTATAAGGTTTACGAGGTGCCGGACCCTGCCAAAGTTCGTAATCAAGATGACTGGGAACTGGTATAGTTTTCCCATACCCTATTGGTCCCCGATTATTTGCATACCACCCCTTTGCCATATAAACCTGCCCAATTACCCCACTGCGCAAGTCACCGATAAGTCTATTAATATTTACCCAGGAGCGCCGTTGATTACCCATTTGGAATACGCGCTTATATTTGTTTACCGCTTGGATTAATAATTCTCCCTCGCGTGGATTGTGGCTGCAGGGTTTTTCAACAAACACGTGTTTGCCCGCTTGCATCCCAAGTATCGCTGCCGGGGCGTGCCAATGGTCCGGGGCAGCTATGACTAAGGCATCAAGATCTTTATCTTCAAGAACTTTTCGTACATCTTTTTCACCTTGCGGGGTCTTGTTCTGCAGCTTACTGATCTTAGCTACCACCCGATCTAATACCTGGCGATCTACGTCACAAATATATGCCACCTCGGTATCCGCGAATTGCACCAGGTTGGAAGCTAAGGCTTCGCCACGACTGTTAACCCCCATCACGGCCACCCTCAATTTTTTAGCGGGTGACCCGTGTCGGTTAAAAACAGTAAAATTTTGATTGGTTAGGGTCAGCGCTGCTGTCGCTTTACTGCTTTCCCGGATAAAATTTCGACGATTCATCATTTACTTTGCTTATCAAATTATAATTCCCTGATTTTTATGCTTCGGAAAGACACCTCATCTCCATGATCTTGCAATAATATATGTCCGGCATCCGCTTCTCCGAACTTTGGCCAGATTTTGTACTTGCTATTAGCCACTAATGCCCTAAACATCTGTGTTCGCCGCTCGTATTCAACGACTTTATACCCGTTAAGCCAGTGTTCAATCTTGTTACCATGTACCACTATCCTCGCTTGGTTCCATTGGCCAATACCCCTGAATAAGACCCCACGATCGGGTACTGATAAATTAGCTGCTGGAATAAGATCATATAAAGATGCTAGAGTGCGATTACCATTGACCCCTGCCTTGGCATCCGCATGAGTTTTGTCATCCAATAATTGATATTCCAATCCAATCGCCGAGCCCTCCCCTTTATTTAATTCTGGATCGACAAAATATTTTATACCACTATTTCCACCGTCAGTTAATTTGAACTCCAGGGTCAATTCAAAATTGCTAAAAGTTTCGTGCGTGATAATGTCTCCACCGAAGACAGATTCTCCTCCACCGGACTTCATCACTTTTAATACGCCTTGGTCTATGACCCATCCTTTAGCCGGGAAATCAAGATTTTTTGCACTTCGCCACCCTGCATTTGTTTTACCATCCCATAATAATCGCCAACCTTTCCGTTGTTCTGTGATCGTCAGATGATTAGGCAAAAGCACCACTTCATTTACATGCGAATGCATAGTCCAGCGTTCTGTTTCCAAATTATTCGTTTTAATGCGGATGTTGCGCCATTTAACTTCAAGACCTTCCTTTTCTTTATCCTGGCCTATACTGTGGACTTGTAAGGCTATCAATCCTTTTTTAGTAAGGTCATCCACCAAATTAGCAGTATTTATTCCATTTACCCACACCCGGATGTCCGGCCCAATGGCCTCAATATGATATTTATTCCATCCACCATTTACAAAAGCTTTTCGTCCAGCCTCATGGTCAGCTAAGGTATATAACCAATCTCGTCGGCCTTCATCATAAATACCCCCACTATAAGCACGGACGCTAGGATCTATTTCCACTTGATATCCAATTACTCTACCCTGTTGTCTAATATCTTGTTCACTTCTAATTTGAATTCCTGAATTTAAAGCGGCATCTACATAGACCTCCAATTCTAAAATAAAATCACCGTACTCATTTTTTGTGCATAAAAAACTGTTCGGCGAATTCATTACAGATTTACCCACAATCACATTATTGACCACTTTATAGGGAGCCTGGCCATATTTAAGTTCCCAGCCCGTCAAATCGTGACCATTAAATAAATTCTTCCATTCACCATCCTGCGCGGTAGAGGAACTCCACCACACCAACGATATCCAAATTAGGCTTGCTTTTACCATGACTTCTTATAACTGCCTTAAATTTATAGCTTTGCCAAAAAAAACCAAACTCAATGCAAGATTATTCCCATCTTCTTAAAATTGAAGTACCTGATACTCTTCCGGCTCACCACGCTCATATCATCATCTACTATCCAGAAAACCAAACCAAAGATACTCTTTTTGCTTTTCTTCATGAGCAGTATCATTTACAGATACAACCCTTGACTACGGAAGAAGAATTACCTCCCTTGACATTGTTACTAAATGAACAATGGGTTAACGTTTATTTTATTCCCATTTCATTCAAGGGCAATGTCTACTTTAATTTAAAAAGTAAGACGGCAGCCACCATAAAAAAAATAAAATCTGCGGCCATACATCTTGACCTTACATTTATCCCCTCTGACCATCTGCCTGCCATCCAAGCCATTGTTACCGGCATTTATTTGGGAAAGTATGAAAATCAATCCTATAAGGGAGAAAATCGCCCTGGACAGTTATGTGAAATTTCTTTTTCACACCATTCACTTCATACGGATTTATTAAAAGAGTATTTAACCCTGGCCCAAATACTCGCTACGACCTCGCTGGCGGTTTGCGATTTAGTTAATGGACCAGCCAATATTATTACTCCTGACTATATGGTAAAGGCCATTCGTCATTTATGCTCTTCGACAATGGTAAAAGTAAATGTATTAACTCAAAAAGAATTAGAAGCACAGGGATTTCACGCCCTCCTGGCCGTTGGTCAAGGTAGTGAACACGGTATTTATTTCGTTACTATGGAATATCAATCCGACTCTACTTTACCCACCATAGGCCTCGCCGGAAAAGGAGTTACTTTCGACACAGGAGGGATATCTATCAAAGACGCCCAAAATCTGCATTATATGAAAACCGATATGGCTGGTGCTGCTGCCGTTTTAGGAGCGGTTGTATTAGCTGCTAAAACTTATCTGCCAATTAATATTATTGCTGCACTACCTATTTGTGAAAACAGTGTCAGTGCTCAAGCATTTAAACCCGGTGATATTATTAAATCTTACAGCGGTAAAACAATAGAAATAATTAATACCGATGCGGAAGGTCGTTTGATCCTGGCTGATGCCCTCAGTTTTTTAGTTTCAAATTATAAAATGGATTATTTAGTGGATTTGGCCACATTAACCGGTGCTTGTGTGAGAGCCCTTGGATACCATGCCGCTGGGATATTTACTAATAATGATGACTTAGCCCAGGCATTGGATACAGCTGGAAAAATAAGTGGAGAATTATTATGGCGATTGCCTTTATGGGACCAATATAAAAACAGCTTAGATTCTGCCCTGGCCGACGTAAAAAATTTAGAGGATGTTCCAGTAGCCGGAGCTATTTCTGCTGCCAAATTTCTTGAATATTTTACTAATCAGCATCTGTGTTATGCCCATCTGGATATTGCAGGTGTCGCTTTTAAAACTGTAGATTGGTCGAAGGAAAAATCCGCCACTGCTTTTGGCGTAAATCTACTTTGGCATTGGTTTAATCAAATTAAATCCAAATAATTTTTACAGTTTGTTGATTATAAACGAGAAAGGTTGTCCTTACGAACAACCTTCCTTTTTCTTATCACCTAAGTATTAATTATTCGTTTCTGGTGTTTCGCTAACTGGAACAACAGATGGGGCTTCAACGACTACTGGTGTAACCTTTTTAGGTTTAGCCTTACTTTTTACAGACTTCTTAGCCACAACAGCGGATTTAGACGATGCCTTTGCAATTGGCTTAGCTGCAGTCTTTGGTTTCGATCTGCGTTTAGCTGGTGCCTTTGCTGCTTTTGCAGCTGGTTTAACCGCAGCCTTTGGTTTCGGTCCGCGTTTAGCCGGTGCCTTTGCTGCTTTTGCAGCTGGCTTAGCCGCAGCCTTTGGTTTCGGTCCGCGTTTAGCCGGTGCCTTTGCTGCTTTTGCAGCTGGCTTAGCCGCAGCCTTTGGTTTCG
>JAYRWN010000055.1:0-22614 GCA_041917975.1 Saprospiraceae bacterium | reverse complement strand
GGTAATGCCGACAATCAACTTTCCGGGGCTTCATTCAAATTCATTGTGGATACACGTCACTGGGACGAATGCTGGTCGATGAACAACCCTGGGCAGAGTGGTAATCCTGACAGTCCATTTTATAAAAATTTGTTTGAATTATGGGCCACTGATCAATATTTCCCACTTTATTTTAGCCGCCAAAAAATCGAATCTGTCCTTTCTTTTCGCCTCGAACTTAATGCCGGGTTGAAATGAAAAGGATTGCTTTGGGGGTCAATGTTTATATTTTGCTCATCACGGCTCACCTCAGTATTTGTCAATCAAAAATCGCTACGCTTGCGGATGACGGTCAACTGATAATTACCGAGGATTATAACAATAACCGACCATTACAATTTCGAGATTCTGTGAGCGCCTTATATAGGCCCATGCCAGGATTTCCCAAGGCATTCGAAGCGAACCCTGCTTTTAAGAATTTTCGAAATATAACGTTAGCTGATATAAACTCTGATGGGTTGATAGATGTGGTAGGAGCAACAGGCACTACCTTATGGGTTTGGAGTTATCCGGATACATTATTATGGACTCAGCCGCTATTAGGCACCCCCATCTATCCACCTTCAGTCGGCGACCTGGATGGCAACGGTCAATTAGAAATAATTCTCAATACAGCCGGCGGTACACCAGCGAATGGCAAGGTTTATATCTTCAGCCATCAAGGCAGGCTTCTAAACAATTGGCCTAAAAATTTTAATAACAACCTCATGTTGTTAGCGCCATGCCTGGCCGATGTAGACGGTAAAGGAAATCTTGAAATTATTACCATTGAGCGGGTTTCCGGCGGTGGAAGTTTCCTGCACGTTCTAAATCTGCAGGGGAAGGACTTACCGGGATGGCCGGCATTTTTTACAAATACCTTGGCGGTGACCCCTACAGTGGCTGATCTAGATGGTAATGGGGATATGGAAATAGTTGTTGCCACCACGCGTGAATTATATGTTTTAGATCACACAGGATTAGTAAAAAAAGGCTGGCCGTTTAGTAGTCCCTATTTACGGTTCAGTTATCAAAGCCCGGTGGCCGTTGATCTTGACAGTAATGGTGATCTGGAAATTATTGGTTCCACCAATGGAGACGACCCAGAATATTATGTTTTAGAGCACGATGGCCAGTACCATCCCGGGTGGCCTTCAAAAGTTCCTGACCAACACTGGACCTATAGTTCTCCTTCCTTATGGTTGGTTGATGGACACCATCATATACTGATGGGCAGACCACTTTATGATGACATGGCAGCCCCTATGTTATTTGCCTGGAATGGTCAAGGACAAATGGTTCAGCCTTTTCCACTGGTTAAAACCGGAGGGTGCGAGGGAATAATCAGTATAGCTGACCTTAATGGTGATGGTTCAGCAGATGTATTCTTTGAGAGTAACCGCTTAGAGGAAGAACGGGGTTTTATTCATGCGCTTGATCTGACCACTTTGGAAGAGTTAGAGGGCTTCCCGCTGCGTCCCCGGGGATGGACTTTTATGAATGGGGCCAGCACGGCTGATGTCAATAACGATGGTTGGACGGACCTAGTTTTTCTGAGCTATACTGAACACCCTGGTTCGACACCGGATACTGCTTTCCTTAATATCTATACTAGTACAATTCCTTACAACGCTAAACAAATACAATGGAATACTTACAAAGGCAATAATCTGAGGAATGGTAATTTTCGTACCGATATAACGACTGCTCTACCCACTTCTAAGCCTATGACGATAATGTCTATTTCCCCAAATCCAGCCGATGATTATCTTTACTTGCATGTAAACGACCCGATACATTGTCGAATTACTGCTTTTGATCTGATCGGAAGAATGATGGTAAAGACTTCGGTGAATGTCACAAAAACACTGGATATCAGGCATTGGAAACCAGGAATTTATTTTCTTTTATTTCAATACGATAATCAAAGAACAGTTACTAAAATCCTGAAACGTTAGACCTTATTCTAGAGGTTAAGAAACGCCTTATCCAAAGCGTGATGAACTTTTAAATAATCTTTAGCCGGCAAATGCGCATCCTGATAACAGCGTTCCTTTAAATTTTGGAGATCAGGGTTCCAGATCATACCGTCATAAAAAGTCAGTCCTTTAAAATCCCGTACTTTATACAAAGCTGATTCTCCATAACATGTTCCTAAATAAACGAAACGCTTACCATGCGCCTTGGCCCAATGAATAACTTTCCACATCATCCATTTACCAATAGGGCCGTGATCTAAAAACCCCGTATCATAAAATGAAAACCAATAATGAAACATATCCCCTTGTGTCACACCATAGACTAACCCTAACAACTGATCCCCAATCCTGAAAGTCATAAAACTATTGCCGAGGGCATGATGCAATACATATTTCAGTCTTTCCGGCACCATAGCCTTATAGGCAAAACGATCATCAGCATAATTAAGACAAAATTGTTCTATTTCCGGAGTCAAATTAAACTGGTCACGAGAATAAACTTGAAAAGTAATATCTAACGAAGTCATCTTCCGGTCAACCCGCCTATTCTCCGAGGTATCACCAAATTCAGCTAAATCCACCCTTAACGATCGAGCTAAATAAAACACCGAAGATTTTAAGTCTGGGTCGGATGAATAAGGTAAAAACCCTTTCTGGTACACTTCCGGTATCTCATGATCATGCTCAGGGGAGGCGTATAAACAGTATCCAAACGAATAAGTCTGGTATTGATTATTAAACTCGGAAAGGACAATTTTCATCGCTTTGAAGTACAATCGATTTTAAGCAAATAGTTAGCTTTATGGCAAATATAAGTATGAAAATAGCCGCTTTCAGAAGTTGGAAAGAATTCCTTACTTTAAGCAGGCCATATGCTATTGCCGGGCATTCCTTTACAGGGGTGGACCTATTGTTTTGCGAAATCGAATTAAGTAATGGTATAATTGGCTATGGCTCAGGATCACCCTCTGAATTTGTTTGTGGTGAAACATTAGAGGCGAGTGAACTTAAACTTCGTGAGATGGGTGAAGCCATCCTTGGCCGTCGCATTTCGGAGTTTTGGGCTCTGCTGGATGGCCTTTCAGTAAATGCTCCAGCTACACCGGCCGCGGTGGCGGCCTTAGACATGGCCTTATTCGATGCATTTGGCAAATTCCTGAACATTCCCGTGGTAGACTTCTTTGGACGTCATCATCGCAAATTATTTACTTCCGTGACCTTGGGCATCCAAGATCTTCCGAAGTGTGAGAACGATGTGGAAGAATATGTTCAAAGAGGGTTTAAGTCTATTAAAATTAAGATCGGAGAAGATGTGGATCGTGACATAGAAGTCGTTTTTAAAGTACAAGAATGGGCTGGTAAAAATGTCAAGATCAGAGTAGATGCTAATCAAGGTTACAATGAACAACAGCTTAAAAAATTTATGGATGCCACCCAAACTATAGTTCTGGAATGTATAGAACAACCTTTCCCACGGCCAGGAATAGAAAAAATGCGCAGTTTATCCCGCAAGGTTCGCTCCCAATGTATGGCAGATGAAGATTGTAAGACGGCTGATGACGCATTTTTATTATGCCAGGAATCAATACCTTATGGGTGGTTTAACATTAAACTCATGAAATGCGGTGGTATCTACCAAAGTACAAAGATCGCTAGCTTAGGCCAATATCTGGCTATTCCTTTGATGTGGGGATGTATGGATGAAAGCTGTATCAGCATTGCTGCCGCCCTGCATGCTGCCTATGCACAGCCTAATACTAAACTCCTGGACTTGGATGGGAGCTTTGATCTGGCCCACGACCTTGCAGAAGGAGGCTTCAAATTACATGACGGATATTTAGAATTAACTGGTCACCCGGGCTTGGGAATCAAACTTATGACGTCGTGAAAACACTTAACGCCATCGTGCTTACTCATGGACTGTTAGATACCATGAATGCCAAAACATGTCATGGTTTACTTCGTGGCACCTATCGTTACCAGATCCAAGCCGTTATTGATTATAAATCCGCAGGTAAGGATGCAGGAGAAGTTCTGAATGGCACACCGCTTAACATTCCGGTGTATGCCTCTGTCAGTGATTTTCACTTTTACCATCCTACTAAAGCCGAAGTATGTATTATTGGTGTGGCACTAGAAGGCGGTTTATTACCCGATTCTTTTCGCTCCGAACTTTATCAGGCCATGACTTATGGAATGTCACTAGTGAATGGCCTGCACACCTACTTAAGTGATGATCCTATATTTAGCGACCTGGCCAAAAAACATCAGGTAACCCTTACGGATATCCGGAAACCTAAAGCCATCAAAGACCTGAAATTCTGGACCGGGAGAATCAAAAAAATAAAAGTCCCGCGGTTGGCTGTCTTGGGGATGGATTGTGCCGTTGGAAAAAGAACCACCAGTCGATGGTTAATGGAAATCTGTCAGGAAGCTGGTTTAAAAGCCGAGATGATTTATACCGGACAAACCGGCTGGTTACAGGGGCATCGTTATGGCTTTATCTTTGATTCTACTTTAAATGACTTTGTCAGTGGTGAATTGGAGGATGCCGTCGTTCGATGTGCAGAAGAAGCTAAACCCGACATCATCTTCATCGAAGGGCAATCGTCGTTACGTAATCCCAGTGGCCCATGTGGAAGTGAATTGCTTGTTTCAGCTGTGGCCAAACATGTCATCTTGCAACATCAACCGGCGCGTAAATATTTTGACGATTCTGAAGAAATGGGTTATCTCATACCCACCCTTCAGTCAGAAATAGAATTGATTCGTCTTTATGGGGCTGAAGTAGTTGCCATAACCATAAATGCTTATGGATGGAATGAACAGCAGGTAAAAGATTATTTAACCATAATGCAACCCTCTATCAGTTGTCCAATGTTAATGGCCGATAAAAACAATTTAGCTACCTTAGTTCCTGCATTTCGCCTGATGATTGCGAATCAAAATATGGCCTGATGCGTTTATCTTAAAATACAAACTGATTAACAAATGAAGAGTCTGGTTAAATTAGGAGTATGGATGGGCTTGTGGATATTTTCCATCTCGAGCAGTATGGCTCAGAACACATCCAATCATGCCAATAAGTTCGAAGATCTAGGCATGTTATTACCGTCGCCCAATGAATATCGTGGAGCAGATGGAGCACCAGGCCCTCGTTATTGGCAACAGCGGGCAGATTACGACATCATTTGTTCTTTAGACGAAGACAGTCTACGTTTAAGCGGTGAAGAAACCATAACTTATTATAACCAAAGCCCTCAAACCCTCAAATACATCTGGTTGCAATTGGATGAAAATCAACACGACCAGAAAAGCGACAATAATTATTTCGATCCCAGTGAAATCAATACATACATGGGTGAAGACAACCTACGGTCGCTAGAGCCTTGGCAGGAATTGGCGGAACATGGCTGCCGGATAATTTCTATCAAAGACGGTCTCGGAAAGAACTTGCCCTACACGATCAATAAAACTATGCTGCGAGTTGACCTACCTGTGCCCCTTAAACCTGGCACAACCTTTATTTTTAAGGTTAAGTGGTATTATAATTTGATTGACCGCATCAATAGTATGGCCCTGGCCAGAGGAGGATACGAATTTTTTCCAGAAGACGGCAATCATATTTTTACCATCACCCAATGGTTCCCGCGTATGTGCGTTTACAGCGATTTTGAAGGATGGCAAAATAAACAGTTTACCGGTCGCGGCGAGTTTGCCTTAAATTTTGGTAATTATCGGGTGAAAATGACCGTACCAGCAGATCATATCGTGGGAGCGACCGGACAATGCCAAAATTATGCCACTGTCTTAAGTCCGGTACAACTGCAACGCTGGACCAAAGCCCAGACTGCCAAAGAGCCGGTAGAAATAGTCACTCTGGAAGAGGCAAAAAATGCCGAGACAAACAAAAGTAAAGCAAAAAAAACCTGGATTTATAAAGCGGATAATGTACGTGATTTTGCCTGGACCTCCAGTCGCAAATTTGCCTGGGATGCTATGCCTGCCCAAGTTAAGGGCGCCGCGGGTAAAACAATGTGCATGAGCTATTATGGTAAAGAAGCATACCCCATTTACCGCCCCTACTCTACCAAAGCCGTCGCTCATACTATTCACACCTATTCCAACTATTCCATCCCCTATCCATATCCGGTAGCCATATCGGTCGAAGCAGCCAACGGTATGGAATACCCCATGATTTGTTTTAATCCCGGTCGTGCTGAAAAAGATGGAACTTACTCGGAACGGGCAAAAAATGCCGCATTGACGGTTATTTTTCATGAGGTGGGCCATAATTTTTTTCCCATGATTATCAATAGCGATGAACGCCAATGGAGTTGGTTTGACGAAGGCCTGAATACCTTTATGCAATTCATCACTGAACAAGAATGGGATAACAATTACGATTCAGGAGAAGGACCTCCACACCAAATAGTAGACTACATGAGTCTACCCAAAGATCAATTAGAACCTATCATGACCGCCAGTGATAATATTGTAGACTTTTTTGCTAATGCTTACCGCAAGCCGGCTACAGCACTGAATATTTTGCGCGAGACCATAATGGGAAGAGAATTATTTGACTTTTCATTTCGGGAATATTGTCGTCGATGGGCATTTAAACACCCTACCCCGGCTGATTTTTTCCGCACCATGGAAGATGCCAGCGGTATGGATTTAGATTGGTTTTGGCGTGGTTGGTTTTTTGGTATAGAATCGGTGGATATTAGTATTGATAGTATTCGTTGGTTTAAAGTTGATCTGGAAAATAATCCGGTATCTTTTATAGATACTTTTGTCATCAAAGAAAATAAACCCTACGACCATTTAACCAAAGTACGTTACCGCCAAAACAACACTGCTTTTCCGGTAGAAAAAGATTCAACCTTACAGGATTTTTATACCTTTTATCAGCCTTGGACCACAGAAGATTCGATACAATATTATAAGACGATAGTTTTTGGGGAACAATATTCTAATCAGGAAAAGATTGAAAAATATGGAGACAAAAATTATTACCAATTATTTTTTTCCAACAAAGGAGGATTAGTTATGCCACTTATTTTGGAATGGACTTTTAAAGATGGTACCACCGAAACTGAGACCATCCCAGTAGAAGTGTGGCGTAAAAATGAAAATGCTTTTTCTAAAGTATTTATCAAAAATAAAGAAGTAACCGGCATCAAATTAGATCCCAATAAAGAAACGGCGGATGTCAATGAAAGCAATAATAACTGGCCAGTAAAAGAATTTCCGTCCCGTTTCCAGGTATTTAAAAAACATAAAGAGGGAGATAATCAAAATCTGATGCAAAAAGCCCAAAATAAGGTAATCAAACCATAATCTATTTCAGCTATAAGCTGACCATTTTTTTGAAATAACCTTTAACAATTCTGAGCTACTTTAAAAAGGTAACTCTGGTCGGTGCTGCTTGAAATAATTATATCGAATTTAAAATCATCCTCGCATCATTCGAATAAGAATTATGATATATCTATAAGAAATAGAACAACTATTAATATTATATCCCCGGAATATGTTGTTTGGAGCAATTTAAATAATCATAGACCTGGTATGATATAAAATTACGATCTATGAATATAATCGAATCTGGTTAATAATTTTTTCCAGGAATATCATTATGAAAATACTCCATGGCTCCGCGGTCCTGCAAAGTAACAAATACAATGGTGCCATTAGGTCCACCGAAAACAAGGTTGCTACAACTTTTACCTTTTAATTTTACTTCTCGGATAAGTTGACCTTGAGGATTAAAAACAGCAATAGTGCCCTTGCCGTGACGGGTGATGTATAAATTTCCTTTTTTATCGCATTTCATCCCATCCATCCCAAAATCATCGAACTGGGTGAACAACCTTTTATTACTTACCTGTCCGCTAGGATCAACATCAAACACCCATACTTTGCGTTGCACACTTTCATTCACGTACAATAGCTTTTCATCAGGACTTAATTCGATGCCATTGGTGGTCCCCATATTGCCGTCTAATAAAACGGCTTTGCCCGGAGGATCTATACGCCACAATTGACCTGTACTGTTTTTCCAACTAGGATCAGAAGCAAATAGTTGATCACGTTTGTTGATGCAGATATCATTAGGTTGATTAAATCTCTCATCATGTACATAGGCCTCAATAGCTTTGGTTTGCATATTAACCCTAAGAATATTATGCCCCATAAAATCAGCCAGGTACATCTGGCCGGCTTGATCAAATTGGATCGCATTAGCTATCGAGGGTTCTGGCAACTCAACAAACACTTCACCAACTCCGCGATGGTCGATCTTGCCAATTATCCCGTCACGTCCAAAATTAACCACATAAAGGTTACCGGCAACATCAAAAGCCGGACCTTCAATGTTCTGAGAAAACAAACCCTCTCCGGTAAAATCCATGGCCTTAAACAGTGCCTTTTGGGCAGTACACACATTTAACAACAACGTAAGAAAAACCGATATCGACAGAATAGTTTTCATGAATTACCCTTTTAAATAAATCCAAATATGTTAACGAAATTCAGCATTGATCGTCTCCAAAGCATGATCGCCAGGCCATAAATCTTGCTCGGTCATCCGGTTTAACGGCTTTTTATTTGTAGTTCCCAACGCCTGATGCAAATCTTGACTTTGCGTATCGATGAATATCAGGCCAGTGAGTATGTCACCGCTTTCTCTGGCCAGATAAATTTTATTCACGGCGGCTCGGCGATTTGTAGGGTCCCAATCCTGATTTATCTTCTGCAAATAAATCATCGATCCGTCATGTAATTTAACCGGTTGGGTAGTTCCGGGATCATGCGTAACCATAATTTCTTTTTTACGAGGCACAAAATCCAAAGGTTCGGTAGCATCAATGTGCTCTCTAACATATGAATAAGACTTTGTTGAGCCCTTATTATTATTAAAAGTCACACAAGGTGATATAACATCGATTAATGCGAATCCGGGATGAGACATGGCTGCCTTAATAAGCGGAATCAACTGATCTTTATCGCCGGAAAAACTACGGGCAATAAAACTGGCACCAAGTTCTAGTGCCATGCCTGCCATATCAATAGCCTGAAATGGATTGATAGATCCTGACTTATTGATGGACCCACTATCCGCTGTAGCACTATCCTGCCCTTTGGTTAAGCCATAACACCCATTGTTCATCACGATGTAGGTGATGTTGAGATTTCTCCGTATGGCATGCACAAACTGGCCCATCCCGATAGACGCAGAATCACCATCACCAGATACTCCCAGATATTTGAGCTCCCGGTTAGCCAGGTAAGCACCGGTGGCTACCGAAGGCATACGTCCATGGACGGTGTTAAATCCATGAGAGTTGCTTAAAAAATAGGTTGGTGTTTTCGAAGAGCAACCGATCCCTGACATTTTAGCTACATGATGGGGTTCCACATTAAGTTCAAAGCAGGCCTGGATAATAGCGCCACTTACGGAATCGTGTCCACAACCAGCGCACAAGGTGGATAATGCCCCTTCATAATATTTACGGTCATATCCTAAGTCATTTTTGGGCGAATTAGGATGACGAAACTGAGGTCTTTGATAAGTCATGTTGAATATGTTAGGAATTAAACCAAGATAGTTGTTAAGTGCGTTTTAATCACTTTTTCAATATTATCAGCAGTGATGGGCATACCATCATAATGCAGGATGCGAACCAGTTTTTCCGGGCTTATTTCTAATTCGTTGATGAGAATGGAGCGCATTTGAGCGTCGCGGTTTTGTTCGATGACAAATACCGTTTCGTGGTCATCAATAAATTTTTTTACCTCTATATCAAAAGGCGCCGCTTTCAGTCGCATAGCATCAAGATACAATCCGTCCTGTTTGGCCCGGTCTAATACCTCTTCGGCTGCACTGGTAGTAGTTCCAAAAAATATCACTCCATACTGGCTTTGATTTTCATTTTGATAGAAGTGTGGTTTGGGCATAACTTTCTTAATTGTTTCCCATTTTACCAAAAGCCGGTCCATATTTAGCTTGTAGGCAAATTCACTTTCGCTGTATCGTGCAAATTCATCTCTGGATGTTCCCCTGGCAAAATAGGCGCCCTTGGTTGGATGAGTTCCCGGCAAAGTTCTATAACAAAGGCCATCGCCATCTACATCCAGGTAACGTCCCCATTTTTCCAAACGATCCAGATCCTCTTTGGATAACACTTTTCCGCGATCGAACTTCCGGTTCGGGTCCCACCGAAATGGCTTACTCATGTGGTCATTCATACCCAGATCAAGGTCTGTCATGACCATAATCGGCGTTTGTAAACGTTCTGAAAGGTCGAAAGCTTGGGCTGTAAGTTCAAAACACTCATGGGGATCGGCTGGCAAAAGCAATGGGTGTTTAGTATCACCATGTGAAGCATAAAAAGCCAGCATAAGGTCAGATTGCTGAGTCCTGGTGGGCATTCCGGTAGAGGGTCCACCTCGTTGAACGTCAATCAATACGGCGGGAATTTCAGCAAAATAAGCTAAGCCCAAAAATTCGTTCATCAAGGATACTCCTGGTCCGCTGGTGGCAGTAAATGCACGGGCGCCATTCCAGGTAGCTCCAATGACCATACCTATCGCGGCAAGTTCGTCTTCTGCTTGGACTACCGCGAAATTGTTTTTCCCCGTTTCCGGATCTTTGCGCAATTGCTGGGCATACTCTTCAAAGGCATTGACTAAAGAGGTAGAAGGTGTGATCGGATACCACGCGGCCACAGTGGCTCCCGCCCAAAGAGCTCCTAATCCACAGGCAGTATTACCATCAATCATGATGGCATCACCTACCAGGTTACGTCTTTCCACACGATATTTGATCGGCAATTCGTAATGCTCTTTAATATAGTTTATACCCATTTCCAGTGCTTCAAAGTTTGACTGGACTAACTTTTCTTTGCCTTTAAACTGCTCTGTAATGAGCTGTTTTACAACATCAATCTCGATATTCAGCAAAGCCGTCAAGGCACCGACATAGATCACATTCTTTAAAAGTTGCCTTACCCGGGCATCTGAAAATTTTGCATTGCACATTTCGATCATTGGAATTCCTATGTAATGCAGATCTGGCCGGATAAACCGTTCTTCAAGCCATTTGGAGTTGTCGTAGATGAAATATCCACCAGGTTTTACCGATGCTACATCTTCAGCAAAGCTCTGTGGATTTACCGCAACCATCACTTCGATGCCCTCACGGCGTCCGAGATAACCTTTTTCATTTACCCTCACTTCATACCAGGTAGGTAAGCCCTGAATATTTGAGGGAAAAATGTTTTTGGGCGATACGGGAATTCCCATTCTGAAGATGGATTTGGCAAATAAGGTATTTGCGCTTGCTGAACCCGTACCGTTGACATTAGCGAATCTGACTAATACGTCATTAACTATAATATCAGTTGGCATATATTAACCAGCTTTTGTTACGTTATATAAAAATTTCTGCATATCCCAAGCCGCCGTCGGGCAGCGTTCGGCGCAGAGGCCACAATGCAGACAGACATCCTCATCTTTTACCATCACCCGTTGGGTTGGCAAAGGTGTAGACACATACAGATCCTGATAAATATTGGTGGCGGTAGCATTAAGACGGGTACGTAACTCCTCTTCTTCGCCATTGGTGGTGAATGTTATGCAAGATGTAGGGCATATATCTACGCAAGCATCGCATTCAATGCACTTTGACGTGTTAAAAATGGTCTGAACATCACAATTCAAACACCGCTGCGCTTCTTTAAAGGCCATCTCAATATTGAACCCTAATTCCACCTCCATCATACGGTCATGGAGCGTTTTTTCTTTAGCGGCGTGGGGTACTTTATAACGCAGATCGGGCTCTACTTGATTATCATATATCCATTCATGTATACCCATTTTCTGACTAAACAAGTTGGTCTTGGGTGCAGGTCTGTCGGCTACATTTTTATTTTGGCAAAAGAGATCAATAGAAATGGCAGCCTGGTGACCATGGGCCACGGCCGTAATAACATTTTTTGGTCCTAATGCCGCATCGCCACCGAAAAAGACGTTTGGAAGGGAAGATTGGTAGGTGGTGGTATTCAAGACTGGAGTTTCCCACTTGTCAAACTCTATACCCAAATCCCTTTCTATCCAGGGAAAACTATTCTCTTGGCCTACTGCAATGATTACATCATCAGCTTCAAAAAACACTTCCGGCTCACCGGTCGAAACGAGAGTCCTTTTGCCTTTTTCATCATATTTGGCTTCCACTTTATCGAAGGTCATTCCCTTGATTTTGCCACTTTCAATGACAAAACGTTTTGGCACATGATTATTATAAATCGGTATATCTTCATGTTGAGCATCCTCTATTTCCCACGGCGAAGCTTTCATCTCATTAAACGGACTTCGCACCACCACCTTTACGTCTTCACCTCCTAATCGACGGGCAGTTCTACAACAATCCATGGCTGTATTACCCCCACCCAATACCAATACTTTCTTACCTACTTTATTAATATGCGCAAAAGCCACATTGGCGAGCCAATTGATACCAACGTGGATGTGATCTGGGGCTTCCCAGCGACCTTCTAACTCTGGCAAATCTTTCCCTTTTGGAGCACCCGTCCCAACAAAAACAGCATCATAACCTTTGCCAAGCAGATCCTTCATGCTGGAAACAAAAGTTTTAAAATGAGTCATGACACCCATGTTAAGGATAAATCCAACTTCTTCGTTTAATACACTTTCGGGTAAACGAAAAGATGGAATCTGGCTGCGCATCATCCCTCCTCCAAAATCCTGGTCATCGAACAAGTGTAATTGATAACCAAGCGGTGCCAGGTCCCTGGCCACGGTTAATGAAGCTGGTCCTCCTCCTATTAAGGCAACTTTCTTGCCATTGGGAGTAAATGGACCGGAAGGTATATGCTTACTAACATCACCTTTATGGTCCGCCGCCACCCTTTTTAATCGACAAATAGCCACTGGCTCCTCTTCTACTCTCCCCCGGCGACAGGCTGGTTCACAAGGACGGTCACAGGTTCGACCGAGTATGCCTGGAAATACATTTGATTCCCAATTAACCATGTAGGCTTCGGTATACCGTTCGGCTGCGATGAGTCTGATGTATTCCGGCACGGGCGTATGTGCAGGACAAGCATATTGACAATCAACTACTTTATGAAAATATTCTGGATTATTAATATTCGTTGGTTCCACCGGACAAGGCTTTTTTTAACGACCACGCAAGTTAACGCATAATCTTAATTTTGCAACCATCCTGTACTACAGATTAAAAAAATATAACATATAATTTTATGAAGAGATCAGTGATAGCTTATGCAAATAACATTCCATTAGTCAGAGATAATCCTACCCCCTAAAATGCCAGAGACCCTGTTATGGAACATGGCCTCTGGCATTTCATTAAACCTAAATCTAATTCTTACATGGATCAAAGTTACTTCAATTGATCCCTACACCTTACTGTCTGAAAACAAAGGTGTGGATAATTACATAAAATGACAATGAGCCAAGTCATTGGTAAGGACATTTTTAAATAATATTCCTCATCGGTTAAGCTATTGTCAGAAACCTACGTGAAAATCATTCCAGAACGAAAGTAAAAAGGTTCGGCGCCGAGTATTATCTTGCTTTCTTATGAGTCCTGAAGAGAAAAAAAACATGTTTTATAACCGGTTATTCAAAGTTTACCGGCACAGGACTAAGCAAGCCAAACAAGCAGGGATATCATGCTACCGTATTTATGATCGTGATCTACCAGAATTTCCTTGGACCATCGAACGTTATGGAGAGGTAGCTTTTGCCGCTGAATACCATACGCATCACAAACTGGATGAACAAGCTTATTTAAAATGGATAAACATGAGTCGCGAGGTCATCTGCCAGGTCCTGGATATACCGGGTACACACCTTTATCTGCGCTACAGAAACCCCAAGAACCACCACACCGACCAATATGAAAAACTTAATGACATCAAAAAAAACAGCATAGTCAGCGAAGGCGATTTAAAGTTTATTCTTAATCTGACCGATTATCTGGATACCGGCTTATTTCTGGACCATCGGCTCACTCGGAGCATGGTTAGAAACCTCAGTTACGGCCGGAAAGTCTTAAATTTATTTTCTTATACTGGTTCATTCACAGTTTATGCAGCAGCAGGTGGTGCTGCGGAAATACTAAGCATAGATTTATCCAATACTTATATCAATTGGTCTATTAGAAATATGCAGATCAATAAACTGGAAAATAAATCCAAATACCGTTTTTTAAAGGCTGATGTATTAAAGGTGCTCCCTACTCTTCCCAACGAATATTATGACCTGGTTATCCTTGATCCGCCAACTTTCAGCAACAGTAAGATGATGCTTGACACACTGGACATTCAGCGTGATCATGATGTTTTGATCAACCTGGTATTATCAAAGGTTGCCATAGGAGGTACCTTATTTTTTTCCACTAATGCCCGACGTTTCGTCCTTTATGAAGATAAGATCAAAAATGCTTTAATCGAAGATATCACGAAAGCCACTACACCATTTGATTTTAGTGGAAAACTTCAACGGCCCTGTTACAGAATGATTAAAATGTGATTAAAAACAAACATCACTGAATTCGTAAATTCTTGAATTATGATCTACTTTTTATTTGTCTGATTATCTCTGCGACTCTATTTTCGAAAGTAATTTCGTAGGGATTAAATATCGGCCGGACGGCTTGACTGAGTAAATTATCAATCATCTGGGCACTATGCGGGGCACGTTTACCCGCCTTAATCTCAACGTGTACCAGTTTGGACCATAAAACGGCTTTTAATTGGTTAAAATCTTCAGACCACATTACCATTTCCACCCACAATTCGTCATGGGTAAAGTGGCGAATAGCACTTTGTATCTGAATCCATTCACCAACATTGGCAGAGCGCAAATAACTGATGTTTGTTTGGGCAATGACCCAACTAAATCCTTGTAAATAATACTCCCGAAGCGACAATCCGTAATGTTCACGAACATGATCCTCCCGTGCATTGATAAAATAATCCAGATAACGACTGTTATTTAAATGTCCTAAGGGATCGCAGTCCCCAAATCGTACCAATACTCTGGAACTTGGTTGCCCTTCAAAATCTGGAATCATGGATAATTTTTTTATACCAAATGGTATATTTAACAAATTCAATCATAATATTTCGTCTCGGATCATTTTTTCAAGATGATCTAAAGTATAGTGTAAATATTTTGTATCCCCGGTAGTCTTTGTAGTTAATAATGCCCCTTGAATGGCTGAAAAAATTACATAGGTGTAATAAGGGATGTCTATTGCAATAGAACTTCCCGCGGCCTTATGCGCATCTGAAACCAATTTATTTAACCCCTTTAGCATATGGGTGATTGCGTGATTTACTGCTTCTTTAAGGACCGGAAACTGGTCATCCACTTCAACTCCGGTATTTATTACCGGACAACCTCCTGTTTGCCAAAATCTTATAACAAAATCTGTCCGGTAATAGTTAATCAGAGCCAACAATTTTTCAACAGGATCCGGATAAGCGGAGAGGTACCTGGTCAGGTCACCCATGCGCATGGTGAAATTGTAGTCAAAAACCTTAAGCGCTAATTCCTCTTTATCCTTAAAATGTCCATAGATAGCTCCTTTTGTCAATCCGGTAATTGCTGTAATATCTCCAAGAGAAGTTGCCGCATATCCTTTTATATTTATTAATTGTGCGGATTGCTCCAATATATGAAATTTGGTATTTTCAGCTTTTATTTTCACCGGAACAAATATAGATACCATTTGGTATATTATTTAAAATACGCCAATTTTTTATAATCTTATTTTACCCCTTGACCCGTGCTGGTGGTTATTTTATCAACCCAAATATTACCGATCACTCCCACCGCCACCAATATAATGGCTACCAGATTAGCCAAGGTGATATGTTCTTTAAATAAAAGCCAGCCAAATCCGGCTGCAAAAACCACTCCACTGAAATTGAGGCTGGAAACGACTCCTATTTTTTCACCTTGCAAGGCATAGGTCAGGTAAACTTGCCCGACAAAAGCCAGGATGCCAACTAGAACCACCAGTAACCACGACCAGCCACTTGGAATAACAAAATGACCAATACTTAAAGCCAAACCAGCCACTGTACCAATGACTTGAAAATGTAAAACTACCACCTGAGGATGTTCTGTTTCTTTCATGCAACGAACCATAATGTAGGCTAAGGAAGAACAGATGGCTGACAATAATCCAAAAGTAAAATATTGTACAGGGATACGCGTGTCCAGACCTTTCAGGAGAACGACACCGCAGAAGGAAATGCCGAAAAAAACCCATTGAAACCAGGCAACTTTCTCTTTAAGAAACCACGAGGCTAATACTGTGGTGAATATGGGCGAGGTATATGCTAAGGTCACAGCACTGGCAAAAGGGATGTGCTTAACCGTTACAAAAAAGAAATAGAGTGCCATGGTACCGAAAATGCCACGTAAAGCCAGAAAAAGCCGGTTTTTACCCCACCAGGAAACCGGTATTCCACGTAAAAAATAAAAACTCATCAGCATCGCGATCAGGCATCGAAAAAAAACAATTTCCATCGAAGGAATGCCCGGTAAAAGTTTGATGCAAAGGTTCATTAGGGCGAAACAAATCACCGCGATAAGCATATCACGTACTCCCTTGGACATCTGCTGGTAAGTGGTCAGCCGTGAAAATACAGTTATTTAGCAAAGTGTTGTGAGGAATTAATGACCTCAAGTGCCTGTTAATTGCCTATTTTTGAAGCATGAAAAATCCTTCCGAAAATCATCCAGTCATCTATTTTTATGTGGGTTTAGGCAAAGTAGCTTCAAAATACCTGCAGCATTTGATTTTTCCAAATTTAAGGGACTTCATTATGTGCCGACACCTCAGTACTATTGGGTAGATAAATACATCAGACTCCACCCCCATCCGGTTTATTTGGTCTCCCGTGAATTCGATCAACTATTGGAACGTATAAATTTAGTTTTTATACCTACCTTAACTTTTATATACCAACCGACATTGAAAATCACACGTCTTTTTGGTTATAATACCTGACTTCATGCGACTGCTGGGCTTATGCATTGTGTTTGTCTTTCTCCAATCCGCGTTAGGGCAACAACTGCCTTCACGACCTACCCAACCATGTATAGCATCAGAGGAATTTGTTGCAGCAAAAGTACAATTGGAGCAAACACACCATTATTTAAGATCACAAGGCAAATTGAGTAAATATGCCAGGAAACTCACCAAACTAGCCTGGCCTTTAAGACCAAAGCCCACGTTTGCCGATCCCAGCTATTATACCATTTTACAATATGCAGATCATGACGAATCCTTTGGATCGACCAGAGATTATAATTGTGGTCATCGCACCTATGATATCCAAGGATATAACCACAGCGGTACAGACATCGGTTTATGGCCATTTCCATGGAAAATGTTGGAAGAAGGGCAAGTTGAAGTGATCGCAGCAGCTGATGGTTACATTTCGGCAAAATCCGATGGCGGCTATGATCGGGTCTGCGTCTGGGGAGCAGGATCAGCGGCAAATTATGTCATCGTTACCCATCCGGATGGTTCGCAAACGTGGTATTGGCACCTCAAGGAAGGAAGCGTAACTTCCAAAGATATTGGAGCGCAGGTAAAACAAGGCGACTATCTCGGGTTGGTTGCCAGCTCTGGGTTCAGCAATTACCCACATTTGCATTTTGAAGTAAGAGATGCCGATGGGCATTTTATTGATCCTTATACGGGGCCATGTAATAAGACTAACTCCACATCTTGGTGGGACAATCAGCCAGCTTACTGGCAGCCTGCAATCGTAAAATTATCCACCAACCGCGGCGTTCCATTTTATACATCATGTCCCAAACCGGAATTAACCAGGGAACAAAAAGTATTTAATCCGGGTGACGAAGTGTATTTTTTCTCATTTACCAGGGATTTAAGAAAAGATCAACAAGTGAATTACCGCATATTGGATGAGGAAAATACTGTCTTTGCAACCTGGACTTTTGAAAATACTTACGATGCGTGGTCCGAATACCGTTACTGGACCTATCGTCTACCGGTCAATGAGTCTAGCGGTATTTGGACATTTGAGGCTGAATTTAGTGAAGATACTTATACTAAAATTTTTGAAGTCACAAATGAGTGTTTGCCACCTGCCGACCTGGCCACCGAAAAAATAACCAGTACAGACATAACCCTCACCTGGAGTACTTTATCCCCCTTACCCGGCGTGTTGGCTTACCGGTCCAATGAAGCAAGCAACTTCACCTATATTGCTTTAGAGGACGGGGCGACTTCTCATCATTTAAATAAGCTTAGCCCATCTACAAATTACCACTGGCGGCTGGCCAAAGTATGTAGTCCAGGGGATACCAGCTGGGCGGAGGGCCCGGAATTTCAAACTGAACAGCTTTATTATTTTGATCCGGAAATAGTTAACATTAGTCCATCTCCGGCAAAGCCTGCTGATGAAGTTTGGATAGAAATATCCGGTTTAAAAAAGTCCGGCGCTTACTTACAATCTTCATCAGTACTAACACACAAAGAGAACCACCTGGAACTCCAATTGACCTGGTTGGATACTATACCAACAGACTTCGATTTCAAACCATTTACCGCCCGCATTTTACTTGGCAAATTTTTAGAAAACACTTATACGATAAGCTTTAGTGGAATTCATTGGAATTATGCCCGCTTACAGGATAACTATGTTTTTGAAGTTAGAACCTGCCCGGCAGTAAGTTTCGATGCAGAGCCCTGGTCGGCAACCACTATGGCATTATATTCTAACCTGTTAGAATATCCGGGAGAACAAGTCATTAGATATAGAATAAAAGAAGGTCCATGGACCTATGATACGCTGACAAGAACGTTGTGTATTAACCCACCTTGTCCAGTATTTATTTCTGCAAACCTAGAATTTCGGCGTAACCAGTTATTTCTAAAAAAATTGCTCCCTTGCTTTACTTATGAGTTACAGATTAAAATGGATTGCCTCGAAGAGACTTTCACTAAAGGTATTTTTATCACTACGTTTTGTGAATCTGAACCATGTCCTGCCCCCTTCAACATTAAAATAGATGAGGTCGCACTTACCCAATTGCTAATTAGCTGGGAGGATTCAATCAAACCGAATCCGTTTGATAATTACACCGTTACTTACCGTCAGCTGGGGGATGATGAGTGGCAAGAGGTCTCCTTTTATGAAGGTGGATTAAATCCCATTGGGTTACATTATGATCAAACGAAGTGGTATCCGGGATGCCTTTGTGAGCAAGGCTGCTTTCGTCGTCCACTGCTGTATCCCTTGCCCAAGGCCTTTAATTTAAAAGGATTATTGCCTTGTACTTCATATGAATTAAATGTTCAACGACAATGTTTAGATTCCTTCAGTTCCATTGGCCAGGTGTTAAACATTCAGACCTCGTGCGATGAGACTCCGGATAAATACGCATACAGCTTATTTCCGGAAGCGGCGGGAATCACCAAATTAATCATCAATGGCCAGGAATGGTCAGACTCTTGCACAAATTGCCTTGGTTGTCAACGACCAGGTTACCAATCCATCCTGCAAACTATTCAAGTTGCCTCGAATCAACCTTTAACCATCCAGTGGGAAAGCATGGTGGTCGGACAAAAATATTTCCTCGACCCCGCGGGAAGATTTTATCCATTTCCTGTGGGTGGTATGATCAGTGTATATGCTGATTTGGATGAAAATGGCACATTCGAACGTATTCTCTACACTTCGGATACTCTTCAGGAACTCGGTAACACTAATGTACAATTGCCAGCTTTTCAAAATCAATATCTTAACATGCGGATGGTTTTCAGCTATCTTGATCCACCGCATGCAAGCGGCAGAATCCATTTTGGCAACGTTGTTGACTTTACTTTAGACCAGGGATCAACAACTTCTACACCGCTTCCCGATAGCAATATTAATTTCAGTGTTTATCCCAATCCGGCTAAGGATTATGTTACTCTGGGTTTTACGCCCCAAATGGAAGCACTCAACTTATATATAGCTAATCTGGATGGTAAAATATTGGAACAGCATGATATAATACCAGGTCAGAAAAATATCCCCCTTGCATTAGACCAATTGCCGGATGGGGTTTACCTGATTTATGCCTTGACCACTAAAACCAGAGGAGTGCAGAAGTTGGTTATCAAAAAATAGCCTGAAAAATTTCAGGGACAAGTATTTACTTGGCCGTGATTCAGGTTTAATATTATCTTCATATACTCGAATGAATTAAAGGCAATGAAGAGAAGAGAATTAATAAGTTCAGCTAGTGCGATCGCCCTCACTGCATTCGTTAAGAACTCCTCAGTATTTGGTGCTGAACAATCATCCAAAAAGAATAATAAGCCATTTAGTTTTTGTTTGAACACCAGTACCATTCGGGGTCAGAACCAAGGAATTGTAAAAGATATGGAGACGGCTGCAAAAGCTGGTTTCAATGGTATAGAGATTTGGATCAACGGTCTTCAGGAATACCAACAAAAGGGTGGCTCCGCTTCAGAATTAAGAAAAAAAGCACAAGATCTGGGTTTAACTATCGAGGACGCCATCGGATTTGCTCCTTGGATAGTCGACGATAACACCCAACGGAAAAATGCACAAGAACAACTAAAAAAGGAAATGGGTCTTTTAGCCTCCATTGGTTGCAGACGTATCGCCGCCCCTCCTTTCGGCGCTACAAATGAACCGGGTCTTAATCTGGATGCTGCTGCAGAGCGGTTTTATGCCATCGCCGAAATCGGCCGGCAAGAGGGCGTCCTACCACAATTAGAGCTGTGGGGATTTTCAAAAAATCTAAACAAACTCAGTCAAGTCTTGTATGTGGCTGCCGAAAGTGGACATCCGCAAGCCCATATCCTTGCTGACATTTATCACTTGTACAAAGGAGGTTCGGATTTTGACAGCGTAAAGTTATTAAGCTCTCATGCCATCGAAATATTTCATGTAAACGATTATCCGAAAGATTTTAGTCGTGAAAACATTAAAGACAGTGATCGTGTACACTTGGGTGATGGTATCGCACCGCTAAAAGATATATTATCTAATCTGGTCCGCCCGAATAAAACTATTGTTTTATCCTTGGAACTATTTAATCCTGAATATTACAAATTGGATGCATTGGCTGTAGCTAAACTGGGATTGCAGCGCATGAAAGAGGCCTGCGCAGGGATTTCCGCCAGCTGAAACAATATTTTTATCACCTTTACTCTTGAATCGGATACCAATCGCTGTCAGCAAGTTCTAGGTTCTTTCTACGACCGGAGGGTTCTGGACCATAGTTGATTTCCAAATAATCTAATATTTTAGATTCATAATCACCCAGGTCCCATAGCCCTTGAGTTTGCTGCATCCAGCGTATGGCCGATTCCCAACCAGACCTATTCAGTCTGTTTTGGGTCACTAATTTTGCGCTATGGCAGCCGGTACATTGACTTCTGATCAATTCAAAACCAGGGTTAATGACTAATCCGGTGGTTTTATCCAGACCGTTTAAAACGACCGGGAGTGATTGGTTTTCAATTTTGGGGCTGCTTAGTACGGGCGCATCCGTAACTGTTCGGAACACGACATAAATAAAGCTACAGACCAGGAGGGTCCACCACCAAAAACTTATACTAAAGCGCATTATTTACACTATTTTAACTGCGATGCGATGACACGAATTATTCAGATATCCTTCAGGATTCCAAGAGGGTAATACCATTGGTTGGGCACGGCCCAATTCGTCATGGGCTCTTGCCCATACTTCATAATATCCGGTACGGGGAAAAGAAACTAGTGCGGTGAAACGCTGCCAGGCAAAACGGTTGACGGGCAATGATAATTGAGCAGGATGCCAGGTTTCTCCAAAATCAATGGACCACCACACCTCTTTGACGGACAGATCACCAGCCCAGGCATGTCCCCTGATCTGAAGTTTTTTACCTACTCCCAAAAGACCTCCGGTTTGCGGATAAGTAATCAGAGATTTTACCGGCATACTTTCGATGATACACATGTCCTTTTCAGCAACTTCAGCCCCAGGTTCCACCGGTTTGCATGGTACACGGTAAGAGTGACCTTTCATTTTAGGTCCATCATGTTCTTTATCTCTTATCGCTATGCGGGTCAACCATTTGCCGGAGCAAGATGCTGGCCAACCACCGATGACTAAACGCAAAGGCCTTCCATTATGTATAGGTATCTCCTGGTCATTCATTGCCCATGCTATTAAATGGTCGTCTTCCAACGCTTTGGAAATTGGTACTCCCCGGGAAATGGGAATTTCTCCAGGTTTACCATTCAGGTGTTTATCAGCCCCATAATAACCGATGTAGTTAGCGTTTGACTTTACCCCGGCTGCTAATAACACATCTTTTAACCTTACACCAGTCCACTTGGCACACCCTACTCCACCTAAGGTCCATTGATTACCTTTTGCAGGTGGCTGATATTCCTTCCGCCCATTTCCGGCACATTCCAGTAAAATGTGTTTAGAAATGGTTTGAAATTTTTTTTTCAGATCCGATACGGTAAGCACCAATTTCTTTTCAACAGCTTCACCATCGATAGTC
>JAYRWN010000054.1:0-2216 GCA_041917975.1 Saprospiraceae bacterium | reverse complement strand
GTGGCCGGACGCTTACGCTGGAGGTGACTGGCTTATTTTCCAGCGCCGCAGAGACCGTATTGGCCTGCCGCAAGGTGGGGGAGCGTTATGAGCTGGTCGGTTTTTTCCGTTTACTGCACTTAGCCGGCCGGGAGGTGAATGTGGTTCCGATCGCTTTGGGGGAGGTGTCCGTTCCGGAAAATCTGTCCACGGCGCTGCAATCCATTTTCGACCCGGTCGCGGTGACGTACCGTTTGGCGCCGCCGTCATCCCTGCCTCTGCCGGAAGAGCTTTTGGATGCTTCCGGCGCCATCCCCATGGACGACAGCGGCACGTTTGCTAATTACAGCAGCGGCTTACAAAACCTGAATGCCTACCTGCGCCGCCAGTTGGGCAGCGCCTACCGTCCGGAGGTTTATTACCTGGTGTTCGCCGGTGCGCCGGCCAGCAACGGTCTGGCGGGGTTTATGCCGCTGGCCCGGCAGTTTGGATACGTTTTCCGGGATGGTCGCGAGGAGCACAAAGGCGCCCTGGCCGCTACGGCCGCCCACGAACTGGGCCACGGCATCTTTATGCTGGAGCACCCGTTTACGCGCTACGCCATCCCGCTGTCTGCGACGGACTGGCTGATGGATTACGGCGGCGGCCTGGCTCTCCCGTACGTGCACTGGTCGCAGATTTATGACCCGGAGCTGCGGCTGTATTTGTTTCAGGAGGATGAAGAAGGCGGGAGAATTGCCCCGGAGAAAGCATTTATGACCGCGGATTATGTGGTTTTTGAATATTCGGGGCAAAAAGATTGTTTTGCCGCCATTACCCCAAGTCATGAAAAATTCACGCTGCCTAAAAATGCCGTTGTTTCATTTTATAGCCGTGATGGCGGAGCCTGGCCCAAAGGGAGTTTAGTAGGCTTTCAGTTAGATAATAAAAAATATGCCGGGTGGTGGAATCAACAGACCCATACGTTTTTAGGCTATTTTGAAACCGGGAATGATGCCAATGGCAAGCCGGTAAAATTAAGCCAGGATGTTTACAAAAGTATTTCAGCCAGCCCTTGTTATACGTTTGCCGGATATATTGAGCCCGACTGCAATCACGTCATTGTAACGGACAGTTTAAACCCGGTCCATTTAAAAGAATCCACGGACAGTACTCAAATTGTTTCATTTGCACTTGATGAATTGAACTATTACGAAAGTCAGGTCATCCAAGGACCCTGTGGATGCAGTCAACCGGCGGAATGTGCAGACCTGTTGTATAAATACAGGGATCACGACTATTTTAAGAAAAGCGACCTGTTAAAAAGAATAATTTGTACCAATCCCTGTGTATTGAGTGATTTGGAACACTATGCGTTTTTTTACAATCCAGAAAGTGAATGGTTCCGGGATTTTGAAAGGGTTTTTGGGTCATTATTGGATGTGGGTGTATTAATTCCAGGGGCTGCTATAGTATTATCCGAAATAGGCAGCGCGGAGCTGTTAATTCTGACGCGTAATATGCTCAGAAAATACGCCCCATTATTGGAAGGTTATTTCCTGGAGAAAAAGACGGAATTTGCTGTGGGATTTATGTTTGATCTGGCGGTGCAATATGGTATACTAAAACTATTTCCACCGGATGATTCTCTCACTCAAGAAGGCATTCTGGATCAGTTGGATTATTATCAGGCCTTGGCTTCCGGGTTCGAAGCCACCATCGAATTAAAAAACAAGTATGCTCAGTTTGGCATATCGTCTGCCATAAGTTGTTTTATGGATGGCACCTTTGAGCAGGGTAAGCTCCGGGATAATTTTTCACCCGGCCAATGTGCAATAGGTGCTGTTTCGGCTTTTTTAATCAATGGACTATTGTATTCCGGCACACAATGGAAATACCTGCGTTCATTGCCTCGGGACAAGATAATTAAAGGGTTGCATCATTTATTTTCCAATGCCAATGTCATGCAAGGAGGGGTAGCACTGGCAAGACCCTATGCCTGGATTATCTGGAAGAATGTCGTCAGCGAGACCCTGGATGCTGAAGCTTTAAAACATCTGTTAAGAATTTCTGATGATGCGGCAGCAGAATTACTCAAAAAGTTAGATCTTGATCCCGCTCTAAAAGAAGAGCTGTTCGAAAGTGGCCGCTTTTTGGATTTGTGGGCTTTGGATTTGGATGAGTCACTGAGAGAGGATTTTTTTTCTGAAATATTCGATAATAAGATATTTAGAGATGGCATTTTGGGTAATGTTAGT
>JAYRWN010000053.1:0-10923 GCA_041917975.1 Saprospiraceae bacterium | reverse complement strand
GCAGGCCCAAAATATTTATTACCGCGATTTGATTACCGGGAAAATATTGCGCCCTTTAGTTATTCGATCCTTACCTCTACATAGTTTTCGTGAATACATGAAATCCATCGGTAAACTCGGTGAACAAAATAAAGTCCCCCGTTTAACCAACGATCGTCAAATGGCCGATCGGTTGATGAAACTGCCTCGTTGAGTTAATTTTAAAAATTGTTGATAATTGCCATTCTGGGTTCCCCTAATCATTTTAACCATTTTCCTTAGTTCGAAGTTCTTCGTCCTTCACCTGCAGTTTTTCACCATTAATCTACATAACTCAGCCGGTTCTTCTGCTCATATAACCTGATCTTGTGCACCAGTCGCTGAAAATTTTCGCGGTTTTGACCTTCCTGCACATCTTCCATAATAATTTCCGCAGCACGGGCCGATAAAAAACGCGCCAGAGGCAACACATCGCAGTGGGTTTGATCGTGTTGGAGGTCAAAGGTGAACACTTGGGAGGCGGAGAATTGATTGAGCAAGGTTTCTACAGCCTGGTAACTATGACCACTGCGCGTATTTAACAGAGTTACCAGAGGACCGGTTATTTGTAATTGATTTTTGGTGGAAGGCATACCTGGTTTTTGATTGCGCACCAGGATAAGATTAATTTCAAACGTATCGGTAAAGGCATAACGGCTCAATTCAGCCAGGATATGGTTCATGGTGGAAGCGCCGCTGTTATCATAATAACCGCCATCGACGAAATGTCCCAAACCGTCTATTTTGCCCATAGCATTGATGATGGGAAAACGTGAACTGAGGTGCATGCCGGTAATCAGTGAGAGGTGGTGATCATCCTTTTCCAGATGGCTCAAAATATCAAAGGCTGGGTCTGCGGAGTGCAGACGTACAGCACTGACCGCTGCCGGGCGTCCGGTTTCCACCCTGGTTGTATTGGCAAATAATAACGGCATCTCCAGGTCATATTGGCCATCATACGCTTGCCAAAATGAGGTGAAAGGCAACTGCATGCTGGAGTCGGCCGTTGGCCGTAAGTCATAACCATCATGGCCATGTAAGGCATTCCAGGCGCCAATAGTCCATTCTTTTTCAAGCTGGGCAGCGCGGTCCCGGTGTCGGCCATCACGCTCCCGATAGATTCCAGGGATAATGCTTTTCAGGGCATCTTGACCCATCAGATGGGCTAAGCTTGACGACAGATAATTGGTTTGAAACATGATACGGCTGCGCTGTCCCAGATTTCCGTAATTATTTTTGAGGAAATAAATAAAAGTACCCGCGCCAGTCGTGCTGCCGCTCACCGTGCTCATGGCGTACATATGTTCGGTAAAGGCTCCATCGGTGCTATCCTGTATAGAGGCCAGCAGATGGCTCATCCACAAGCCGGCCCGGGAGCCGCCACCTTCGCCCACCACCATAAAAATCGGGTAGGGGTCTTTCTGGCGCATCTTTTTTTGACGATGGCTTAACCAGGCTTCAAAATGATCAGGTAGCGCCTGCCGTTCTAATGGCAGCGAGGGGGCTGTAGCGTAATGCACTTCATGCAAATGGGTATTAAAGGGCTGATTATTCAGGTATATTATTAAGCCGAGGAGTACTAAAACAGCTGTCACGGTAAAAAAGCGCGTTTGACGACTCGTCGCAAATAATAAGCCTATGCCGACCAGATAAAGGCTCATCCCGCTGATCAGCACGGGGTAAGGAAAGATGCTGCGCACATCATCCATAACATTAAAACAGATAAAAGACAAAACCAGGAGGGCCGTAAAAGTCCAAGCTACCAACCGTGGATGAATGTTTTTTAGAATAGACAAATAGCCGTAATACGCCTGGTGGCGACGAATGTAGAAGTAACTGCCCAGCAACAGGGCTAAAAGTAATTGGCCTGCGGCGATCAAATAAACCCCGTGATGTTTCTGATCGCGGATGGCGCCGCCCAGGATGAGTAAGAGTAGGCCTGACACGATAGCCCAAAACAAAGCCGGTTTCATTAAATGTTTAAACCACCAGTCCAATCCTTTAAGAATCAAATAAGGGATGATCAGTGCTCCACCTATCCACAAGATGGTGTGATGTTCGCGACTGCACTGGTAGCTGCCTAGGTGGTATAAAGTCGTACTGAGAATAACCGGCAGCTGTACGGCTAGATACCGCGGAATGTAATATTTCCAATAATAATTTGAAGACGCGTCTTCTTCCCCGGTAGCAGTATAATTAAGATTAATAAAGAACCTGCCACTATACCAGATCAGGTATCCGGCGACTGCGGTGAACAAAACAAACCATAATATGCGCCCCAACGCCCCTTCCGGTAAAGCCAGCAACATGTCGTAGCCCTGATCCGTATAGGTAAAGATTATAAAAATGATGGTGTTGAAGATCACGAGCAGCCGGGCTGACCAGAGGGTTTGCAGCAGAGAGCTTATGCCTTCCCATACCGGTTGTGACGGCAGGGTAGGCGGATTTTGCCTTAGATTATTCATTGAACCTTGACTATTATCGGGTTATGCATGATTAACAAAGATAATATTATTCACATAAATGCAAGGCCAGAGTAGTCCTCTGGTTGATGGTGTTAAATTTTTCTTTCTCAAGGTCGATAATATTGCTTGATTATCAGGAGTATAATTTCGCCCTCTGATAACTTAATCTGGTGCAGATGGATGAACAATGTTCATTAAATATATTAAATGTTTTTCCTGCGCAAGGCTCAGAATTACCGCAGAAAAAACAGGGGACAATTAACGATTGATCTTATCAATATTTGTCACGAATTATCCTTAACCGGCTAATGCCAATCCCCATAAAACAAGTTGGTATGGTTGGTGCAAGTGAGGCAAATTTGCATAATGAATAAATAAATTATGTAGCCGAAAATGCCAGAATTATTTTTCCTGCAGTTGGGGACAGATTATCACAAAATAATAATATACCACCTTATATACTTGGGGTGCCATAATTTTATATTCCTCTCTCCTAATCAGTTTAATTAATAATTATTCGCTAATCAATTATTAATTTTTTTAACCGCTAGGGCTAATTCTATCAGCTGTTTTTCATCGATCTCAGATGGCGCTTCGATCATCATATCGCGGCCCATATTATTCTTGGGGAAAGCGATAAAATCGCGGATAGAATTCTGGCCATTCATTACCGCGCAAAGGCGGTCGAAACCGAAAGCAATGCCGCCGTGTGGTGGAGCGCCATATTCGAAAGCACCCATCAGAAAGCCAAACTGACGTTCAGCCTCTTCGCGGGTGAAGCCCAGAATGTCGAAATTCTGCATCTGGATGTGCCGGTCATGAATACGTATGGATCCTCCGCCTATTTCCACACCATTCACCACCAGGTCATAGGCATCGGCTTTCAGATGTTTTAATACCTGATGATCCCGTGAAGTCATTTTGTGCAGATCCACTTTTGCCGGAGAAGTAAAAGGGTGGTGTTTGGCAAAAAAGCGGCCTTCTTTCTCATCCCATTCCAGAAGAGGGAAGTCCACCACCCACAATGGTTTAATGACGTTAGGATCTCTCAGACCCAGCCGGTCACCCATTTCCAGGCGGAGGGTATTGAGTTGATCGCGGGTCTTGTCTTCTTCGCCGGCTAAAATTAAGACCAGGTCGCCGGGTTTTGCCCCAAAACGATCGGCCCATTGTTGTAGGATCTCATCAGAGAAAAATTTACCGATCGTTGATTTTATACTGCCATCACTTTGATATTTGATGTAAATAAGGCCTTTAGCCCCGATTTGGGGTCGTTTCAGCCATTCGGTCAGTTTATTCAGATCGTTGTTAGAATAATTATCGCCCAAACCTGGGCAGGTGATGCCCACCACCAGTTCGGCGCTATCAAATACACTGAAATCATGACCTTTGGCCAGGTCATTAATTTCGACAAATTCCATCCCGAAACGCAAGTCCGGTTTATCCGAACCATATCGACGGATGGCCTCATCATAGGTCATGCGTGGTAGAATGGGTAAATCAATGCCTATTAAGGTTTTATACAAATGGCGGGTGAGTCCTTCAAACATGTTGAGAATATCTTCCCGCGTCACAAAAGCCATTTCGCAGTCGATCTGGGTGAACTCTGGCTGACGATCGGCTCGTAAATCCTCATCCCGAAAACAACGCACAATCTGAAAATAGCGGTCCATGCCGGCCACCATCAGGATTTGTTTAAACGTCTGGGGCGATTGCGGCAACGCGTAAAATTGACCCGGGTTTAAACGACTGGGTACGATAAAGTCGCGGGCACCTTCCGGAGTACTTTTAATCAAAAAAGGTGTCTCAATTTCCAGAAAGCTATGGTCTGATAAATATTTACGGGTTTCCAGGGCCATTTGAGCCCGGAAAATGATGTTTTGAGCGACGGCAGTGCGCCGTAAGTCCAGATAGCGATACTTCATGCGCAGATCATCACCACCATCGGTGTTATCATCGATAGTAAAGGGAGGGACCTTACTGGCGTTTAACACCTCCATACGGCTGACCTGGATTTCTATGTCTCCGGTGGAGCGGTTGGGATTTTTATTACTCCGTTCTCTTACGATGCCCTGGGCTTGGATAACGTATTCGCGGCCTAAAGCGCGGGCTTGAGTGCATAGTTCAGCATCCTCTTCCATATTGAAGACCAACTGCGTAATGCCATAACGGTCGCGCAGGTCCACGAAAGTCAGTCCGCCGAATTCACGCGCTACTTGCACCCAACCGGCCAACGTGACCGATTGCCCTATTTGTTGCATGCGCAATTCCCCGCAGGTATGTGATCTGTACATAAAACCAATTTTTAGCGCCGCAAAATTCACAATAATCTTCGAACAAAGCCACTATTTCCAATAAATAATGCCACCGGATAACTTTAATCACGGAATGCACTGCCAATATACCTCAGCAGGAAAAGCGAAATGCCCATAGCGCCATATTCTCATCAAACCCAAGTCCTTATTAAAGCCGTTCTTAGTTGGTATAAATTTATAATTTGTTAACAATTTCTTTACATTTACTTCATAATTGATGCTAGAGTACTCATGCCGGATTTTTTTCGTCTTGCTTACACACACCTTATTTTTATCACGGTCCGGCATGTGGTGTGGATAATGGTTAGCATGGTCGCTGTTTATTTGCCGGCCCAGGGATTACCGGACACGCCTTTGGTTCAGACCTTACCGACCACCAGTAAGTGGTACGAAATGTTTGCCATTCGAGGGTATGCCCAAGGCCGTTTTAACCGCTTGCTGGAAACCAATTCCAGCCTCAAATGCGAACAATGTGACCGGAGCTGGGGTGATAACGGAGGATTTTTTTTTCGGCGTATCCGCATCATTTTTTATGGACAAATTTCCAAACACATTTATTTTTATGTACAACCTGATTTTGCCAGCCAGGTGTCCTCGACGTCACTCAATTTTGCGCAATTACGCGACGCCTACATGGATGTAGGTTTGGGAAAAAGCAATGAATTTCGTTTCCGGATCGGCCAAAGTAAAGTGCCATACGGATTTGAAAATATGCAGTCCAGTCAGCATCGTCTGCCCCTAGACCGGGCAGATGCTCTGAATAGTGCGGTGTCCAACGAACGGGACATGGGAGTATTTTTTTATTGGGCGCCGGAACATATCCGCAGATTGTTTGCTCAATTAACCAGTAGAGGCCTCAAAGGGTCGGGAGACTATGGCGTGTTGGGTCTGGGTGTATACAATGGTCAAACGGCCAACCGACCCGAATTGAACAACGAACCACATGTCGTGGCCCGGATGTCGTATCCATTGGACTTGGGCAATCAAATCATTGAACCCGGATTACAATTTTATTCCGGCAAATACGTGCTCCCCAAAGAAAACCTTTCTCCGGGTGTAAAATTTTTACCTGACCGCAATTATCTTGATCAAAGGACAGCCTTGACTTTTGTTCTTTATCCGCAGCCCTTGGGCATTTTGGCGGAGTATAATTTTGGCCGGGGACCGGAATTTAATACCTCCACCGACTCCATCGAAACCCGCAAGTTAAATGGGGGTTTTATCACCTTGTCTTATATAATCAGAAAACGGCATGCGGTGATTACGCCTTTTTCAAGATTACAATATTATGAAGGAGGCAAAAAACACGAATTAGATGCCCGTAGTCATCGTGTGCGGGAATTAGAAGTGGGTGTGGAATGGCAGCCCTATCCTCAGTTTGAACTGGTCGCCGCCTATGTCTTTTCTCGGCGTCGCTTCGAGGATTATGTTTTACAAAACAATCTCCAGAGCGGCCGTTTGTTGCGTCTGCAGGCCCAGGTCAATTTTTAATAAGCCCAAATCGGGTTACTTTTTGCGTTTGTCCCCTTTAGCTTTTGAGCCGTTTTGCAGGTTCTTTAAAGTCATTTCCACACAAAAGCGTTCCACCGGCCCCGGCAAGGGTGGGGAAAGTTTACTCACTTTTACTTTCGCCTTTTTAACATCCACATCCACCTTTAAGACGTCCTGGGCAATGTTCAAACACAGCGTTTCCAAAAGTTTGTGTCGAGACTCTAACAGATGTTTGGCACAGATTTTATACACCAGTTCATAGTTGACCGTGTGCGTAATATTGTCACTTTGGGCCGCCCGCATAAAATCAACGGTTAAATATACATCCACCTCAAAGTGATTTCCTTTGACCTGCTCTTCCGGATAATAACCGTGATAAGCAAAAAACTTCATCCCCTCTATAGCCACTTTGCTCATATCGTTGGTAAATTGATTTAAGCAAATATAAATCACTGAATTGTTTTTCCTATTCCCCGCGTCTGGTTACCCCAATTCCTTTACCTTTGCTGCGAAAAAAAATCGCCAGCATGGGTAACGGCCAACAGAAAACGGATAAATACGCACATCACGACTATTATCTGATGGATGAGCTGCTTTTAGAAGAACACCTTCTGGCTCGTGAAGCCGTACGGGAATGGGTCAAAGCAGAAGTAAGCCCGATTATCGAAGCGTATGCTGATAAGGCTGAATGTCCTCAACATTTATTCAAGGGTTTGGCCGAAATCGGTGCCTTTGGACCTTCCTTGCCCCTGGAATATGGAGGAGGAGGAATGGATGAAATGGCGTATGGTGTCATCATGCAAGAACTGGAACGCGGAGATTCCGGGGTCCGTAGTATGGCCAGTGTGCAAGGTTCATTAGTGATGTATCCTATCTATAAATTTGGTTCCGAGGCCCAGAAACGCAAATACCTGCCCAAACTGGGGGATGGTGAATTTATCGGTTGTTTTGGATTGACCGAACCTGACTACGGCTCTAATCCGGGCGGAATGATCACCACTATCCGTGATAATGGTGATCACTACATCCTCAACGGAGCTAAAATGTGGATCACGAATTCTCCGGTAGCCGATATTGCCGTCGTATGGGCTAAGGACGAAGAAGGAAACATCCGCGGAATGATTGTAGAAAAGGATTCACCGGGTTATTCCGCCCCGGAAATCAAGGGTAAATGGTCCTTACGCGCTTCCATTACCGGCGAGCTGATTTTCGAGGATGTCAAAGTACCCAAGTCACAAGTTTTTCCCGAAGTCAAAGGGTTGAAAGGTCCTTTAGCCTGTTTATCCAAAGCACGTTATGGAATCGCCTGGGGAGTTATCGGCGCCGCTCTGGATTGTTATGATTCGGCGTTGAGGTACAGTAAAGAACGCATTCAGTTCGATCGGCCGATCGGTCAGTTTCAGTTAACCCAAAAAAAATTGGCTGAAATGATTACCGAAATTACCAAAGCACAATTGCTTGTCTGGCGTTTAGGTACTTTAGCCAATGTGGGGAAAGCGACACCAGCCCAAATTTCAATGGCTAAGCGCAATAATGTCCAGATAGCCCTGGACATAGCCCGCGAGTCTCGTCAAATACATGGTGGTATGGGTATCACAAACGAGTATCCGATTATGCGTCACATGATGAATCTGGAAACCGTCCTGACCTATGAAGGGACCCATGATGTCCATCTACTCATCACCGGCATGGATGTGACCGGACTAAATGCATTTAAATAAACTTTCACGAAGAGAACTGCGTTAAGGTTTTTATAAAAATACTTGGGGATAAACTAAATTTGTAAAATATAGATTTAGTCATTGTTAACCTTTTGTTGAAAAATTTACTGAATAAAAAGTGACATTAAGGGTTATTGCGGTTGTCGGATGTTTATGGGGTTTGGGGCCGCTTTGGTCACAGACGACGCTCACTTTGACTAATGCGTCCTTTGAAGGAGTGCCCACGTGTTGCAAAACACCCTTTGGGTGGCGTGACTGTGGTTTTCTCCCCGATGAGACTCCCCCGGATATTCAGCCCAGCGGCCAGTTTCAAGTCACCCGTCCGGCCATGGATGGACGTACTTACCTGGGAATGGTAGTGCGTGAAAACGACACCTGGGAAAGAGTTTCGCAGCAATTTAGCCGCCCCATGGAGGCAGGCATCTGCTATGAATTCAGCATTCACTTGTGCCGCTCCATGACGTACCTCAGTGCTTTGCGGGACAATACCCTAAGCATGAAATCTTTTACCAAACCTGCCGTATTGCGCATCTGGGCCGGCACCAGCCCCTGCGACCGGCGCGAAATGTTGGCGCAAAGCATTAGTATTGAAAACACGGAATGGAAAAAATATATCTTTAAATTGCGCCCCAAAGGACCATACACCTACCTGATTCTGGAAGCGTTTTATAAAACACCTACCCCTGTACCCTATAATGGAAATGTGCTACTGGACCTGGCTTCCGACCTGGTGCCTATCCCGTGCGAGACAAACTTGCCCATCATGTCAGATCTGACCCCGGCTATCGCCTTAGAGGAAGGAACTAAAATTAATCAAGCTCCACCGGTCAACCGACCACCGACTAAACCATCTCCTGACGTTGAGCCTGAACAAGAATTCCCGGTGGATATTGCACCTGCACCCGGAGAAAAAATTATGACCGAGCTGGAACAACCGGTGAAAGTGGGGCAGACCATCCGGCTGCGCAATTTGTATTTCCGCGCCGATTCTTCTGGCCTGGATTACAAGTCCTATCCGGTTTTAAATGAAGTGTTTGATTTTTTACAAAAAAATAAACGACTTATCGTCGAAATAGGTGGCCATACTAACGGCCTGCCGGATGAAGAATTTTGTAATCAACTGTCCGCGGCCCGGGCCAAAGAAGTGGTCGATTATTTAACCGACAAAGGCTTGCCGGAACACCGCATCAAATACAGAGGCTATGGCAAATCCAAACCCATCGCCAGCGATAAAACACCCCTCGGCCGCCAGCGCAACCAACGCGTGGAAATAAAAATCCTCAGCACCACCGGATAAATAAGTGTGGGTGTGAGTGGGGAAACAAAAAGACTCGAAGGAAATTCTGAGGAATCAAACATTATCCTCTTAGTTAACCCAATTAATCAGCCCGGTCATACTTCACTTTCCCGCCGACTATAGTTTTTACCACCTGGGCCTGCAGAATCTCCTCATCGCTGCAGGTCAACAGGTTTTTGGATAACAAGACCAGATCGGCCAGCTTACCGGGGATGATACTACCTTTATTTTGTTCTTCAAATCCGGCGTAGGCATTGCCCAGGGTATAGGAATACAAAGCTTCCGTACGAGTCATTTTTTGCTCCGGATAAAATTCCATACCGGTATCGGCGCGTTTACGGGTCACCGAAGCATAAAAACTGGGGATGGGATCCACATCCTCCACCGGAGCATCTGTGCCGTTGGCAATGACTACACCCAGATCTAAAAGTGAGCGCCAGGGGTAAGAGGTATACCTGGCCCGGAAAGGCCCCAGCCGTTTTTCTACGAATGGAGCATCAGAAGTACAGTGGATACCCTGCATGGAGGCAATGATATTCCACTGCTTAAAGCGCGGCATATCCGCCGTATCAATATGCTGAGCATGTTCGATGCGCCAGCGGACGTCTTTTTTATCCGAATTGACGGCGAACGTTTGTTCGTATAAATCCAGGATCATCCGGTTAGCCCGGTCACCGATGGCATGAATACAAAACTGGATGCCCTGACCGATGGCCATATCAGCCACTTTTTTCAAATCTTCCAGGCGAAAGGTATTTTGGCCACTAAAGCCGGGTTTATCGGCGTAAGGTTGTAACAACAAGGCTCCGAAAGCACCCAGGGCACCATCCACCACGCCCTTGATGGCCCGGATCGTAAGAAATTCCTGCCCGCCTACATTGGTTTTTGGAAATTCTTTGATCCGCGCCGCCATGGTCTCATAATCATCCTTCATCATCAGCCATAAACGTACATTTAAACTGTCTTTTTCTGCTAGCCCAATGTAATCATCGACTTCAGCCAGGTCCGCACCGGCATCCTGAAATGAGGTCACTCCTTTGCGCAAACAGTCCTCTTCAGCCAGACGGATTCCTTTCAGCCAGTATTGATATTTTTCTGCCGTACTCACCGTTTGCAGGTAATCATCATACACTTTACCGATCAGACCCATCGCCGTTTCTTCAAATACGCCAATGGCTTGTCCGGACGCGTCACGCACAATTTCTCCACCGAAGGGGTTAGCCGTTTCTTTACTCACTCCGGCCATTTCCATAGCTTTGGCGTTAGCAAATAACGAATGGCCACTGGCATGCCGCAACATAACCGGGTTATCAGGTGACACCGCGCTGAGTTTATCGTGGTACGGATAACCCAAGACATTTTTATCCAGCGGTCCCGTCCATTTTTCCTGATGCCAGCCCCGGCCGATGATCCATTCTCCTGGCTGGGCTTTTTTAGCCGCTTCCGCCACCATATTGACGATCTCATCCCAGTTTTTGACCTGCATAAAATTCAGGATCATCAGGCTTTGGCCCAGTCCTGAAAAATGGCCATGTCCTTCGATAAAACCCGGCATCAGAAATTGCCCGCCGGCATCGATGACCTCGGTGTGTTCTCCTTGCAAGGCTTGGATTTCG
>JAYRWN010000052.1:0-9841 GCA_041917975.1 Saprospiraceae bacterium | reverse complement strand
GGCGTTTTTGTAACTATTGTTAAAGCCTCACGGACGAACGAACTTTTAGATTTATTACATCAGGATCCTCATGGCACTCATGCGGTATCTATTGGTTCGGTCACCGGTGAACATCCCGGGCAAGTCATTCTGCATAGTGCAATCGGTGGGCGCCGGGTGGTCAACATGTTGCCCGGTGAACAATTACCACGGATATGTTAGGATATTTAACGAAAATTTGAGCGGTTCTGTCACTATTTAGTCAACTTTTTAATATTCCGTTTGATATCACAATAAAATACTATTTATAGCGCTAATATTGCGATATGAATTCGATTATAGGCATTGTTGGCGGTGTTGGCCCAAAAGCGGGGCTAAGGTTTCATCAATTAATCATTGACGGCACCAATGTTATTCAGGCCGATCAGGGTCATGTTCCGGTCATGCATTTTTCATTCAGTAACCTTATTCCCGACCGGACCCAATTTTTATTGGGAAAACAAAAAATTAACCCTGCAAGACCGGCCGCACATATCGTTAGCCAAATGGCCAACGCTATGCCAGAAGGCTTTAACCACATGTTGGTAGGAATTCCCTGCAATACTTTTCATGCGCCGGCTATCTTCGATGTATTCCAAGATTTAGTGCGCCCTTTGGAGCCGCAGGTGGATGTGGTGCACATGTTGGAGACCACTTTCGATCATTTGGCTGATAAATATCCACAAGTACAACGTGTAGGTATTCTTACCACGACTGGTACCCGCATGGCCGGACATATACGTAAAGGTTTAGAAAAAAATGGGTTGACAGTTATAGAAGTCCCTCTTCAGGACCAGCCATTCTTACATGATTGTATCTATCATCCGATATGGGGTATTAAATCCACAGCGTTTTTCTCTGAACAGGCCTGCTTGGGAATTATGAGCCTAACGGATAAGCTGTTGCAGAGAGGTGCTGAAATAGTCATTTTGGGCTGTTCGGAGCTTCCGTTGGTCATGGAAGAAATTCGACCACATGTGGTTCCTTTTATAGATCCGGTAGAGGTTTTGGCAGAACATTTGCTGGCCCAAATAGCTCCTTTACATCCTGCACGCCTGAAGAAGGAATTTGTCCACTATTGATGACATAGTTTTGTAGTTAATTTCCACCTAAAGCAATCATTTTTATAACTTGGAGATTTTCTTTCACCAAGTATGCAAATTTCAATATCAAACAATACTCATGAATTAGGAAAGGCAGCAGCAAGCACTGCCACCAAACATATTCTGGAAGCAATTCATGAACGGGATCGGGCCAATATAATTTTAGCAACCGGAGCCAGCCAGTTTGAGGTCTTAAACCAATTGGTAAAAGCGTCCATACCTTGGGAGAAAGTGACTATGTTTCATTTGGATGAGTACATCGGCTTGGCTTATGACCATCCGGCTAGTTTTCGACGCTATCTAACGGAAAGATTTTTGCAAAAAATTGATTTCTCTTGTACCTATCAATTGATCAACGGGGAAAAAAATCCCCTGGAAGAATGTCAGCGCATCGGTGAACTCATTAAACAATATCCTATAGATGTTGCGCTGGTAGGCATTGGCGAAAACGGTCATTTAGCTTTTAATGATCCGCCGGCCGATTTTGACATCGAAGACCCCTATATTATCGTAAATTTGGATGATGCCTGCCGCCGACAACAATTTGAAGAAGGCTGGTTTATCTCTATGGATTTAGTACCACAGCAAGCCATTTCCATGAGCATCCGCCAAATTATGAAAAGCAAAACCATCGTTACCAGTGTTCCAGATACACGAAAAGCAGAAGCGGTTAAGAACACTATCGAACAACCTGTAAGCCCCTTGTTTCCTGCATCTATTTTGCGAAACCACCCCCAGGTTTATTTATTTCTTGATAAATTTTCTGCTCAATCTTTAGCTCATGCACCCGCTTGATTTGATTGTTTTGGTGTTATATTTTATTGGAATAACCTGGTATGGCCTATGGGTTTCGCGCCGAACCAGTACTACCGAAGCTTATTTTAGAGGCAATCGCAAATTCAAATGGTGGACCATGATGGGTCAGGCGTTCGGAACTGGCACACATGCTGAAATGCCGGTAGCGCAGGCGGGGGTATCTTATTCCGGCGGATTCTCGACCATTTGGTACCAATGGAAAAATCTGCTGATAACCCCTTTTTACTGGCTTATGGCACCGTGGTACAGAAGGAGCAGACGCACTACCGTGGCGGAGCTGGTCCGGGATCGTTATGGTTCTCTGGTGGGTCTGATGTATACGGTTTTTGCTATTTTTTTCTTTGTGTTCAATATGGGGTCCATGCTCCAAGGAGCTGCGAAAGTTATTTCCATCGCTTCCGGGGAGGTTATTTCATCCAACTGGATCGTGGTTATCATGACCGTGGTATTTATTGTATATAGTTTTTTCGGGGGGTTAGTTGCGGCCGCACATACTGAATTTGTCCAAGGCTTGCTGATCATAATTCTGTCTTTTATGCTCATACCGGCCGGGCTTCACCAGATTGGTGGTTTTACCGGTATGCGCTCGGTATTACCCCCGGATTTTTTTGAGCTATTAACCTCTAAATCTGGTTTAGGAGGGTTCACTATTGCCATGTTAGCCCTCAATGGCATAGTGGGTATTACCGCACAACCTCATATGATGACAATGTTTGCCACCGGTGAAAATGAACTGGTCAGTCGGGCAGGTCAAACGTATGGAAATTTTATTAAACGGTTGGTCACTATCGGCTGGGTACTAACCGGTATGATCACCGCTGCACTGGTCATTAAAACTGGTGTAACTTTAGGTGATCCGGAGCATGCGTTTGGTTATGCTACCCGTACCTTATTATCTCCGGGGCTGGTAGGGCTTATGATGGCGTGTATATTGGCCGCAAATATGTCCACAGCTTCTAACTTTATGGTCAATCTGGGAGCATTATTTGTGAAAGACATTTATCACCCTTATCTAAAACCACAAGCCTCCGATCAGGAGCTGCTGGTTGCCGGAAAATTTGCCGGTCTGGGCTTGACTTTTATTGGCATAGCCTTCGCTTTGTCCATTAAAAGTGTGCTTTCAGCATTTTTATTTACTGAAACCGTGGCAGCATTTATGGGTATTATAGTATTTGGTGGATTTTTGTGGAAGCGCGGTAATCGTTATGGAGCTATAACTGCTGTAGCAGCAGCCTTTTTAATTTATTATGTGCAGAATTACTTGCATGAAGAACAGTTATTGTTAGTGTATAAATGGCGCCCGGAACCTTTTGGGATTGCTCTATTGGTAGGTTTCCTCGTTTATGTAACCGTCAGCTTACTAACCAAACCGGAACCCTCTGCAGCACTAGAAGATTTTTTTCAACGCATGCAAACGCATTCGGATGGTGATGGTCAGCAGGTAGACCGGGAGCTTATTTTACTGGATGTATCGACCTGGTTTACTGTCCGACGGTGGGCAAATTTTTCGGTGAGGTACCGCACAGAATGGTGGGGTTTTGTTATCGCCTGGCTTACCGTCGCCGCCTTGATATTTATAGCTTGGATTATTCTTTATTTAGGACAATGATCACCCGTCTCCGAGATTACTTAGTCAAAAAAGCTCTGGTGGTAGGACCAAACCAGACCCAAACAGCTGACGTGTTGGTTCAGGATGGAACAATTAGTGAAATAAAACCATCCATCACTACTCTTTCAGCGATCGAGGTCATCAATGGAGATGGCTTAGTGTTGTTGCCTGGGTTCATTGATATTCACAATCATGGGGCAAGAGGTTTCGATTTTTCATTTGGTCAATATGACCACCAAAGCGATTGCTTTGCACATACGGCCGACGTATTTATGACAGGTTTAAGGAATTATCTGGAGCACAACCTGACTTCTGGTACGACCTTGCTTTATCCGACCACTATGGCTGCTCCTATAGAAGTTTTAGTTAAAAGTTTCGGTTGGTACAATGACTTTATTCATCAGCACCCTGAGTGGTCAGGCGTTTTGGGTGGAATAAATTTAGAGGGTACTTTTCTTAAAGACCCCGCCTATGCCGGTGCACAAAACCCTCGTTTTTTTTATGCTCCTGCACTCGATTTAATCGATGAACTGCAAAAAGCCAGTTCGAAACGGCTTAGCATAGTTAATTTACCTCCGGAGCATGGTCCAGCAGGAGCGGAATTGATAAGCAAAATGCGTACTCAGAATATTGTGATCGCCGGAGGCCACACCGCTGCATTTGGTGATGAGTTCCTCTGTGCCGTAAAAGCTGGTCTCACATTGGCTGTGCATTTCCTGAATGGCCCTAGCCGCCGTTCCAGTAAAGGATTTAGGCTCGGTGGCGCAGAGGAAGTCATGTTGCGTGAAGACAATGTCTATCTGGAGTTGATCTGCGACGGATATCATGTTCACCCGTCCTACGTCCGTGATGTGATCGCCCGCAAAGGATTGGAGCGGGTCATTGTCATCACCGATAGTATGTTTGCCAATGGCATGACTAACTTAAAACACTTTAGTTTATTTGGCCTCGAAGGAGAAGTCAGCGCCCAGGCGGAATATTTGCAATTGAAGGGTACGGAGGACACCCTATTTGGCAGCGTATTACGTATGGACGTGGCTTACCAAAACATCCTGCGTTGGCTGACAAATCCTATGACGGGTGTTTGGCATAGACATCATAACGCTTTGAGTCTGCCAGAGGCCCTGGTCGCCGGTTCAAAAATGACCAGTACCAATCCGGCTCGGCTTCTTGGTCTTGATCAAAATTATGGAAGCATAGAACCAGGTAAAAAAGCGCGTTTGTTATTAGCTCAAATTATACCTGGCCAAGAAATCCTTTTCAAACTTAAACAGGTGTTTTTTACCTCTTAAGATCATCTTATTCGTCAAGGTCAAATATAGTACCTTGACTGCCTAAATCAAATTCTATGGTATCTCCTGAACGCAGTTTATTGGCTGTGGTCGGCTTTGCGGTTTCAGGGTCCACAAGGTGTACATTCTCCACTTTATCATTCCACAGTTTATTGCCCAAAGCTTTCCACCCTTTTACATCAATAAATTGGTGCAAGGGCACTTCATATTGTTCTTTTTTACCTTTTTCTTTACAGGTATAACGAATATTGATCTCCTGAGCTAAGGACACAAAATAAAGCTGTGAGTTTTTATGCTCGGTTATAAAGGAAAATTTTTGATTGACTGTAGTGGTTTCAATGATGAACCGTTTAACCATCGTCCAGCCTTTCTCTCCATCATAATAGACAGCGCTGATTACAGCATCCGGTTTGAATTTAAGGATGTATAAAATGTCCTTGGGGTTATAGCGGTTAGTCAGTTCAAAATCGGTGAGCATATAACTACCGTCTTTAGTAATTACAAGAATAAGATCACCGGTGTCAAATGCACCTAATAACAGGCCACGTTCATCTTTATTTAAATTACCGCTGACCTCGTCCATCCATATGCGAGTAGCGCCCAGCGTGGATTTTCCAACTTCTTTTTGAACCACTTTTTTTACCGGATACTTGGTCAGAATATTGCCTTGGGCCCCGCGGCCTTTGATGTCTAGTTCGGCAAAATCGAAATCAAAGATTTTTTTCTTTGCAGTACAACCCGGACTGAGCTGAATAGTGACTATCTCGGATTCGCCATTAGGGTTGGAGGTAAAATAAAGCACTTTTGACCCTTTACTACCTTTCGTCAAATCATAGTCTTTATCTCTTGTTACCGCATTGACCTGAAAACGCTTTACGTAGCTCGTGCCGGTCCCTCCATCCAAATACACGAAGTTATAGGTCGTGCGGTCATCCTCTTTTTTCCATACCTGAACGTGGATCAGATCTTTACCTACAAAAACTTTTTCGGCAATACGCACTACTTTACAAATACCGTCTTTTCTGAAAACGATGATATCATCTATATCTGAACATTCGCTGACATAATCCCCCTGTTTTAATCCATGGCCTATAAATCCTCCCTCTCTATCGACATAAAGTTTGGCATTATTGGCGACCACCTGAGTAGCTTTGATGGTATCAAAAGTGGTTATTTCTGTACGCCGTTCTCTGCCTTTAGCGTAACGGGATAAAAGACCTTTAAAATATTTAATGGTATAATCGGTGAGGTGCGCCAAATCGAAATTCACCTGCTCCAGCTCTTTTACGATCTCGGCAATTTGTTCATCAGCCTTGAAGGTGTTGTATTTAGAGATACGTTTGATTTTTATTTCTGTAAGTCGGATGATGTCTTCCTCCGTAATATCCCGCAGTAAGACTACCCTTTTATCATTTGCAACCGCTTTTATGGAAGGTGTACGTACATATTTTTTTAACTCCTGATCGATGATCTTGAGCACCTCTTCCCAGGATTCAGCTTCTTCGATCTCATGATAGATCCGCTTTTCGATAAATATTTTCTCCAAACTGGAGAAAAGCCATTTTTCTTGCAGTTCGCTTAACTTTATTTCCAGTTCCTGACGCAATAGGTCCCGCGTATGTTCGGTAGAAATTCGCAAGATTTCTTCTACAGTGAGGAAAACAGGTTTGTTGTCAATGATAACGCAAGCGTTAGGGCTTATGGATACTTCGCAGTCGGTAAAAGCATAAAGCGCGCCTATAGTAACATCCGGGGACGTGCCAGGGACAAGTTCAATTAATATCTCTAAATCCTTAGCAGTGTTATCAACGACCTTCTTTATTTTTATTTTGCCCTTATCGTTAGCTTTAAGAATGCTTTCAATGAGTTGATCGGTAGTAACTCCAAATGGAATTTCCCGGATCACCAGATTTTTTTTGTCTTGAATCTCTAAACGGGCACGTACAGATACTTTGCCCCCTTTTGCTCCACCCAGGTATAAAGATACATCGATAAGTCCACCAGTTTGAAAATCAGGAAATAGTCGAACAGGCTTATTTTGCAAAACTGCAATAGAAGCCTCCACAAGTTCAATAAAATTATGTGGTAAAATTTTCGTAGCCAAACCTACGGCTATGCCTTCTACACCCTGCGCCAACACAAGCGGAAATTTCACCGGCAGATGAATAGGCTCTTTTTTACGCCCGTCATAGGATAGCTGCCATTCGGTGGTCTGCGGATTAAAACATACCTCATGTCCGAATTTGGTTAGGCGAGCTTCGATATACCGGGATGCGGCTGCAGAATCACCCGTACGTACATCACCCCAATTACCCTGACAATCGATAAGTAGGTCTTTTTGACCAATATTTACCATGGCGTCACCTATAGCAGCATCACCGTGTGGATGATACTGCATGGTATGACCAATGATATTAGCTACTTTATGGTAACGCCCATCATGCATTTCAAACATGCTATGCAGAATACGGCGTTGCACCGGCTTTAATCCATCTAACACGGCTGGAACAGCCCGCTCCAGAATGACATAAGATGCATAGTCCAGAAAATAGTCCTGATACATGCCTTTCAGCCCAATGATCCTGGAATCTGATGACTCACTCATACGATACTTTGGTTATAAGTCCGGGTATTAATGGGAGAACAAAGATAACAAATTATTAAAATCTATTATATATTCATTCAGTACGTCTATCCTGATGGATAATCGCAAATCAGAGTAATCTGGTCAAGTTGAAGGGAATATGGGGTGTTCAGGCAGCAAATATATCCACTGCACGTTTAATTTGAAAAAACCTTTATCTTACCTACAAATTGACATGAATCAGGGACTTAAGTAACTTTGAAACATGGACATAGCGCTAAAGCTACAATACGACGAAGAACAGTTTATTGCTGCCTGTACACGTCAGGAACGGTGGGCACAACAAAAACTGTATGAAGACCATTATGGCGCCATGATGGGTCTATGTATGCGCTATGCCAGTAATGAAGACGAAGCCCTGGATATTTTGCATGACGGATTTATAAAAATCTTTCGCAATATTGTTGACTATCAGCCGGGAACATCTTTATCCGCCTGGATCAGACGGATTATTGTCAACACCGCTATAGACAACTACCGCAAACAAGTACGTCGTAGAACCGAAGACTTGGATACAGCGGTAGGTTTGCATACAGATGATGCTTCAGCCGTTAGTCAATGCTCTGCCGAAGATATCATCAAGTGTATTCAGCAACTTACGCCAGCATATCGTTCGGTATTCAATTTGTATGTGATAGAGGGTTATTCGCATCGGGAAATTGCCGAGAAGCTAGCCATTACGGAAAGTACGTCACGGTCTAACCTGGTGAAGGCACGAATCAAATTGAAAGAACTTTTAGGGGAATTGATGTATGGAAGATAATCAGTCATTTGATAAACTTATCCAAGAGAAACTCAAGGACTTTCACGTAGGCTTCAACCCTGCTGACTGGGATAGGTTTGCAGCTGAAGAATTAAATAAATTAAATCAGGAGGACCCGGAGGAATTTGATACAGTCATCAAAAATAAATTGGCCTATTTTGCTGTACCCTACCGGCCAGACCATTGGATGGTCTTCGAGCATCGACTGGATCCCTCTTTGCATGATACTTATGCTGAAGAACTTGATCAATTTGTACAAGGAACCTTACGTCATTATACGGTAGGTTATAATCCGCAAACCTGGGATTTACTACAACAAAAAATAAAAGAGCGCCGTCAATATCTGCGGCGGCTTATCTTGACCAAATCCACCGAAGCGGCCATCATTATTTTAGCTTTATTTACTTTTTTCCGTTTTTTCCCTAATTTTCAATTCTCTGACCCTGCTCAGGAAATAATAACGCAGGTTGCTTCCGTACAGACCAAATCTTCCACCACTAAAAATATTTCCAATTCAAACACTAATTCCTCCAGCCTTCCTCCTAAAACCGAGTCTCTGCTAATCTCCACTAAAAATAAGGCAGCTGTTACGGCTTCAGGCCTTGACGCTGCCCAAGATATTTTACCTGCAGAGACCACCAGTTTAGTTTCTGGGTTGATGAAATTACCGGAGGCTGAATTGAATACCCCTGACATTATAGCATCCTTGCCCCCTACCATTGAGCGGTTACCGGCAGTTTTAAGCCGGACTTATGCGGTTCTTTCGGCTCGACAAGATCGGCAGACAAAACAACCAAAGAATACTGAACTAACTCGTGTTGATCAAGCTGAAATAAACTTACAAAAACCATTGGGGGATTTTACACCGCATTTTGAACCGGATAAATTTGCTCCCAAATTTAGAATAGGCGTGTTTGGTGGCGCTGATCTTAATATTGTTAGAGTCTCCCAGTTTGAACTGACCGTGCAACCACAGAAAAAACCTTTTATAGGGGTAGCAACAGATTTTGTAGCCGGAGGCTATAATGCTGGTATGGATTTAACCTACCAAATAGGCCGGGTTATGCTCGAAACAGGTATACAATACACACAAGTGAATTATTATAACCCCGAGAATTATTATCAGCTGATTAAAGAAGGTTTGGTGATCGAAAAGGCTCGTTATACGAATGAAGCTAACATCATCGAGCTGCCGGTAATCGTTCATTATCGCTTATCTAAGAACCCTGATCGTTTTAATACCTCTGTATTTGCCGGAGTTTCTGCCAACATCATTACGAAGTTCACTTCTGAGGCCTTCCGGACTCCCTCACAAGCTAATCTCCGCAGCAATAACCTGGAAGCAAAGAGCGAGTTGGAACAGGAATTTGCTTTATTTCAGTTAGCCATCCGCAATAGATTCAGCTCCTCAGAAGTAAAGAATTTATTTTATTTTAATACCGGGCTCAATCTTGAATACCTGCTCAGTGATCGCCATAGCTTATTCATGCAGCTGGGTTATAATCATCCATTGCAAAACATAGGGATGGGGGGGAACCAGGACATTATCTCTCAATTGTCCAGTAAATTTGGTGTGCGTATGACCTTTTAAGCCTT
>JAYRWN010000051.1:0-5352 GCA_041917975.1 Saprospiraceae bacterium | reverse complement strand
TTATGCAGAGGATGCCGGCAAAAGCAAGGCAGAAATAGAGGCGATTACCATGCCTAAAGAAGAGAAAAAATTTTTGGCTTCAGGTGTAATTCTGCGCTCGAATACAAAGCAGGGATAGTCACTTTTTAGAGCAGTGGTTTTTGATGATGGGGTTAGTCCATTAAAATTTTCTTCGACTAAACAAATAAAGTGGAAGGGGGCAGCGCGTGCTTAACTAGAAACGTTCTAAAAAAATGCAGCCCCTTATTAAATCTCACTAGTATGAAAAATTGGGGCTGCAGATTCCACCTATTTTCCTATGCGTGAATGTACATAATAATTTTTATTTTCAACACACTTGTGGTTTTTCAACCACCTTTTTAGGTAATTATTCTGCCCAAAGGAGATATTTTTTTAAAGATTAGTGTCCTGGTGTTTTATTTTTTCCAGGATGGGCTTTAGATTAATGTTCTCGGCAATTAATTCTACCGCGCGTTTTATTTTCCAAGGAGTTTGCAGATTGATTTTTACTTCTATCCGGCTTATTTTTATCACCGCACCGTAGGTGTCCAATGCGGTATGCACGACCGGAATACCATGACGTCTGATGTATGCTTTACAGCGACTGTTAATTTCTCCTTCGCCGGTGGTAACAATCCCAGACAAAGGGGAATGTTCCATTTTCAGCATTTTTGAAAAAAACTCAATCTTTTTTATGGCCTTATCCAGTGTTTCAATACTAACTACCAGAAGAATATTATTTGATGATTTTAACTCCTTTAATTCAATAAGGGATCCGGCGACGATATCCTCTACAATGTTATCCAGATTTAGTTCATTAAACTGAACCACACCGTTGATGGCATCACCAACGGATTTCATGAGGGGGTATGCCAGACTGCGGTCATAGGGAATTAACCCTAACAAAGGTAAATTCATAGCCTGCAATTTTTGGCCTACATATTTTTTAATCTTATCTATTTTTTCTGGCAGCACTTTATTGATGATCACACCCAGGATGGGCACCTGCTTTTCACGAAACAGAGCCAGGCACATATTAAGTTCGTCTATGGTACTGCCGATACCTCCTTCCACGACCATGATGACGCTCGCCTTTACTAATTTAGCTACTTCAGCATTGGACACATCCGCTATACTTCCCACCCCCGGATGGCCGGTTCCTTCAAAAACCACCAGCTCATGATCTTTACTCAATTGATCAGCCGCATAAAGAAGTTTTGCCTTAAGAGGAAATTTTTGGGGATGATCTAAGTAGGCGGTAGTGGCGCCCGGGCCCAAAATAACCGGGCTATGCAAGTCCGGATTTAGATCAAAGTGGATTAGCTCGGCGAATAACAAGGTATCTTTGTCCACTCTCAAATTCTGAATGTCCAGAAACTTCTGCCCAACGGGCTTGCAATAAGTTACTTTTACTCCGCTGCGATTTATCGCAGCTACCAATCCAAGTGTAACTGTGGTTTTTCCAACGTGCTGACCGGTGGCCGCTATATATATGCGGTGGGCTGACATGATTGAATCGTTTGTTAGGCCATACCTTTCACTTCGTGAACCAAGTTTTGGAGAACAGCTTTCGCATCACCAAACAGCATTTTTGTGCGTTCATGGAAGAATAAAGGATTTTCGATACCGGCATATCCTGAAGCCATACTTCGTTTTATCACAATGCAGTTTTGAGCATGCCAGGCTTGCAATACCGGCATACCATAGATAGGGCTGGACGCATCAGTTTCGGCTGCTGGGTTAACCACGTCATTCGCTCCGATAACTATGGATACCGTGGTCTTATTCAGTTGGTCATTAGCATCATCCAGGTCCATCAGCTTTGGATAGGGCACATTGGCTTCAGCTAATAACACGTTCATGTGGCCAGGCATCCGGCCGGCTACCGGGTGGATGGCGTACCGCACATCTACACCATTGGCGGACAACAGATCATCCAGTTCCTTAACTATTTTTTGGGCTTGAGCCACGGCAAGACCGTATCCTGGGATGATAGTTACCGCATCAGAATATAATAACATCACAGCGGCATCATTCAGGGATACTTCTTTTACTGAGCCCTGTGGTCCACCAACAGGACCACCTCCTACTGCTGAACTACCAAATCCACCCATGACCACATTAAACAAGGTGCGATTCATGGCTTTGCACATCATTACCGTGAGAATGGTACCGGATGCTCCAACCAGGATACCTCCGATCTGCATAATCAGATTGTCGTACAGTAAGCCAGATCCGGCGGCAGAAAGGCCGGAAAATGAGTTAAGCAGAGAAATCACCACCGGCATATCGGCACCACCAATCGGCGCAACAAAAGAAAATCCGTAGATTAATATAATAATGGTCAAGATGGCGTAGACCGGCCAGTTTCTGAATGCCGGAGAGGCAATCATTAATACGGACAGGAGAATTATCAATGCTAAAAACAACAGGTTAAGCCATTGGTGGCCGTGGAAAGTCACCTTTTTATCGTTAACCCGGCCGTCCAATTTTGCCCAGGCTAAAACACTTCCGGTGAATGCAATCCCCCCGATAACGAGGGTAAACAGATTAATGCCCATGGCGGTGGCTGTCTCTGGAACTGCCGGGGAAGCAAACTTCGAAAATTCTACCAGGGATAACAATACCGCACAAGCCCCCCCAAATCCATTGAACAAAGACACGAGTTGAGGCATGTCGGTCATTCTTACTTTTTTTGACCAAATTAATCCAATGGCACCACCGACAGCCATACCGGCTATAATCCACAGAAAGTTGCCGTAATCGTGTTCTAAAGGGACTAGAAACCCGGCTAAGATGGCCACCGTCATCCCGGCAGCAGCCCACAGGTTACCTTTGCGGGCCGTGTCTGGTGAACTTAATTTCCGCAAGCCAATGATCATCCAATAAGCGGCGACCAGAAAGGCGATTTCTATAATAAAGTTGATACTCATCTCGTTTGGCTTATTTCTTTTTCTTGAACATTTCCAACATCCGGTCGGTGACGGCAAAACCACCTACGGCATTAATCATTCCTAGCACCACACCCAAGAAGCCTAAAGTCAGGCTGAGATAATCACCGGGTTCGGTAAGGCGAATGAGGATAATGGCCCCAATAACTACTATACCACTCACGGCATTGGCCCCAGACATCAGCGGAGTATGTAAGACAGTAGGCACTTTGGAGATAATCTCCAGCCCTAACAGCGCCGCAAAAAGCAACAGCCAGATGTTAGCTTGATTATCCAAAAAAAAGTGTTGGATCATTTCCATACGGATTGCAAGATTTTATTTGGTTACCCAGGAAGCCTGGAATATTTCGTTTTTATCGTCTATTACGATTTGTCCTTCTTTGTTCAAGAAAGATTTCACATAGTTATGTACATTATTAGCAAACAAGAAACTGGCATCGGAAGGCATACCTGCGGCCAGATTAGAGTCTCCAATGATGGTTACACCCTGATGAACAATGGTTTTATTGTCTTGGGTTAAATCGCAATTACCACCGGTAGAAGCCGCCAGATCTACGATCACCGATCCGGGGTTCATTTTTTCGATGGTGTCCTTAGTGACCAAAATTGGTGCTTTTTTACCTCTTACCTGCGCCGTGGTGATCAGTACGTCTGCTTTGGCGGCTTTTTCCTGGACCAAATCACGCTGACGTCGTAAATAATCTTCGGATTGTTCAACGGCATAACCTCCAGCTCCTTTGTCATCCCTGGCTCCTTCAACTTCGATAAATTTTCCACCCAAACTTTCTACCTCTTCTTTGACTGCAGCCCGGGTGTCAAACACTTCAACTACGGCTCCTAACCGGCGTGCGGTAGAAATAGCCTGCAACCCAGCCACTCCTGCTCCCAGGATGACTACTTTTGAGGGTTTAATAGTTCCGGCTGCCGTCATCAACATCGGGAAATAACGTGCCGAATGAGCAGCAGCCAATAACACGGCCCGATAACCGGCCACGGAAGCCATGGAAGACAGAACATCCATAGTTTGGGCCAGGGTTGTGCGCGGAATCATGTCCATGCTTAGTACATTACGCGGTAAAGATTTTAATGCTTTGACTTGTGAGTCATCAAAATATGGTGCAAACAGGGATATGATCCACACATCGGATTTCGTTCGTTGATACTCTTCTTGAGATAATGGATTTAAACTCACTAACATGTCGGCAGAGTTGATCACCGTTTGGCGGTCGCTAAAGGTAACGTCAGCATAATCACTGTTTCTGAATCCTGCATTTATTCCAGCATCATACTCCATCATCAGCTCCAAACCTAACTTGCGAAATTTGGCCACCATTGATGGTACTAAAGCTACCCGGCGGTCTTGATGTTCCTTCACAATTCCAAGCAACATATTATTTAAATTTTGCGGCCTAAAATTAAAAGAATATTTTATATATGGCTTCTTGGAGAGAATAATAATCCACATGAATAACCTTAATCAGTCATGCAGATAATTCTGATCAAAATGTATGCTTATCAAAAAAAAACTGCCAATATATTTGTACAAGCTTACTGATCAGGGTTTGATTTGGACGGGATTAACGGCTTGATGGCACTGGTGTCCTGATCTACAGGAATGGTTGGGCGAACTGGCTTGGCGGGTATCTCCGGAATATCAAATGCTCCGATTTTTTTTAAATAGACGTCCTCACGAACGAGAGAGTCAATAACAACTTCTGCTTCCCTGATGATTTCGTCTATACACTCTTGGATCAAATCTCCCTTTTTCTGAGCCAGACGATCATTTAATACCTGATGCGCTTTGGGAGTCATCAAATGTTCTTCCTGGGTCCCGCAGGCTACCAAAAGCATAAGTAAAAAAAGCTGCAAAGATCTACTGTTGGCCATATTTGATTAAATCAGCATTTTGGGCTAACCGCACTTGCCAAATCGAATCGAAAGCAGAGCGGTATACTGAATCATGGATTTGAGCACAAAAATTATCCAAAGCCGGCTGCATTCGTTTTACTTCTTCATAAAACAAAGAATCCACTTTGTTCAATTGTCTTGATGTCAGCGGGCGATCTGATTGTTTACAAGCACTTAACCAACAGGCCAGAAAAATTATCAACAGAAACAACTGGTCGCGTCTCATGCCGGAAAGGTTTTGCGTTTCAACTCAAAGTGTTGGCCCAAATAGACTTTCCTCACCAAAGGATCTGCGGCCAGTTCTTCGGCGGTACCGTAACGCAAAATTTTACCTTCAAACATCAGGTAAGCCCGGTTCGTGATGGAGAGCGTCTCTTGAACATTATGGTCGGTGATCAAAATGCCTATGTTTTTATTAACCATTTTGGCTACGATTTGCTGGATGTCCTCCACGGCTATCGGGTCAATACCGGCAAACGGTTCATCCAGCAGA
>JAYRWN010000050.1:0-16518 GCA_041917975.1 Saprospiraceae bacterium | reverse complement strand
TAAAGGTTTTTACCCTAAACAATTGTTTTAGATGTTTGAAAAACACTTCAATATCCCATCTGGCTTTATAAAGCTGGGAGATGGTGTCTGCTGTCCAAGATAAATTGTTGGTAAGCAGAACCAGGGTTTTATCGTTTGTGGAGTCATAAACACGGACAATACGCAACTTTTTAGGGTATTTTTCCGCAGTATAATGCCCTAACAACTGAATATCTTCATCGGAAAGGATGTGTTCAGGATGAGAGGGCGTAAAATAGGAGTTAACTACTTCGATATCTGCATTGGATTTTAAACGCGTTACAAAATAAACAGAGGTGCTGTCCAAATTATATAGCCATTGGTAATCCACATAAGCCCGGTCAATAACCAAAACCGATTCGGCAGGAAACACGGTGTTGGCCGCTACTTTGATATCATGGGTTTTACCTTCCGTCAGCACACTGTAGCAGGGAAGACCCGTATCATAATCTAAGACCGCATGTAGCTTCACCGCCCCTTTTTTAGTTCGAAACCTGGCCCAATCAAATAAAGACAGGCATAATGGAATAATGGAAGCATCCATGATGAATACCTTTCGCCTTAACCTTTTGATGTATTTACGTTTCCTTCTTAATGAAGGCTCTAACTTATCCAACAGGGCATAATAAAATTGTTCAAATACCTCATAACAACGGTGAGCGTTGATATAGCTTAAGCTGGACTTGCTGGGCGCCTTACTCACCCCAAGGTGGTTCAAGTCTCCTGTAGCACTTCTTAATCCTGTAGTAATGTCCCTGATGGAACTGGCATCCGCAAATTGCATAAACAACATAGTGACCAAATGTGTCCACGTATTGATCCCCTTACTATGTTTATCCGATCCATACTTCTCAACCAAACGATTTAAAAGCTCACGATCAATTACCCGCAGTATTTGACTGAATAACGTTATATTTACCTCGGACATGGTTTGTTTTTTTCCAACCCCTAATTTAGGGCTTACATCCATGTCCTTTTTACTTTATTTTGGACACATGTGAGTGAAAATAGGAGTTACCATCGTTAACTCTGATCACTTTATTTACTAAAGAATCAGCCAACACCCATTTAAAAAATGTAGATTTTGGCAACAGAACATGTTTCCGAGTCACACAATGGAAAGCCATCAGCATGGTGTCCACCACACATTCCATGAGCAGAGTCCCTCCTCGGGTTATCCCTACCACCTCTCTGGGCCGCTCGGGTAAATTATATGCTGTAAACTCACCTTGTTCATAAGCTAACAAACCACTGTTAGAGGTTGGGATCCACAGGACGCCGTGCGGGTCCTCAAAGGGGCGGTCAAAATTGTTGGTTTTTATGAGCGGTTCATTGCTGGTATTAAACGTGGTAAATTCAACCCCGTCAAAACGGGTCAAACCTTGAAAACTGGTCATCCAAATGAAGCCGTCACTGGTTTGCATGATGTAGGAAACTAAATCTACCGGTAATCCTTTCCGGGAATCCCAGTGTCTCCAGGTATAACGGTTAAAAACCGGTTGAGCCTCAAGAGGTATAGAAAGAATCCAACCCCAGAGAATGGCCACCATCAGAACTCTTAAACGATTTTTATAACAGCTAAACGTCCTGGTGTTATTATACTTTGGCACCGTCTGCATATTTAATTTTCAAATGAATTTTATCAGCATGATCATCGCTTCACCGGGCACGCCATCCCCTTCGGTGTATTGCGTAAGGTTATTAAAATTAAGTTGGCCGTAAATACCCGACGAATAATTTAGAAATAGTAGAAGAATTAACCGCCATAATCTAATAAAAGATAATTTCTTATACCCAAACATCATTCGACTGTTAAACTGCAAAAGTTAAAGATTCATCAATTCTTAAGAAGGTAATGAGATAATAAAAGTTGTCCCTGCACCTTTCTCCGTTTCTACGTTCAATTCCCCGCCATGTCCTTTGGTCACTATATCGTATGCTAAACTTAATCCTAATCCTGTTCCCTCCCCGGTGGGCTTGGTGGTAAAAAAAGGCTGGAAGATTTTGGCCTTTAATTCTTCCGGAATTCCCCCGCCGTTATCTTCCACCCTGATGATGACCTGTTCTGGGTTGCGCAGAGTGCGGATGATCACCTGCGGTTCGTAGCCCCCTATATGCTGTTTCGCTTTTTGGTTCACCGCATAAAACGCATTATTTAATAAGTTTAAGATGACCCGCCCGATATCCTGGGCATTTAAAGGAATCAGGCCTACTGCAGGATCCAACTCTACACGGTATTTGGCATAAAAACTGGTATCCTTAGCCCTTAATCCATGATAACTTATACGCATATACTCCTCGCATAAAGCATTAATATCCGTGGGCTCTTTAGCGCCGGTATTACTGCGCGAATGTTGTAACATGTTTTTGACTATCGTATCGGCCCGCCGCCCATGTAACGCTATCTTTTCCTGATTTTGTTTGATGTCCTGCGCCAGATTTTTCACCTCATCCAATTGCTCTTTCTGGGCTGCTTCCAGCAACTCATCAGCCAACTCCGCATTCACCTCCGCAAAATTATTCACAAAATTTAACGGGTTTTGAATTTCATGAGCAATACCCGCAGTCAATTCGCCCAAGCTGGCCATTTTCTCTGCCTGTATCAGTTGGGTCTGGGTGGATTGGAGTTTTTTTAAAGTCTCTTCAATCTCCTTATTTTTTTTAACCAATAGACGATTTTTATCCTGTTTTATTTGGTTATTTCTCCACAGCATAAACCCGCTGATAAGTAACACCGTTAACAGGGCCAACAGCGCAGAAATTTTAACTCTGTTGCGATTTTTTATTCTTTCGTTTTCAATTTCCCGCACACGTAATTTCTCCGTAAATTGGGTATAGAGTATTCTTCGCTGTTTTTCACCGCTATAAACACTATCTTTCATCAGCAGGCCTTCTTTATAATAATACAGCGCGGAGTCAGCCTGCAAGGTTTCATAAACCCGGGCCAGGTGAAAACTGGCTTCCATAGCCTCTTTGATAAATTTATTAGTTTCTGCTTGATCTAGCGATTTTTTTAAATAATATACGGCAGAATCCGGGAGTCCTTTTATTTGATAAATTGAAGCTATATGGTTGTAAGCATCCGTGGCATCTTTTAAGTTTTGCTCCTTGGTCAATAGATCCACACTCCGAGTTAAATAAATTAGTGCAGAATCGTATTTCTGATGGGCTGCATAAATTCTGCCAGCCACAAAAAACGGCCACCCCTCAAAATTATAATCTGGTGGATAATTAAGCCCTTTTCTAATCAGTGCTAAAGCTGTATCGGGTTGACTTAGATACAAGTAATCCAGGGCGAATACAGCATGGAAAATTCTACAAAAAGGGCATGCACTTTGAAATACGGCAGAGGCCCATTGTTCGCCCTTTTTATGATAGAGCAGCGCATTAACATAATCACCCTGATCACGAAAATTATCCGCTATACAACCAAACAGGTTGTTGCATAATTTAGCATCGCCTGCTGCTTCCGCTTCTTTTTCCAGAGGGATTAGCAACTCTATAGCCCTGTAATATTCTCCGGTCGCCCATAGCCATCTTCCTTCCGCGGCTGAACAGTATAATTTCCCCTTGCGATAATTCAGCTGATTTGAGAGTTCATTGGCTAACAATAAATAATGTAAAGCAGAATCAGGATTAAGACGTACCAGTGCTTCGCTTAATTCAACGAGCAACAAAACTTTAGCGGTGTCATCCTTCCCTTGATTTATTGAACGTTTAAGTTCGTCAATTTGCAGGCCTTGACCAGACAGATATAACGTATGCCACAGGAGTAACCAACCCACCAGGATAATTCCTTTCATTCCACTGGAATTTTATAAAACAGGTGAAAAATGAATTTACCCATCCTCAATACGTGTTGGCAGACCAATGGAATGTCTTAATATTTTAAACTCCGCAGGTACTCTATGCTTTTCGGCACCTGATTGAGCACATCATTGCTTTCATCTTCGATAAAATAATGAGCTACACCAATCTTGCGGGCCATTTTTAGGATGGCTGGCAGATCCAGTTCTCCCGTACCTAAAGTGACATCATTGTCCACTGCAGTCAGGCCGGTTAAATCTTTGGGCGTGCCTTTTTTCATGTCTTTGACGTGCATCAGTTTCCAACGCTCAGGATATTTTTTCATCAATTTCACCGGGTCGCCGCCGCCGAAATGAATCCAGAATATATCCATTTCAAAGGAAACATAACGGGGGTCCGTATTTTGAATGAGGTAATCCAGCAAAGTTTCTTTTTTGCCATAAGGCTGAAATTCATAACCATGGGCATGGTAACAAAAGGTGATGCCATGATCCGCCAGCACCTTCCCCCCGGCGTTAAATACCTCCACGGTTTTTTTAGCATTGTCCAGATTAAATTTTCCTTTATCATGTGGCACCCAGGCACACATCACATACTTGGCTCCGAGAGCCTTTGCCGCTTGTACAATGGCCATCGGATCCTTTTCCAATTGCTCAAATCCACATCCGGTAGCGGGAATACTGATGCCGCGCTCAGCACAAAGCCGTTTAAATTCCTCCGCCGGAATACGGCCCCCTCCACCTTCTATTTCTTTAAAACCCATTTCTTTGATGCGATCCAACGTGCCGATAAAATCCTTGGGGAAATAATTGCGAAAAGAATAAGTCTGAACCCCCAGAGGTGCTACGAATACCGGATCCCCCTTTTTAGGTTTTTGAGCCCAACCATTCAGGCTGAAAATCATAGTTACGATGAATAACAGGTAAGGCATCTTTTTCATTTTTTATATTTTATAAATGTTATATGATTATTTAAGTCGTTGCTAATTCCTAATTCCTAATTCCTAATTCCTAATTTTACAAATTATTTAAATTATTTATTATTTTCTCATTACCAATTCCTCATTCATAATTCCTGCGCTAAACTGGAATCTAAAAAATGTCATTTCGACTGAGTCTACCGACATTTTTATTAGAATTCTATTCTTCATCGTATAATCAATCAAAATAGAATAAATGGGTTATAAGAATAGAGAAATCTATTTGCGTCATTTAGATGTCTATAAAACAGATTGGTTGTCCTAATATTAACATCACTGATAATTAATTTTAATTTTTTTAGACACTCACACCCACACTCTAACTCACACTCAGTGGATGTCTCCGCTACGGTCGACATGTCATTAAATATTTTGCCATTTTGGGTCAACATTTTATTGATAAGTTACTAATTCTTAATTCCTAAATCCTAAACCGAAGAGGAAACAAAAATAATGTCATTTCGACTGAGCTTTCCGGAATTTTATCAGAAATTTCATGCTTCACCAATTAATAATATTATAATAGTAGGAAATATTTTTAGGCGAATGGAGAAATCTATAAACAGAAGTTTAGATATCGTCACTACGGTCAACATGAGTTTAAATATTTTGACATTTTTGGACAACATTTTATTGATAATTTACTAATTCCTAACTCCTAAGGCCTAATTCTATAAATTTTGTTTGTTTAATTCGCTGACCGCATAATTGGCCGCCCGGGCGGTCAGAGCCATAAAGGTCAAGGTTGGGTTCTGGGTACCGGTAGAAGTCATACAGGCACCATCGGTTACAAAAACATTGGGACAGGCGTGCAGTTGATTCCAGGCATTCAGTAAAGACGTTTTAGGATCCCGGCCCATGCGCACCCCGCCCATCTCATGGATGTCCGCACCTGGAGGGCTTTTTGTATCATTAGCTTCAATGTTTATACACCCGGCTTTTGCAAACATTTCCTGACATTGATCAATAAAATCCTGCACCATTTTATCGTCATTTTCCGTCCAGTCACAGGACACGATCAGTTGCGGGATGCCATATTTATCTTTCTGATCGGCGCTCAGGCGTACATGATTGGATTCAATAGGCACACATTCGCCCATCATCCAAGCCGCTAAATGCCAGGAACCGTATTTGGGGTGAAGGATGTTTTCTCTCAATTGATGACCAATCGGCTCTGTATCTGCTTGCATCGAACGGCCTCCACCAATGCCGATGGCATATCCGCGCAGGAAATCCGTCTCCTGACCTTTAAGGTTGCGAAAATTAGGCATATAAGCATTGCTGGGGTTGCGCCCGTCCGTCTTATTATCCTGGAAACCTTCATACGCAGCGTTAGCCTTGCCGCGATAATTATGCCAGGCTATATATTTACCCAATAGGCCATGGTCATTTCCCAGACCTTGCGGAAATCTGGAAGACGTGGAATTCAACAAAATTAAATTACTGTTGAGCGTGGACGCATTGACAAAAATGATCCGGCCATAATAGTCTATCGTTTCTTTGGTGAGCGCATCCACGACCCGCACACCGGTCGCTTTGCCTTTATCTTCATCATAGATAATCGAATGCACAACCGCATGCGGACGCATGGTGAGTTGTCCGGTTTTCATGGCCCAGGGAATAGTGGATGCATTGCTGCTGAAATAAGCCCCAAACTTACAACCGCGGTTACACATATTCTGACTCATGCAGCGCGAGCGGCCTTGTTCTGCATGGATAGTCTGTGGATCCGTGATGTGGGCAGCGCGGGCCTGGATCAAATGGCGCGCAGTACCGTAATGTTTTTGTAAGGTCTCCTTAAAATGTTGTTCCAAACAATTTAATTCAAATCCCGGCATGACCTCGCTATCCGGCAATTCGGGTAATCCGTCCCGGTGGCCACAAATGCCGGCAAATTTTTCCACATGGCTGTACCATGGCTCTAAATCGGCATAACGAATAGGCCAATCTATGGCAAATCCGTCCCGGGCAGGACCCGTAAAGTCGTGATCACTCCAGCGCTGGGTTTGCCTGGCCCACAACAGGGACTTCCCTCCGACATGATAGCCGCGATACCAGCGGAAAGGTTTTTCCTGAATAAAAGGCTGCTCATCATCCGGTAACGCCCAGTGAAAGGTCTCCGCCCGAAAGAACCGCTGACTTTCAAAGCCTCTGCGTTGATCCATCGGCACCATGCCCCGGTAGGCAAACTCCCAGGGGGCTTTGGAAGCCGTCGGGTAATCTTTAATATGCTGTACATCCCGTCCCCGTTCCAACACCAGGGTTTTCAGGCCATGATCACAGAGCTCCTTGGCTGCCCAACCGCCGCTGGCCCCGGAGCCGATGACAATAGCATCATAAGTACGTTTGATTTTAGAATCTTCTAACATTTTTTCAGCCGATTAATTTAACCTATTATCCTACCTTCACACAACCTAAATATCTCCCCGGCGCCAATTCATATCCATAATTTTCCACCAGGATTTTTTCAGAGGTCCGGTAGATCATCATGGTTTGTGATTTGATCAGATCAAAAAATTTCTTTTTTTCTTCTTGATCAGCTGCCCGCCAATCACTTAATAATACTTCTTTGTTTTCCTGGGAACACTCAAAAAAGGGTTTTTGATATTTGGTCTTGGCTCCTGTATTTAATAATCCAAGCTGTGACTTTACCAGGGTGTGGGTCTCTTCTGGATGGCACTTTTCAATGATCTGTTTTAATAGTGCATCCACCCCGAGATTCAGAGCTCCAACCTGCTCTGGTGTTCCTCCGCCAGGGATGATTGTATCAACCAGGGCCGTCATGATCTTATTTTCCTCGGAAGTGAAAAAAGAGTAGTGATTAGTGAGGTCTGCACAACCTGTCCAGGTCACCCCGGAGATCAAAACACCACCACTGAGGGTTAAATAGCGCAAGGAGTCACGTCGGTTCATCACCAAAGATTTTGAGGAAATATACAACAAATTAATTCAGGAATACCTGCGTGAACAGGTTTATAAAACCCCCAGAAATTTTTTAATAGGGGAGTTTAATCATGAAAGTCGCGCCATGACCAGGCACGGACTCCACGTCTAAATCACCACCATGTCCTTTGGTGATAATATCGTGCGCCAGGCTAAGGCCCAATCCTGTTCCCTGCCCCGTTGGTTTAGTCGTAAAAAAGGGTTGAAAAATGCGGTCTATAATATCCGCAGATATCCCCATGCCATTATCGCTAATTTTAATCTCGATCTCATTTTCCAGTTTTTTTGTAGAAATCATGACGTGGGGTTGATAGTTATGCCCGGATGACGGTTGTTGTTCTAGTTTAGCCCTTTCATTCACTGCATAAAAAGCATTATTAAGAATATTCAACAAGCAGCGTCCAATATCCTGGGGCACCAGATTGATTACGCCCACGTCCGGATCATACTGCGTGTGATAGGTAGCCGAAAAAGATTTTTCCTTTGCTCTCAAACCGTGATACGCCAGGCGCAGGTATTCCTCGACCAAAACATTAATATCCACAGTTTCTTTAAAGCCCGTAGATGTCCGGGCATGCAGCAACATCCCTTTAACGATTGAATCTGCCCGTTTGCCATGGTGGGTGACTTTTTCCAGGTTCACCTTCATGTCACTTAAGATGGTCTTGACCTCATCCGCATGACCCTGATCCATAGCTGAAGATAAATCACCCAATAATTCACTATTTAATTCCGAAAAATTATTTACAAAATTCAATGGGTTTTGTATTTCATGAGCAATCCCCGCAGTTAATTCCCCCAACGAAGCCATTTTTTCCGAATGAACCAATTGTGTTTGTGTAGCTTTCAGATGATCTAATGTAGCTTGTAAATCGGCCTTTTGTTTTTCCAATTGCACAGACTTAACCCCTAATTCCTGATAGGCCACTTCAATTATTTTAGCTTGTTCTAATTCGCGGATTTGGGCTCGTTCTCTTTCTGCTGCGATGACCCGTTTTTTTTGATAGCGATGTATAACCGCCAGGATCATTATTAAAGTAAGACTATACATTAAATATGCCCACCAGGTTCGCCACCAAGGCGCATGCACCACCACATCCACTGTTTTTTCACTCCACATGCCATCACCTGATGCAGCTCTGATTTTAAATTTGTATTTACCCGGAGGCATACTGTAATAATTGGCTTGCTGATCTGCAAGCGCTGTGCGCCATTCCACGTCAAGATTTTCCATCTGATAAAAAAGCCGGTTTGTCGCTGGGTCGGCAAAATGAATTGCCGAAAAATTTATATCAAATGAGTTCTGCTCATAAGCCAAATTGATCAATTTTGCCTCCTCAATAATAGTTGATAAGGGGCTATTTAAACCGGGTAAAACATTTTTTCCTTCGATAACCAAATTGGTTAAAATAATTTTGGGCGGTCTATTATTTATCAAATAATCCTGCGGATTAAAAACATAATATCCGTTTAAATCACCAAAATATATCTTTCCGGAAGCATCGCGGTATCCTTGATTGAAGTTAAGGTTATTGCGTTTCACCCCATGCCGTAATCCAAATACATTTATCATTCCGGATTCCGGGTTAATCCGGTAAATTTCGGTTTCAGTCCGGACCCAGAGGTTTTTTTTCTGATCTTCCTGGATGGCAAATACGATGGTACGCTCCAGTCCGGTCCCTTCGGCTGGAAACTTCCTGAATTCATCCTCACCGGCCCGTAAAAAATAAACGCCATTATTATGCGTTCCGACCCACAGCGTCTGATCACTGCTTTGTTTGACCGAAATAATGGTTTGCTCGGGGAGATAGCGCTTGATTTTATTGGTTTTGGTATCCAAATAATTTAAACCACCTTTCGGGTAAGTTCCTACCCACAGATTTTGATTTACGGTACCTAACAGCACCGTGATATCGTTTCGGCTGAGCGAAGTAGAATCTTCCGGTATATTTCGGAAATGCCTGCATTGACCGGTATTCTTGTGCATTTTTTCCAGGCCGTTATCAGACCCTACCCATAAAGAATCTAGTCCGCCTTCAGCGACAGCAAATATTTCACCTAACCCAATGCTGTACGGATCAGCGGGATCATGCATAAAACGCCTGAAATTATCTGTGCCACTGACATAACGGTTTAAGCCGTTGCTGGTCCCGATCCATACGGTCCCTTGTTCATCTTCATATAAAGACCTTACGAAACCATGAGTTAACGATGAAGAATCATGTGGGTCATGGGTATAAATTATCTTTTTTCCCGTCAACGCATCATTTTTAAGCAACCCTGTTCCGGTGCCAATCCAGAAATTACCTTGACGATCAATCAAAAAGGCACTGGTGTTTGTTCCTAATTCTTCAAAAGGAACTGCTCGATGATAAGGGTCATAACGAAATAACCCGCCTTGCCAGGTACCGACCCAGAAAACCCCGTCGGCGGAAGTAAAAAGGGTCCAGGCGCTGGCATCCGGAAAAACACCTTTCTGTTGGGTTGAACTGTAATGAAACGTTACACCGGTTTGCGGGTTATGCCGGCTTAAGCCATTTTCTAGTGTTCCGATCCAAATCTGACCTAACCCATCCTCAGTAATGGAGGTAATGTGATCGGTCCGGGAACTACCCTGCAATGGCGCGCGGCTCAATTTCTGCGGATTATGTTTATCATAACTGTGCCTCGTAAAACGCCCGGTTTTCCGGTCCATGGTGTGTAATCCATCGCCGGACGTACCAACCCAAAATATGCCGCGACTATCTTCAAAAATGCCTTGTACTTTGTTACTAATTAAAGTGTTGCCGTCTTCCGGATCATGTTTATATGTCACAAATTGATCCCGGGAAGGATCATACCGGTTCAGACCGCCTTCATCCGTATCTCCACCTTCGTTCACCCAGACACTACCGGTGGCCACCCACAGCGTTCCACTTTTATCCTGGTATATTTTACGGATGCGATTACAGCTGATTGCACCGGGTTTATGTACATCCGCCTGGTAATGTTTAAATTGTTTGGTTCGAAAATCATACCGGTCCAAACCTCCGGTCGTTCCTACCCACAGATAACCTTGCTGATCAACCAGAAGGGTTCGGACTGTATCGCTGCATAAGCTTTCCGGGTTAGCCGGATCATGTCTGAAATGGGAAAAAACACCCGTTAACGGATCATACATATCCAGTCCTTCCGCCCAGGTGGCAATCCAAATCCGGCCGTGTGCATCGGCATAGACCGTTTCCAGAATATTGGATGACAAGGAATTAGCATTTCCGGGCTCATTGACAAACAATTTAAAGCGGTACCCGTCATATTGGTACAGCCCTCCGCTGGTTGCTACCCACAGATAACCGTTTTTATCTTGAGTGATACCGCCCACAATCCCGGAAAAATTCCCAAAAGAAGGGATAACTTTGTTAAACACAGGCAACTGTTGTCCTCCTGCCGCCAGGACACCCATGCTTAGAAGGTTACATAGAATCCACTGCCTAAATGCCATCAACTAAAACCTCAGCTAAAAACTAAATCTTTTCTCTATTGCGGCCCAAAATAAGAATTTAATCTACATCATTTCCTATTCTGCTCAATCCTATCCATCATTCCTGATATCCCCTCAGCCGAAATGGTGGGAACCAAATACCTGTTAGCGAGCGTAACACAGAAAAAACGAAAAACTATCCGGGTGCTAAAATCACGATTCATAACAACCCGGTAAAAGAATGATAAACTCACTTCCTTCTCCTGCGTTGGTCTCCAGTTTAACATTTTAAAAATAGGTGGATACGCAAGTGCGATAAACTCATCTTCCTTTCTAATTCCAGGGTCGTAGGCCCGATTCTGTCTCATCACTCCGAAATCTATTCCGGAGCACAAAAAACGAGAAACTACCCGAGTGCCATCGGCACGACTTGTATCAACCCGGCAAAAGAATGATAAACTCACTTCCTTCTCCTGCTTTAGTCTCTACCTTCAATTCTCCCCCATGCGCTTTCACTATATCATAGGCCAGGCTCAATCCTAATCCCGTTCCCTGCCCGGTGGGTTTCGTGGTGAAAAAGGGTTGGAAGATTTTGTCTTTTATAGAGTGAGGTATGCATGAACCATTGTCAGATACTGATATTTTCACTTAGCAATCCTTTAGGTGAGATGCAGCGACTTTGGAGATTCTTTTTCATTGGTATTTATATTTTTCTCGAGCACTGCATATAAGGCATTGTTGATCAGGTTGAGGAGAACTTAGCCTATATCTTGAGGTAATCCCTGTTAATCTATTGCGCAGTATCTTCTCTGACTGCGCAAAAGCTAGAAATGAAAAAGCTATATTCAATGTGGCTATTAGAAATACTCTCAACTTCAGGAAATTTGGGAGTTAAAAGACGACGCCGATTTTCGTTCCACAAAGTACATCTCTATCTCTCCTTTATTTTTGGCTTCTATTTTGCCCCTTGGCTCAAAGCTGAATTCATTATGATCTTTTAGTAGCTCGTAAGTATCCTGGCTGATATTTACTTTTCCTACTGCTCCACTGCTCTCCATTCGAGACGCGAGATTTACAGTGTCTCCCCATATATCGTATGCAAATTTCTTAATACCTACTATTCCCGCCACTACAGGGCCCGTGTGAACGCCGATTCTAATCTCAAAGGCATCTTGTCCATTACGCTCCATTTCCATTTTATACCCCAGCATAAAATCACGGATGGCCAGTGTTGCATTTACGGCATCCGAAGGATTACTCGTGTTGGCCTTTGGAAGTCCTGCAGCAGCCATGTATGCATCACCAATAGTTTTGATCTTCTCTATGTTGTATTCATCCATGATCCGGTCAAAAGCCTTGAAGCAATGGTCTATTTCGGCCACCAATTCTTCCGCACTTAACCTTTCTGCGTGCTGTGTAAAGCCTTTGAAATCGGTGAACAACACTGTGACAGTATCGTAGTTTTTCGCTTTTGCACTGCCATATTGCTTCAATTCTTCGGCTGTATCAGCCGGAAGGATATTAAGGAGCAATTCATCCGACCGGTTCTTTTCTTCAAGTATGACCTCTTTTTGTGCCACGATCTCAGCTGTTCTTTCGGTTACTGTTTGTTCCAAAAATTTCTGACGTTTTTTTAGAGTAGCTGTCCGCCATTGCACATAACCAAAAACAGAGAATATGGCCGTGATCGCGTACAATACATAGGCCCACCAGGTAAGCCACCACGGCGGGCGAACCGTAAAAGAATACGTATTTTCTTTACTCCAAAACCCTTCACCATTCATTGCCTGCACTTTAAACGTATACTGACCTGGTGACAGATTGCCATAATGCGCATCAGTGCGTGTACTGATTGCGCTCCAATGCTCCTCAAGTCCTTCTAATGTATATCGATATTTAACCTTTTCAGGACTTTTTAGGCTAATCCCGATATAATGAAAATTAAGGAAATTATTATGGTAAGCAAGGTTTAAATGCTCTGGTACGTTATACCATTTGGTTATTTCATCAAATCGGAAATCACGAACCATCACGCCATTCTCCAAAATGAAACTGGAATCTTTTCTTGTTTCTAATTCTAGCCAATTCACTTTTTCATTAAACAGGGAGATCCCTGTTAAATGAATTGTTGGAGCCAGTGAATCTGAATTGTCGCCTTCGGGGTGGTAGGCTGTAAGTCTGTCGTTAGCGCCTATCCATATGGTGCCATGTTGATCTTCGCAAATAGCATTTGCGAAACAGCCAATCCCTAAAAACCCGTCTTCATAAGTATAATTTTTAAATAACAAATTGTCTTCCGGGACTGAAATAGATAGGTCGTGTTGATTGCCGCCGTTCCTGTTCTTGGATTGGAATAAAGATAATTTGTCTGAAGTCAGTTTACTCAAACCAGTTCGTGTACCGAACCAAATATTTCCATATTGATCTTCCAGGATACTGTATACAACATCATCAACTAATCCTTGTTTTGTCGTAAAATGCGTAAACGCTTTACCATCGTACCTAGATGCACCACCACTAGTGCCAAACCACATATGTCCATGTTTATCTTCCATAATACTTCTTACATGATTATCCAACATGCCTTCGTGGACTGTAAAGTGGGTAATTCGGCTCGTTTTGTTCATCCCGGAAGTATCACCTGGTTCGTACTTAGTGACTCCGCCTCCAAACGTTCCAAACCACATGACTCCCATGCTATCTTGCAAAATACTCAAAACAAAATCATTGGATAACCCTTCTTTGGTTGTAAAAGGCATAAAAGTGGATCCATCGAATTTGGAAACCCCACCACCATAAGTACCAAACCATAGGTTACCCTTTTTATCTTCATATATAGTGCGAACAAGGTTATTGGATAAACCCTCTTGATCCGTATATTGAATCCAGCTATTAGCTACGGCTTTACCAGCTGTCTGGGCGGTAAGCGAGGTAGATGGATTATAACGTAATACGCCCTGCCCATCTGTACCAAACCAAAGATGACCATGACGATCTTCCACAATTGAATTAATGGTAGAGGGCAATCCTTCCTCGGGTGTATAATGCGTAAATGTGCCACCACTAACTTTATCGGAAGGATTATATTTTGAAATGCCTCCACCAAACGTACCAAACCAAATGGCACCCTCATTATCTTCCGCGATACTATATACCACGGAATTGGATAATCCTTCTTTATCGGTCAAATGGGTAAACAATTTACCATCGTATCTTGATACCCCTCCTCCAAACGTACCAAACCAAAGGTTCTCGCTTCTGTCTTCTAGTATGGCATAAACAATATTGCTAGACATTCCTTCCTTTTCAGTATAATGGGTAAATGAAGATCCATCGAATTTGGATACCCCACGACCATAGGTTGCAAACCACAGATTTCCAGCTTTATCTTCTAATACATTGAATACATTATTGCCGGACAAACCATCTTTCTCCGTTAACCTGGTAAAAAACTTTCCATCGTATTTTATGGCACCTTGTCCATCGGTACCCATCCAAATATTTCCGTGTTTATCTTCTTCTAATATCCATACAAAATTACTGGACAAACCTTCTTTGGTCGTGAAGTGGGTAAAAGAGGTTCCATCAAATTTTGATACTCCGGCCCCATAGGTCGCGCACCAAATATTTCCCTGTCGGTCTTCCAGGATACTGTATACTACATTGCCAGACAGTCCTTGTTGGGTGGTATAATGAATAAATGATTTTCCATTGTATTTATTAAGTCCTCCACCATAGGTACCAAACCAAAGATTTCCGTGATGATCTTCTAGAATACTGAATACATTTTTGCTGGATAAACCATCTTTTTCAGTATAATTGGTGAATTCTTTTCCATCAAATTTCGATACCCCACCCCCAAACGTTCCAATCCAAATATTTCCTTCCTGATCTTTACCTAATGAGAAAACATTATTACTGGCCAAGCCTTCTTTTTCAGTATAATGGGTGAAGGATTGGCCATCATATTTTGATACTCCACCCCCGTCAGTGCCAAACCAAAGATTTCCGCTTCTATCCTCAAGCATACAAAAAACATAGGCATTTTTTAATCCTTGTAATTTGCTGAAGGAGCTAAAATTTTGTGAATTTAGATCTTTTACTGCAGGATCCTTGACTATCACTTGTTCAGGTATTCCTGCCGCAAAAGCACTATCCTTTGCTGTAATCTCGATCGGCACAGTGAAGCTGTCAATGCCGGGAGTATAAGTCCTGGGTATTCCTGCCAGTACTTTAACTGGTGTCGTCAGGGCATGAATATTTGTGTTGGCGGGAACGATTTTTGGGATTCCTACGCGAATGTTTATTGGAGGACTGGCTGGGTAAACTATAGGTTCAGATATTTGATTTTTTGGCACTGATACGCCTTGGCTATTTACGACAATGGGTGCATTGGATATTGTTCGATTTTGTTTTTTTTGGTGATCACAAGAAATAAACAATACACAAAATAAATATAGTATCAACAGGTCTTTCATAATTCACTATTTAGGGGATTTACGGGTCTGCCCTGAATTATAAGCTAAGATATCGATACTGGGGGATACTTCCGTTTCTTTGAAGGCCGCTATTATACCCCATATGAGTATAATCAGATTACAAATAATAAGACTGTAAAAAATGTAAATACTATGTCGCATATGCTTTGTGAGTTTATAGGAACTTATTATTTAAGACTATAAATATAGTAAAAAAAGTAAAATATCAAAATTAATGATTCCTTCCTAATAAGGTGATGGGTGGATGGAACTTATTTGTATTAACCGGAGCCTTAATAATTCCAACTATTGGATGATTTGGCTTTTACCAATTTCTTTCATTCTGATATTGAAACCAGCGGTTTACGGTTTAGAGTATCTATGACTACATAAGCTCGATCTTATTGACTCCACTGTATGCTTTTACGGTATGGCCAATTATATAAATCACGGATTCGCATGAATCTATGGAGTAAAGATTATCACTTTTCATTTGTAATAACTGTCATCTGGGTGATCTTTTGATCATTTCCATCAGTGATTCAGACAACAGGTAATACAATTACAAACTCACTCCCATCACCTTCTTTCGTCTCTACCTTCAACTCCCCACCATGGGCCTTGACAATATCATAAATCGTCTGAATCACTGATTGACACAGATTTATGGATTTCACTGAATTGATTTTCGAAAATTACTCCATCATTATTTTCATCCGTGAAATCTTTTAATCCTTTTCATCTGTGATTCAGACAACTGGTATTTGAATTACAAACTCGCTTCCTTCACCCACCATAGTTTCCACCTTTATTTCCCCACCATGGGCCTTGAC
>JAYRWN010000049.1:0-1881 GCA_041917975.1 Saprospiraceae bacterium | reverse complement strand
TGCTTCCTGCTAGTCCTCGCTACACCGTTAACTTTGCATTCCTCCAACAAGGCTAACTTCTGTTCCACACTCCAATTCCTGTTTTTCATATCTCTCTTTTAATTTAGGAATTTAGTCCAATCTTTTATGGGGCTGGAACATTTTATCTCATGTTCTTTGTTTACTTATCATTCCAATATTCAAAAATATGGTAAGGATACACTTTATTTTTCTCTAAATTAATAGATAAACATTGCAAAGTATACCCGCGATTCTTTCGTTTTAAATAGTCCTCCGGAAATAAACGTAACTGCTGACGACTTGCTGTGGGCCAGGACTGGAGTAGGCGAATGGATGCCCAAAGCCTGACAAACCTATCAATGTAATGCTGGAACAAACTTATCACGTCGGTCTCAGTAAGGTGCGAATGGTATGTAATTTGGTCCATGCTATCATAGATTTGGACAAATATAGTCCACCCGCGACTGAAGGGCAAGGCAATTCTTTTGTAAATTTGTTTATGGGTATTGGTTGTGCGCTTTGCTATTTATTGGCCAATGGTAGGACATTGACATATCCCGTTGAAGAATATTAATTAACAGCTCACATTCATAATTACCCTCTCTTTCCCATAATAATCTGACCAGGATGGTAGAAACCCGCCAAAATTTTAAGTGCTCGCAGTATTGGTCAAGTCTAAGTTTATCTTGTTTACAGTTAAATATCGCCCGCAAGGTGGCTGATGTATGTAAACCCAGCATTAAGTCAGGATTATGTTATGGCTAAATTTGGAAAATTATTTACCTTCCTGTCGTATCAAAATAAAATTGTAACTCCTTGTCAAACAAAATAACCGGTTGGTGGGATTTTTTACGGTCCTTGGGCCCCGGATTGATAACGGCCGCGTTGATCTTTGGGCCCAGTAAAATGACCATTACCTCCAAGCTGGGTGCACAATACGGTTATGAACTGCTGTGGATCATCCTGGTGGCCATCTTCTTTATGACTGCATTTTCCATGCTTTCCAGTCGCCTGGGTTACGCGCTGGACCGTTCTTTACTCACTGTGATCGGCGAAAAATGGGGCCATAAAACAGCTCTGGCGGTGGGCTTGGGTATTTTCGTGGTGTGCGCATCTTTTCAGGCCGGCAATTCGGTAGGCGTAGGCATCTCCCTGGGCGAACTAACCTCTACACCGGCTTGGCTGTGGATCCTGACGGCTAATCTGGCCTCTATGGCGCTCATATATTGGCGCAACCGTTATCGCATGCTGGAACAGGTGATGATGGTATTGATCCTGTTGATGTTAAGTTGTTTTTTAATAACATTTTTTATTGTGCGTCCTCAGCCGGAAGATATAATCTACGGATTAACACCGCGGTTGCCGGACGGGTCGCTGAAATTAGTCATTGCTTTTGGCGCCTCGACCATCTCCATTGCCGCCGCATTTTATCAGACCTATTTGGTCCAGGAAAAACGCCGTCAAAATGCCACTGCGCCTAAATATAGGGGCGTCACCGGGATCATTATTTTAGGCCTGATGAGTGCGATGGTGCTGATGTGTGCAGCCGCGGTTCTACACCCCCGGCAACTACCGGTAAATACCGCTACGGATATGTCCAAAGCATTATTGCCCGTCTTTGGCCAGTTGGCGACCGGTTTGTTTTTGGTAGGTTTATTTGGTGCATCCTGGTCTTCCCTGCTCGGCAATGCTTCGCTGGGAGGAACCATGCTGAGTGATGCCCTCGGCCTGGGCAGTAAGATGGAAAACCGCCCGACCCGTCTGCTGGTTATTTTGGTCATGGCCGTCGGGGCGGTGGTAGCCTTACTTTTCGGAAAAGTACCTCTGGAGCTTATCGTTATGGCCCAGAGCATTACCGTATTTGTTATTCCGTTTATTGCC
>JAYRWN010000048.1:0-4658 GCA_041917975.1 Saprospiraceae bacterium | reverse complement strand
TTAAAGCCATTTTTTTGATAAAATTGGATAGCTTTTTTATTTTGCTCCCATACGCCTAACCAAATATGACTGGCCTTTGTTTTTAGCGCTCTTTGGATCGCGAAATCAATTAATTGTTGCCCGACCTGCTTGCCCTGGTACGGTTTGGTGACATAAATCCGTTCAATTTCCATGGCCTGTCCATCGGGGTTAGCGGATTTGGACAATTCGAAATTTAATTTTAAATACCCGACCAAGCGGTCCGCATGTTGAGCAAAATAAAATTCCGAAAAAGGGTGTTGCAATTCTTTGATAATGGTATGAAGTGAAAATTTATCCGTCAAATATTTAGTCATATTTTCCGGTGTATTTTGATCGGTAAAAGCTTCATAAAATGTCTGCCGGCCTAATTGCTGAAGTTGGCCGGCTTCATGACTGAGAACCTTTCTGATGTGTAAATTCTTCATGCTGTCCGGAGTTAAAATACAAATAGTTTGGTAATCCTCCAGAATTTTAATTCAGTGCTGATCTTAGGGCTGATCTTTTAGCTCAGCTTCAATAATCGTTTTGAATTCCTCTCCAACCCGTTGTATGCCGGCGGCATCGATTGGTCCGCCTGGCTTATATTTGATTATTTTCCCTTCCTTATCCAAAAAGATGTTGGTTGGAAAAAAATCAAAGGTCATATGCAAGGTGTCCTGAATAAAAGATTCACTTTCAGCCACAATAGGATAATGCAAATTCTTTTTTTCGGCAAAATTTACCAGGGGGCCAGGTTTGTCCACCGCGAAGGTGATCAGAACAAAATCCTCCCGGTCTTTATACTGCTGATAAAGGGCCTCGATCATCGGCAGTTCTGCCTGACAAGGCGGGCAAGCGATAAACCAAAAATTTATCCACACGACTTTCCCCTTCCAATCCGCAGGTTTGTAGGTTATGCCTTGCAAATCAGTCACCTCAAAATCAGGTAGCCGGTGCCCTTCAACGCAGGTGCCTAACGCCTTATAGACGTCTAGCACGCCTTGCGAGGACGACTGCCCAAAGCGGGTGTGGAATTCCTCTGCACAGCGTTGCATCTCTTCGGCAAAAGATTGATTGAAGGCCCACCATGGCCAGAGCACTGCTACTAATAGTAATCCTCGCCGCATAAAAGTTTTGTTTAATCTGTTAATACTAAAATGAAGCCAAAAGTTTTCAGGAAGGGCTTTTTGACTAAGATAAATTCGAAAAGCGTTAGGTAAAAATGCTCAACCTGGTTGCTCTGCAAATATTTAGAGACTATATGTTTACTGCAAATGGTTTGGCAGAATAAAACCTTTATCGTACAATCAGATAAAATTTAACCACCTATTTTCTATTTGGTCACAACCAAAAATGGATAGCTTCACTTCACAGATGTAGCATTAACAGTTGCTCGGTTTGCTGTTTTAGATGATGTTACCGTTGTCAACCTAATCAACGGCTCAACGGTGCTGGTCAATCAGAATGTCGTTGCCGTCCGGATCGGTGAGGGTGATATACCCTGGTCCGCTGGAGTTTTCATCCGTTTCGGCAGTCAGAGCTATATCGTTTTGTTTTAATTGAGCCTGAATGCGCCGCACGTCATCGAAAGGGTCTGTCGGCTGGGCATTTTCATCCCAGCCGGGATTAAAAGTCAATAGGTTTTTGGCAAACATCCCTTCGAACAACCCGATTACCGTGCCTTCATTTTTCAAAATGAGCCACTTTTGGTCCTGGTTACCGCCGAATACGGTAAAACCTAATTTCTCATAAAATTCTTTAGAGGCTTGAATGTCTTTAACCGCCAGGCTGATAGAAAATTGGCCCAATTTCATAACCGTTGAATTTTTGGCAAAAGTAGGCTTATTGTGGTGTTTATTTACATTCATAAAAAAATTCTACCACTTTGGTTTTCTCATCAGGTATGATTTGTTCGTCACCGGAAGAAAAAGTGATCTGCTGCTCAGAGCGATCTGTAATAATTATTTTACTTAATAACTGACCCGAAGTAAAACTATAATTATAGGTAATAGTTCCTTTGGTAGTTGACCGGATATCGGTATCACTGGAAGTCACTGTATATAATTCTCTATCCGCCAGATGGTCATTGGTATGTGGTCCTGCGGTCCAGCCTTGTTCGATCAAAGCCTGAAACACCTGACCTTTAAATGGACTGAGGATATCTGTATAAATGATCGTACTTACTCCTTTATCGACCACCGTTCCATCAATGTGGCTTGTCCATTTTTTATTGGTGGCATTAATAACGCCAACAGGACCTGACCAGTCATACTCGATCACAGTCAAGGTGACTTCACGACCTCCTTCATAGCCATGAATTCCTTCACTGAAGATATAAGGACCCAGGTAATTGCGTTCAATGAACCAGCCATTACCATCACCAGTTTTGTATTCCTGGTTTAAATAATACCCCTTTTTGAATATCAATTTCACTTCTCCAATAACCCCCGACCACTCGTCTTTATTATAAGCTTCCAAAAGTGATAATCCTAAATAACTAATCAGCCTCCCGGTGACGTCAAATTCGTAGATGGTTTCGTCACCGTTCTCAGAGATAATAATTTTTTTGCAATAGGCCTCATTTTTCTGATCAGGATTTACATTCTCCCTCAATCCCGAACCGCAAAATACAAATAGCAGGCAGAACAATGTACATAAAATATTTTTCATATTTTTTTGTTTTAATAGAATTTAAAATTTACAGTATGCGTAGTGAATACTTTTGTTTAATAGATCGTACGTGTTTTAACCTGATTATTTGATCGAAAAAACTGCCAGAACAGCCAAATAACAGATAATAGTTTAGAGCAACTTCATAATGGTTATTCAATGTAGTATCTATTAAATAAGGTTTTGCACATAGTATGCAGCGAAATTCTGCCAGAATGCCTGATACCTCAGCTCCCAAATAACATACTCAATAAAAAGGATTATGAAGGCGATCATATAAGGATAATAATGTTTACTCTTGATGTCGCTGAGAATAAGCACCAGGCACATGCCCAGTGTTGTCCACATAACCATAGAAATACTAGTTTCCTGTACTAGTTGGAAATAACGCGTCAATATTCTTGTCAATGCTGCCCCGATAATGGGTAATAATGTTGATATCATAAAACGGGAGTGCCAGGCGGTATTTTTTCTGTAATAAACAGCTAATATATACAGTACCGGAAAAGCAACAATGTCCGGGATATTCACACTCATGGCGGCATAAGCATCCGTAAGTTCCATGCGTTTTAATTTCGAATAGTAACCTTGATTGGTTATTAAATATAATGAAACGGTTAATAGCGGAGCAATAACATAAGTAGCTTTGCCAATCAGTTTGTGAAGTTTTATTTGCCTTTTCAGAATTAAAAACGGTTGTAGCACCAGTAAGGCCAGCCATAAAAACAATAGAGTGCCGTGAAAATGAGTGACCATGGATACTTCAGAGAACTGGGGAAAAAGAGCGATATATTTTTTATAGAAGCCAACATGAGCGATTATAAAGAAAAATAAAGTAAATACTATAGTATATTTTAATGATTGTGGCATGATTGTTTTTGATTTAATGGAATATGATTTCAGCTGTCGTAATGCTGTCAGAATTCATTTTATTCGAGCCATAATTTAATATTCCAGTTTACCGAGGCTGATCTTATCCGCGAGTATTTTGTCCAGACCCCTTGGTAGAGAATGTATTCACCATGAGGTTTTGCCGGACCGGCGTCGCATCCTATAGTTAAGTCATTGGCGCCAGGTTTCTGGAAGTCGATTGAAATCCAAACCCCTGTCCCTGGCAAAGGCAGTTTTTGCTCCAGAGGCACATTATACCAACCTGTGCCTTTAACGGTAAAAGGTTGTTGAAGAATTAATTTGCCGGGTTTATTTTCATCATTAACCTCCAAGAGGTTAATCACGATATTTTGAATTTCTCCTGCTTTAAAAAACCTGACTCCGATCATTTTTTTCCCAGCTAACCCAGTTAAAACATCAGGAGTTAATTTTACGGCAAAGGAATAAGTCCCAATGGGGATAGTGCTGGGCGAATTGTCCTGTGGACCATCATAACTCACGGATGAGGCCTTGGAAAAGTCAACCGTTGGCGTAACCAGCTTTGGCTCCTCTTGTTGGCTACAACTGCCGATAAATAATAGAAAACCTATTGGATATAATTGGCTAAAAAATAGTTTCATCTGGAATAATTTATAAGTAAGCTCAAATTTCAAAAATCACCAGCCATCCGGTCACACCCTGATCGACAAACAACACTATAAATAGATGAATGATATGTGTATAAAAATGTATCTTGGTACATAAAGGGATTAGCCAATGATGGATAGAGATGTATTAAAGGTGGTGTTGGTAGATGATGAGCCGGTGGACCTATTGACCTTAACCATGTACATCAAGCGGTTTACCGATTTTCAGCTTTTGGGCGCATTTTCATCATTTGAAGACATGGTTGTTCAGGTGCCGGTAGAATCTGTCGATGTATTATTCAGTGATATTGAGCTAAGCGGGATGAATGGACTGGAAGCAAGGAAACGCATGAAGGACATTCAGGTTTGTGTATTCATTACCTCTCACCCCGAATATGCATTGGAAAGTTTTGAATTAGAGGTGTTTGATTTTTTGGCTAAACCTTTGTCGCCGGACCGATTTGTGCACAC
>JAYRWN010000047.1:0-7229 GCA_041917975.1 Saprospiraceae bacterium | reverse complement strand
TACGAAAACTGTTGCCTCCCATTGGATTTTTTCCACTTACCGGGTACATGGTATAAGAGATAAAGTCCATCTTATGGGCGCTGCGGGGGTCAGCGTCATAAATGACATTGGTGAAGTTGGTGGTTATCCATTGGTGCGGGGCAATGTATTGGCGCAGTATCTCCGCCTGCCGGTTTAAAAATTCCGCCTGGGCATCGGAAGTGAAGCGTTTGAAATCCAGCACCGCATGAGGGCTTAATTTATCCTCAACATAGATTACCGTATTGGGCAACACAACTTGCTCAAAATGATTGTAGCGCGTACTCCAAAAACTACCCACCCAAGCCTGGTTCAATCGTTCAATCGTGCCGTACTTTTTTTTCAGCCACTGTTGAAACGCCAGGCGGGCTGAGGAACTAAAATCGGGTGTGGCCAAAGGTTCATTGTCTATTTGCCAGCCGATGACGTTAGGGTGATGGCCGTACCTTTGGCCCAAGGCGCTGACGATGGTGTCGATAAATTTCTGATACGTTTTATTCGTAACGGATACATTCGCCCTGTTTCCATGTTCCCGGCGGCGACCCTGGGCATCCACCAAATAGATTTCCGGATATTTATCCCCCATCCAGGCCGGTGGGGTAGGCGTTGGCGTACACAGGATCACTTTCAGGCCGGTTTTCGCTGCCAGCGCTAAGGCGTCATCCAGCCAGGCGAAGTCGTATTGGCCTTCTTCCGGCTCCATAAAAGTCCAGGCAAATTCAGCAAAATGGGTGAATTCAAATCCCAGGTTTTTAATATGTTTAAAATCGCGTTCCCACTGGTCCCGTGGCCATTGCTCGGGATAATAATACACCCCAATTTGCATTAAATCGGCCCGTTGAAAAAAACGTTGGGGATGGTTGAGTGGTAGAACCTCTTCCACCTGGGCGTAAGATGAATTAACTTGTATGACGGCCAGCAGGCTTATCATAACCAACCGAACCGGCCATCCGCGACCATTGACCTTATCCCTGCTAGTATTGGATGTACATTTCATCTTCTTTTTGCTTTTTTACCGATGGCGTTGACTAAGATAGCGAAGCAGGTGATTCGCGCAAGGGAAATAAAAAATAGTTGATTTGGGTAGTTTTATCTTCCGGGACGAAAAATACCCACTGCACACTCACACTCACATTCACACTTATTTCACCAGCCTATGCCGTAATCTTCACCATGATTGCTGGAGCCTCCCCAGAAACTTTGGTGCGCCCAGTCAAAAAATATGGCGTTGATCGGTCCGGAAGTACGGTCCTTAACGTTCAACTTGTACCCCATGTTTTCCAGTCTGGTTCTCACATTATTGTCGGTACGGGAGTTAATTTCCATATGTCCGGGTTTGTTTTCATGTCTACCGAAGGATGCCCGGAGTTGAAAACTGTTTATGTTCGGTGCTTCACAGGCTTCCTGCACCGTCATGCCAAATTCGACCATGTTCAGGAAGAACTGCAATAAATTTTGATCCTGACTGTCCCCCCCTTGTACCGCAAAAGATAAAAATGGACGACCGTCTTTTAAGGCGAGAGTCGGAGTAAGCGTGGAGCGGGGGCGCTTGCCCGGAGCCAACACATTAAAAGGGCCCTCTTTTTCATCGAGGACAAACGCCTGCATGCGCTGACTCATACCTATTCCGGTCCGTCCGGCGATGCAACTGGGCAACCAGCCACCACTAGGCGTCATGGACACCACCCACCCTTCTTTGTCGGCTGCTTGCACGGAAGTCGTTCCGATGTAAAAAGCCTCCCGTTCTTTTTCAGTCATTCCAGGAGAAAAATGCCGGCTTAACCCCCATTCTTTGAGCAAATCCAAAAATGGATTAACCTCTTGTTGAAAAGGATAAGGATCGCCAGGTCGGGCGTTAGGATTATTCTGCTCCCAATTGATTTCCTTCAGCCGTTCTTTGGCGTATTCTTTGGATAATAAACCGCGCATGGGTTCGGCCGGAGGGAAGTAGGGGTCGCCGTAATAAAAATCACGGTCGGCAAAGGTAAGGTTCATCACCTGGTACAAGGCGTGAATGTAACTGACGGAGTTAAAACCCATGCCTTTCAGATCTAGATTTTCCAGCATGTTGAGGGCTTGCAACATGACCGGACTTTGCTGCCAGCAGTTCAGTTTATATACATCAATGCCCTTATAATTGGTCATGACCGGCTCTTCGATCAGCGGTTTCCATTTCGCCAGATCCTCCAGGGTGATCAGGCCGCCTTGTTCCTGGCAGCCGCGTACAAATTCCTGGGCAATATCGCCTTTATAAAAGCGGTCTTGGGCGGCGTAGATGGCAGCTTTGCGGTTTTTTCCGGCTTTCAACGCCGCCTTTTCAGTGTCCACTAATTTTATCAGAGTCGCTTTTAAGTCGTTTTGGCGGAAAATTTCGCCGGCATCCGGGGCCACCCGCTCCCGCTCGGGGTGGGTGAAAAAGACGGCCTTGGAATAAGGCCATGTTTCGATGTCTTTGCGTCCGCGTTCTATGGCGTCTGCGGTTTGGGCTTCGATGGGATAACCACCGGCCAGCGTGATGGCGGGCGCGAGCACTTGTCCCAGGCTCATCGTGCCGTATTCGGCCAGCATCAGACACAAGCCACCCGGCGTGCCGGGAGTCACTGCCGCTAAAGGACCATATTCCGGGGGTACACTCATGCCTTTGGATTTATAAAATTCCGGAGTGGCACCGGTGGGAGCTACGCCCAGCCCATTGATGGCGATGACTTTTTTAGTCTTGGGGTTGTAGATCAGCGCCTGGGTTTCTCCACCCCAGGCCAGGACATCCCACATGGTGCAGGTGGCAGCGAGCATGGCACAGGCGGCATCCACGGCATTGCCTCCTTGCTGAAAAATGGTGGCTCCGGCGGTAGCTGCCAAAGGTTTACCGGTGATGGCCATCCAGTGCTGACCATGCAACACCGGTTTTTGAGTAGGTTGAGCCGCCACAACATGGGCACATAATAAGGTTACCAGCAGAAATCGTCCGGACATGGTGAAAGGTTTTAAGCGTAGCAACCTAAACAAAAAATTTAAAAAATCGAAATTATTGCCGTGGAATTTCGGGAACTGTGCGGTTCGGATTTTATCTGGATTTTTTTTTCGCCGTAATTGATTACTGCCGAAAACCTTTGTTTTGGAATTTCTTTATAGTGTTTTACATATATTAATAATTAATTATGTAAATCATGTTAAAAATTAAGTAGATATAAAATATATTTACTACTAATATTAACCAATAAAACAATGTTAAATTTTACTTTAAAAGGGTTAATCTTTACTTTTTTAGTATGGATCGCCTTGAATAGCCACGCGCAGACAGTCGTTACACCTTGTGAGGATTTTCGGACTCGTGAAGCCTTGTTGGAATTATACAAATCTGCCGGTGGTAACCAATGGACTCATACCTGGGATACCGCTTCCTGTAATTTTTGCGGTTGGTATGGTATAGGGTGTATTAATGGAAAAGTTCAATCGATAAATCTTTATTATAACAATTTATCCGGGGTCATACCGCAAGCCTTGGGTAATTTGAATGAGCTAAATGTCATTTATTTGGATGGCAATCAGTTGGCTGGGGAAATACCGGAAAGTATAGGCAGGTTGCAAAGTTTGCGCATCCTGGATTTATCAAATAATCAATTATCTGGAATACTTCCGGAAAGTATTGGCAATCTAATCAATCTGCGTTACTTAAACATTAGTCAAAATAACCTGACAGGTGCCTTACCTCAAAGTTTAACCCTTTTATCTAATATACAGACCCTCAATCTGAGTACTAATGCACTGAGTGGAAAACTGCCCATTTTTTTGTCGAATTGGACTAGTTTACGAACCATTAATCTAGCCTTTAATACCATCAATGATTCACTTCCGGAAGCTTTGGGTCAGCTCATTTCACTGGAAAATATTAATCTTCAACACAATCGATTGTACGGTAAACTTCCCAGTCAATTAGGAGATTTATTTAAACTTCAGAGCCTGTTGTTGAATAATAATCAGTTGTCCGGTTGTTATGCGGAGAATCTGACGGGATTATGTTTTGTGCCTGTCCTGGATTTGAGTAATAATCCAGGTTTGTACCGAGGGGGTAATTTTATTGCCTTTTGTCGTGAACGGGAAGGCGCATGTTCGTCGTGTCAGGATGGCATTAGGAATGGTGATGAAACTGGTGTGGATTGTGGGGGGATGCATTGTCCTGCATGTCCGAGTACCTGTGAACATCCTGATCGTTCGGCATTGCTGGCACTTTATAAGTCGACCGGTGGTCTAAATTGGTTCAATAAATGGGACACAGGCCAATGCAACGTATGTCTGTGGCCTGGCATTGTATGTGCTGGTGACCGGGTGACGGAATTACATTTACCTTCAAATAACCTCGTGGGAAGTTTACCGGCAGAAATTGGGGATCTGCCATATCTGGAGGTAATTTCCTTACATGACAATCAATTAACCGGAGGCATCCCTCTGGAAATTGGCCAGCTTTCCAAACTTAAAGCCCTCTTCTTAAAGGTCAATCAATTACAGGGTAGTGTTCCCGTAAATTTGATTAATCTGGCGGAACTTCAGGAACTTGATTTAAGCGCTAATAATCTTTCCGGTTGCATTGATACCGCATTACGTGCTTTTTGCGAGCGCTCAACCGTGGTCAGAATTTATGGAAATCCCGGATTACCTTATGGGGGAAACTTTGCAGGATTTTGTTTTGATGCGTCCGGATCGTGTTATCAATGCCAGGACGGCATACTCAATGGAGACGAATTTAAAGTAGACTGCGGTGGCACCTGGTGTCCGTGCACTTGTGTGCACCCGAATCGTAATGATTTAATGGCCTTATATTATCATTTAGACGGTGCTAATTGGATAAATAAATGGGACACGACCAGTTGCCAGGTCTGTTCCTGGCCCGGGATAGTTTGTGATGATGAAAAAATAATTTCTATCAATTTATATAATCAAGGACTTCAAGGAATATTACCTCCGGAAATCGGCCATTTTAAAGACCTATTAAGATTGGACCTGAGTAATAATTCTATTCGGGGAGAGCTTCCACTGGCAATCCATAATTTACAAAACCTCACTCATCTGAATTTATCAGAAAATCAGATCACCGGACATCTTCCCCCTTACTCTCAATTGTCCCCTCATTTATCCTTCCTCGCTCTGTCCTACAATAAGTTTTATGGCTGTTATGATGCCAGCTATAAATCAGTATGCACTAATAACATCGCATTTACTCTGCAAGGAAATCCTGACCTGCCCGATGGGGGAACGTTTGTAAGCTTCTGTCAGACTAATTATGGCGCTTGCAATCAATGTGAAAATGGCGTACAAGATGGGGACGAAAAGGGTATTGATTGCGGGGGAACCCAATGCCCCAGGTGTATAGTCGATTGCAATCATCCTGACCGCAATAATATAATTTCTTTGTACACGGCGTTAGAAGGACCACAATGGTACAACCCTTGGGATACCTTGGAATGTGACGTTTGTAATTGGTACGGTGTTGAGTGTGAAGATGGGCGCGTAGTCAGACTAAAACTACGGGGAAATAATTTGAGAGGAAGGCTACCGGCCGTTATTTCGCAATTCGACCGCCTGATTCATTTAGATGTAAGTTTAAATCAGATTGAGAGCTTGCCTTCGGATAACTTTGTTGGATCTCAATTAGTATTTATTGATCTTAGTTTAAATCGTCTTTCAGGTACTTTACCTTCCAGCGTTGGCCAGGCAGGCAAACTTCGCTTTTTGTATTTAAACAACAACCAAATTACTGGGTCCATCCCAGATGATTATATGGACCAACACTCTACTTTACAGGTGTTGGATCTAAGTAATAATCAATTAACCGGCTTGTTGCCACGTTCTTTCGGCGAACACGAGTCGCTTTTTACTTTAAATTTAAGCAATAACCAATTAAGCGGGTGTTTTCCTATAAGTTATGCCGGACATTGTACTAAAAACTTTCTGTTCTTTGGTAATTCTGGATTATCGTTTGCAGGTGATTTTACTCTCTTTTGCAGTGGAATATATTCAGCCTGTGGCACGTGTCGGGATGGCCTTATAAACAACGATGAAACAGATGTTGATTGTGGTGGTGAATACTGCGCTCCATGTGAGTTTAAAGCCTGCCCTCATCCCGATAGAAATGCATTGCTTAGTATTTACAATAGTACTGGCGGGGAACGATGGATCAATACCTGGGACACAGCATCATGTGATGTCTGCAAATGGTATGGAGTAAATTGTGAAGGCGATCGGGTCACAGCTTTGCAATTGTATAATAACAATTTGACCGGTACGATTCCCTTACAAATCCGGGAGTTAAACCGTCTGCATACTTTATATTTGGATGGAAATAATCTCCATGGGCCAATATCCAATACTATAGCTTTTTTGAATGAGCTTCGTGCACTAGACTTATCGTACAACCAATTTACGGAAAGAATACCCTTTACTTTATCCCGCTTAACGAACCTAAGATACCTGAATCTGAATAATAATCAATTGCGTGACACCTTGCCGCAATATTTGGGTAACCTAAAAAATTTAGAAGTATTATTGCTTAGAAACAACTCTATTTTTGGTCCGTTACCCCAAGTATTGGCAGAATTTCCAAATTTAAAAATTTTAGACCTAAGCTCAAACAATTTATCTGGTAGTTTACCAACGTGGCTAGGCCGTATGCAGTCATTAGTATTTTTAGATTTATCTGCCAATACTTTTTCTGGGGAAATTCCAAGTACATTGACCGGTTTGAATAATCTCGATGTTCTAAACCTGAGTAATAATTCTCTCAGCGGATGTTTTGATTCCGCTTTAGGACTTTTTTGTAATCTTAGTTATGTCGATTTTTACAATAATCCCGGATTGCCTTATCAAGGTGATTTTAGCCTATTTTGTCAGGAAAAGCAAACCGTCTGCTCATCCCATCTGTCCCCGGTTCAACACCAGGCCAATCAGCGAGTCGAACTCCCGGCATCAGAACTGGATCAGTGGCAGATTTTCCCAAATCCTGTTTCGAGGCAACTATATTTCAGTGGTCTGCAACTTGAGAAGAATACAAGCATATTGGCATCGCTATACAATGGTTGTGTGCATTTCAAAATGTCGCGAAAGAATGATTTAGGCAGCATTAATCAGTACGGGAAAAAGTAAATTCCAAGAATTATTGTATCTTAAAACACGTAAATCAATAACAGCGTTGGCTCCATGTCTGGACCATCTTTGCC
>JAYRWN010000046.1:0-9662 GCA_041917975.1 Saprospiraceae bacterium | reverse complement strand
AGATAAACGTGACCTGGCTTTGATCACCAATCAGGTAACTTTTTTCCCACAGGAACCGGAAATATTTGAAAGCACTATTTTATACAATATTACTTTAGGTTTGCCAGTGGCGCCAGATGATTTACGCGACATTTGTCAGGATGTGCATTTTCTGGAGGTGGTGGAACATTTGCCGCATGGCCTGGATAGTCATATCGTAGAAAAAGGTGTGAATTTATCCGGAGGCCAAAAACAACGCCTCGCGCTCGCCCGTGGCGTATTTGCCGCTCAGGATTCGGAGATTGTTTTATTAGACGAACCTACCAGCAGTGTGGATCCAATGACCGAACTAAAAATTTATAAAAACTTGTTCCAGCGTTTTGAAAAAAAAGTCATTATTTCCGCGCTGCACCGGTTGCATTTATTGCCCTTGTTTGATTACATCTATGTGATGGAAAAGGGAGAAATAGTTGCCGAAGGCCAATTTCAGGAATTAACGGATAAGTCGGCCGTATTCCGGGAATTGTACAAACACCAGGAAGAATTATAAAAATGACCGGGAAAGAGAAGTGGTCAGTTTTTTAGTCTAATTTAGCTGCCAGTATATCTAATAAGTAACAACATCGTCATGATCAGAATCAGCATAATCTTTACCTTCTTTTTGCTCTTAATTACAGCGCAAGCACAGTTTCAGCGGAATCCCATTGTTTCTCCCGACATTAGTGCGGACCGACAAGTAACCTTTCGCGTATTAGCACCGAAGGCGAATGAGGTGAGACTCTCAGGAACCTGGATGCCTTTTGGACAAACTCAACTCATGATGCGCGGCGATACCGGGCTGTGGACCATTACCATAGGACCTCTGGAGCCAGAATTATATGGGTACAGTTTTCTGGTCGATGGAGTAAATACCCTTGATCCGGTTAATAAAAACATTTGGCGCGACGGTAGTTTTCGGGTAGAAAGTATTCTGTTTGTAAGAGGTCAGGCTGCTGATCTTTATGAACCCAAAACCGGTTCAAAAGGTACTTTACAAAAGGTGTGGTATACCTCCCCAACCCTCCAGCTTACCCGGCGAATGTATGTGTATACGCCACCCGGCTATGCCGACGCCCAGGAAAGTTATCCCGTACTCTATCTGCTTCATGGAGGTGGAGGTGATGAAGATGCCTGGACTACCCTTGGGGTTGCACCCACCATCATGGACAATCTGATCAATTCTGGCCAGGCTAAACCGATGCTGGTGGTGATGACTAACGGCAATCCTGATCAAGCTGCCGCCTTCACGGATAGTCCTGTTTTGGACAAACCTTCTCAGGGAGGGATGGGTATGGCCAATCTGAAATTTGAAGAAAGCCTGGTGAAAGATGTTATCCCTTACATCGAATCGCATTACCGGGTTAAGACAGGTCGGGCTCACCGGGCTTTGACCGGTCTCAGCATGGGTGGATTACAAACGATGAATACAACGTTCCAGCATCCGCAGCTGTTTGATTATATCGGGGTGATGAGCATGGGCTTTGCTGACCTTAGCCGGTTTGGTATAAAAGTGGATCATAGCCAACGCGCCCAGCAAATTATCGCTTTAAAAAATGCTTCCCCTAAACTATATTGGATCGCCTGCGGCAAAGATGATTTTTTATACGAGAGCGTGGTTACTTTGCGCAGTGAGCTGGATAAAGTACAATTTCCTTACAAATATCGTGAAAGTACCGGAGGCCACACCTGGACTAATTGGCGTATCTATTTGTCCGAATTTGCACCGATGTTGTTTAAGTAAATTCGATTTTATCAAGAGGATTTTTTGAGGTTAATATTTTGGATATGACGGTAGATAATTAATTCCTGTAAATAAAATACCATATTAATTTGAACCAAGCAAAGTTAGGAAAAAGATTATGGCTTTTATATTATAATAAATTCTAAAAATTTTCGATCCCACCGGGTTTCACAATAATAGTTTCACCGGAATTAAAACAAATCTATGAGAATAAAAACAATGTTCGCTGACCGGTCTGGCATTAGTTTGGCCTCGGGTTAATCGGCTTATTAATAGTGTTTGTATTTGTGGTTGGGTTCATGACTTAAACCCAACGTACCGGATGAAGATAGGTTGCACTTTATGACATTTATGGTTATGCGATTTATAAGAACACCCCCGAATGAACAGCTATTCCTCTGCCGGGTTATATATTAGTAGTTCATAATTCAATGACTCCGTACCCTTTAATGCCATGGTCATGAAAAATGCAATCTCCCTGGGCAAAATTGCTGGAATTCAGGTTTACATTCACTGGACCTTTCCCATCATTATTTTCTGGATTATTTTTTCCAATCTCAGCAAAGGACTGCATACGGAGCAAATTGTCTGGTCGGTAATTTTTACCCTGACTGTATTCGTGTGTGTGGTCTTACATGAGTTTGGACATGCTCTCGCTGCCCGGCATTACCACTTTCATACTATTGACATTACCCTCTATCCAATTGGAGGAGTGGCCAGGTTGGAAAAAATGCCTGACAAACCGCTGCAAGAATTGGTGGTAGCCCTTGCGGGCCCGGCCGTGAATTTTATTATCCTGACCATCATGTTGCTTTTTTTCAGTCTGTCCAGGATGCCCCTGGATTTTGCTACCTTAACCTATGTCAATGCGGATAATTTCCTGTTTAGCCTCGCCCTCGTTAATTTATGGTTGGCGGTATTTAATCTTATCCCCGCCTTCCCCATGGATGGAGGCCGGGTGTTGAGGGCTCTGTTGTCATTTCGGCTTGACCGGGTGGTAGCCACCAGAATTGCCGCCGGTGTTGGCCAATCGATCGCTGTTCTTTTTGTTATTTTTGGCTTTTTCAGCAACCCATTTCTCATTTTCATCGGACTGTTTGTGTTTTTGGGCGCCACGGCAGAAGCTGAAATGGTAAAAAATGAATCCGTATTAAAGGGCCGCACCACCGCAGCTTTGGCCATGAAAGAAATGCCTATCCTGAAAACTTCCGATACTGTTAATACTGCCGTGGAAATATTACTGAACGGTCAATGCAAAAATTTTTTGGTTTACGATGGAGATATACCGGCCGGAACTTTAGACCGCGACGGGATCATCAGGGCCTTACAACAGTGGGGTGGAGAAGTGCCTATTCTACAGGTAATGGAAAAAATCTGGGGTATATTGACGCCGGTGAACCGGCTGAAAAAGCCCTGCTCATGATGCAACAAAACAAATTTCCTTTGTTAATTGTGACAAAAAACAACCAGGTGATCGGTACTGTAGACCTGGAAAATATTATGGAGTTTATGATGGTTATCAATGCCCGGAATGAAACGCCAGCCAAATAGCCTGATCATAGGTTAATAAACCAGAACAACCAGGTATTAATATAATTAATTAAAGTTAGCCCATAATCACGCGGCCTGTCGAAATAATATGGGCGATCAAGACTATTTCGCCGGATTAAAGAACATATTTATTATCCAATCCCAAATACTCAATGAAACACCTAACCGGCATTTCATCCGATAACGAATTATGGCAGCAGATGCAAAGGTCAACATGCCAATGAAAATGATTGAAGCATGAATGCTTATTAAGTCTGCTATTATTCCTGTAAGAATTGCACCAATGGCATAACCTAAATCTCTCCACAAACGAAAGATGCCAATACTTTTTGCCCTGTCCTGCGGGTTTGTGTGTTCTGCTACTGTGGCAAGAAACGTTGGGTACACCATTGCGGTACCCCATCCCAAAATTGAGGAGAGAATAACAAAATGTAACATCGTATTGGCCCAAACCAAAACAATTAAAGCAATGGACTGCAAAAACATTCCAATGTATAACATATCTTTTTTGCAAAACCTATCAGCCATTCTTCCAGTAAATAGTTGACCGATGCCCCAGACAGCAGGGTATATCGCTGTAATAATACCTGTTTCACTAATAGTGTAACCTTTGGTTGCAAGTAAAATTGGGAAAATACCCCAGACCATTCCATCATTAAGATTATTAACTAAACCTGCCTGTGTTACCGAACCTAAGTTTTTATCTTTCCATGTTGTGTCCAAAAATATATTCTTCAATCTCGGAATGGTATTGCTGATTGTTTCTTTGGCAACGTGGTGTTTAGTGTCTCTTATAAAAAAAATACTTGCAATTAAGCCCATAATAACTAATCCGATTCCCAAATAAAAGGGATATGGTCTGATTCCGTAAGCACTGGCAATCCAGCCAGTTAAAAAAGCAACAATAGCAACCGCAATGTATCCTGCGAATTCATTTAAACCCATTGCAAAACCTCTTTGCTTTTCACCAACGAGGTCAATTTTCATTACCACTGTACTGCTCCAGGTTAAGCCCTGATTGACTCCTAATAATATATTGGCTGCAATTATCCAACTCCAAGCAGGAGCAAACATCAAAATAAATGGAATAGGAATACCAATAATCCAACCCGCCACTAATAAGTTTTTCCTACCGAATCTATTTGCTAATGCGCCTGTGTAGTAATTGGTAATTGCTTTTACAATACCAAATACAATGATAAAAGAAAGAATTGCTGTTTTGACCGAAATATGAAATTCAACATCTGCTATGCGGGGTAATATACTCCTCTCCAAACCAACCATACCGCCTACAAAGCCATTGATGATAACCAATAGTGTAAACTGTTTCCAGTTTTGTTTTAACCCTAATTGTATTTCCATTTTTATACGACTCGTTTCAATAAATATGACAGCAGGTTTAACGTATCGATACTTCCGAAATGATCCCCTTTTTCAAAATCTCCTTCCGTTTGAGCCATTGTATTGGTAAGATGTGCAAAACAGACAATATTCTTTTGTTTTACTGTAGCAAAAGCATATAATGCTGCTGCTTCCATTTCTACACAACAAACATTCTCCTTTTCCAGCGCTGAAATGGCCGATTGAGTTTCTCTATATGGCGCATCTGTGGTCCAGCTTTTTGCTTCAAACCAGGGGCAAAAATCATCTGTAACATTAACAGCCAGTTTCCGGTATAGTGTTTGAGATAGTTGTGCAGCCACATCTTGTGGCAGGTAATGATAACTTGTTCCTTCATCCCTTATTGCCTCTGTGATTAATGCAAATCTTTTGTTTTCTTTTGGCTGAGTAATAATACCTGAAGATGTAACGCTGATAAGAGTAGTACATCCTGATACAAATAATTGCTCTGCCACCAGTACTGCAAAGGATGAACCCACTATACAGGGTATAATACCAATATCAACATTTTCAATTTTAAAGCTATACATTTTGGAATGATAACAAGCCCAGCATTCATTTAAACAAGCCCGATTATTATTAATTAAATAATCAGCCAAATCTCCATCCGGGTCAAGCAGACAAACAGCCGGCACATTACAATTATTTATTCCTTTTTGTCTCTTAGCTTCACGTAAAAGGTTTTCAGGCTTAAATACACTATCCTCGTTGTAATATTTATGTTTTAATAAGTTCATTCCACTACTTTCGGATTTAAGAAACTGCACAACAGTTAGCTCTAATACTTTTCTTTCTGGTATTATTTTCAGTTTGTAAAGATTTTAAAATGTTAATACCTTATCACTGTCCACGATCCAATTGGTTAGCTCTGCCAGACTACTGATTTCTGCGCCTTCTATCAGTTGAATGTTATTTAATCCTCTTGCTTCCGCACAACTTCCGCAAATTTTTACTTTAGCGCCCTTAATCAGCGAGAATTTCAGCATTCTTCCAATGTTGTAGTAGCCATTGGGAGTAGTTTGATTGGCGATGGAACAAATAGCCCCATCTGCCATCAGGAAAATTCTAACCTCTGTATCGATATGTTCTTTATTAAGCTGGTTAGCTATTCTTAAAGCATTGTACGCTTTTTCAGTTCCGTAAGGAGCATCGTTGATAATAAATAAGACTTTCATATTTTATGTGTTTAAAATGTCATAACTGCATTATTCCATTTCCCCTAGAGCAGTAATAATGTAAGTGATATGCTTTGCTGTTTTTTATTTATCATCGGTTTCAGAATTAGAAATATTTATAAAACCAGTATTTTTCAAACATTACTTTCGTTAAATGCCACCAGTAACCCGGTTTTTTCATTTTTACGAGTGGAAGTGGTGAACCATAAAAATTACCACCTGCATAACCTGCTTTGTTATCACCCATTTCAAGGAAACATTGTCCTGAGCCATTAAAGTTTTTCATAATTAAACCACCTTTAATTTTTTCAGCAATATTGTTGGCCACAACTTCTGCCTGGTAATGTGCAAATACACCGGCTTTGGGTAAAGGCTTACCTAATTCCAACGGGATAAACGTTATATCGCCAATGGCAAATACATTTGAAAAACCAGTTTCCATAGTGTTCCGGTTTACTTCTATCCAACCCGATTTACTTACCATGGAAGTGTTGGCTATTACAACAGGGCAACTATGTTTCGGAGTATAGGCAAGAAGGTCAAATGAAAATCTATTCCCATTTGAGAAAAAGAGTGATTTTGAATCCGACTCTGTAAATTGATGTTCAGGGAAATATTTTATACCCTTACTTTCAAGCATTTGTTTTACGGCAGCTGCAAGTTCTTTACCGGCAACTGGCATTGGCATGAGTTCCGGTGTATAAACAGCTATTTCAGTTTTATCACGGATGCCTTTATTGCGTATTGCAGTTTCAATGAGCATGGCTGCCTCATAAGGTGCAGCAGGACATTTAAAGGGAAGCGATGATATGAGAACAGCAATTTTACCACCTTTAAATTGTTGTAAAGCAGCATAAAAACTGGCAGCTCCATCAAGTGAAAAGAAGTCAAACCCTTTTCCTGAAAGGGAAGGAACATCCTGTTGGGCTGCACCCAATGAAACGATTAGATAATCTCCTTGATATTCTTTTCCATTTACCAGTACTGATTTGTTTTCAGGATTAACTTTTTCGATATTTCCTAAAACTAATTCAATTCCTTTCTTAGCTATCAGCTTTGTGGAACGATAGACATCTTTAGGTTTTCGTTTACCAACCATTAACCATAGCAGTGAAGGAGCAAAGATATTCTTCTCCTCCTTTTCAAAAACAAATATGCGGCAATTGCTGCCTAATTTTTTACGGAGGAAATGGGCTGTCATTAACCCTCCTGTGCCCCCGCCAAGTATTAATATTGTTGGTTTCATAAATCGAGATTTAAAGTTTCACCTGATGTTTTAATTTCCATTCCACATAACCTTCTTCCATGCGGATGGCCTTAAATTTCTGGGCATTGAGAATTTTTACTGCATCTGCCGACATCACACATAAAGGGCCACGGCAATAAGCGATAATGGTTTTGTTTTTGGGTAATTCGTTCAGCCGTTTTTTCAGTTGTGAAAGGGGGATGGAAACGGCATTGGGTATATGACCTGTATTGTATTCTTCCTCAGGTCTCACATCAATCAGCATTATCTTTTCATTTTTGCTCCTTACAAGTAAATCATCAAGGGTAATAGACTCCAAAATATTTTTGTCGGTTTTAAAGTCACGGATAAGCCTTTCTATTTCGGCAATCTTGCGAAAAGCCAATTCTTTCACTGAAGAAATAAGTCGTAACACACTATCATCTGTAATACTGTAAATAATAAAATTGCCCTGGCGTTGTGTTTCCACCAGCTTTACTGATTTCAGTACTTGTAAATGCTGTGAGGTACTGGCGATGGACATTGCAATCTCTTTGGAAAGTTCTTCTACTGAATAGCCCTTTTGGGAAAGTACATCAATCAGTTCCATCCGCTTGGGATTGGAAATAGCATGTGTGACCCGTGAAAGTTCCTGGTAAACCTGTTCTTTAATAGACGATGTTGCCATGTAGAAATAGTTTCAGATACAAATATGTACCATTTCAACTATTAAACATAATTATTGAATAGATTTATTATCATCTATCATCTTTAGGGATTTAGCCTATAAGAACCATAGGCTTCCTTGCCGTGGTCGGGTAGTTTGTCGTGGGTGAAGTATGGAGATATCTCAGCCGCTATTTAGGGTGTTCTTTCCCTACTGTTTGCCTGGTTGGTGGGCAAAGAGAAAGATAAATCATCTAAATCAACAATGACAAGCATTTTTGACACAAAGGGAAAATGGTTACTTCCCAATACAAAACCGGCTAAAAATTGAATCCAGCAAGTCCTCAGTGCCGATTTCACCGGTAATGGTGCCCAGATGGTGCAGGGCCTGACGGATGTCGGTAGTTAAAAAATCATGGGTGACATTTTGTTCCAGGCCACCGAGGACCGAACGCAACGCGGCCGCAGACTGTTGGAGTGCTTCCAGATGGCGGACGTTGGTCACCACAGTGTGTTCTAATTTCAGGTCTCCTTTTACCACCAACTCATAGAGTTTGTCTTTCAAAAAAGTGACGTTCATATGATGCCGGGCGGAAATGGGAATAAAGTTAGTTGCGCTTACCAACTCTTCCTGATAGTATTCTTCAGCCACCTGATAGGGATTGAGATCCATTTTATTGGCTACCACTAAAAGATGTAAATCCGGTCGAGCCAGGCTCTGCAAGTCACTAAGCAGTTCATCACGTGAGAGTTGGGCCACATCAAAGACATAGATCAGCACGTTGGATTGTTCTATTTTTTGCAATGTTTTGGAGACCCCGATGGCTTCCAGTTGATCCTGAGCTTCGCGTATCCCGGCTGTATCAATTAGCCGGAATTTTATTCCCCGGATGTTGATGGCTTCTTCAATGGTATCCCGGGTTGTGCCGGCTATTTCGGAAACTATGGCACGATCTTCGTTAAGTAAACTGTTGAGCAAAGTGGATTTACCCGCATTGGGGCGTCCGGCGATGACCACACTGACTCCTTCCTTGATGACGTTGCCTAATTGGAAGCTACGAGTAAGATTATCAATGTATTGCAGTATTTTATGAATTAAATTACGTAATTTAATACGATCTGCAAATTCCACATCTTCTTCTACAAAATCGAGTTCTAATTCGATGAGGGCGGCAAAGTCAATCAGCTCCTGACGTAAAAGTTTTATATCAGACGAAAACCCTCCCCGCATCTGTTGAACGGCGATGGCGTGGGCGGCAGCATTTTCCGAAGCGATCAAGTCGGCCACCGCTTCCGCCTGGGTGAGGTCCAGGCGACCATGCATAAACGCGCGCAAGGTGAATTCCCCCGGACCGGCTAAGCGTGCACCTTTACGCACCAAAAGTTGCAGGATTTCCTGCACGATGTAGGAACTGCCATGCGTAGAAATTTCGATCACATCCTCCCCGGTATACGATTTTGGGCCCTTAAATAGAAAGGTAAGCACTTCATCCAACTCACGGCCCTGTTCGTCTTTGATATGACCTAAATGAATGGTATGGCTGGGGGCTTTGGCCAAATCCGCACCATAAAAAATGGCATTAACCAACCGGAATGTATCTGCACCAGACACCCTCAAGATGGCCAGAGCGCCCACTCCCGGAGGCGTAGCCAGAGCCACAATAGTATCATCCAAAAGAGGCTGGACTGCCATACGAAGTATTCATTTCTTTTTTGCAAAAGTAGAGTTTGGCAAGTGGACATCGTATTGATTATCAAAATTTTATTTGCAGGACAAGAAATTTACTTAAATTTGTTCTTCCCCCTGATAAGTTTATCTAAAGAAATACCGTTGTCTGATGCCGGTCAAGTTCCATCGGTTTGACCATTATTACATCAATTATTT
>JAYRWN010000045.1:0-37729 GCA_041917975.1 Saprospiraceae bacterium | reverse complement strand
TCCTCGGGTTTTAAGGTTTTTATCTTCATAGGTCAAATAGGCATCTTCTTCAGAAGTTTTCCGGCAAAAAGATTTTAGTTCAGGAAACAAATGTATAGCCACTGTGCTAAGTGGTGGAGTTAACTGTTCACTTTCACCTAGAAATTTATTTTCTTTATAATACTGGTAGCCACCACGGAATATTTCTCTATGATCTAAATGAAAACGGTCGTATCTTAATTCTTTGATGATATATACTCCTATTAAAATGACTGCGGCCCTTCCAATAGCCAATCCCCCTATACTGATGATCGAGAGTGTATTATATTTATTTATACTCCTTATAGTCGCAAGCAAATATTTTTTATACATGGCTTGGCTTATAAAAATTACAGTTCTTTAAATAGTTTCCACATAATATTACGTTGTTCATTCACTTTTAATTGAATTAACGGGGTTTGATTGGGCGGTAATAAGTGCATGGTAACTTACCGTAACCAAGGCAAATCCTAAGGCCAGTATACTCCCTGTTAAAAAATATCCCCAATGTAACTCTATGCGTAGGTGAAAATTACCTAACCATTTATTCAAAAAATACATGGTAAATGGTAAGGCCAGGGCAGCAGAAATTAAAGTCAATACAATGATGTCTTTAATCAAAATATAAAATACATTATAAACCGATGCACCTAATACTTTACGAATGCCTATTTCCTTGGTTTTTTTAAGTGCATATATGGCGGATAAGCCAAATAAACCCATACAGGATATCAATACGGCTAAAATGGCGGCGCTATTGATCGTTTGTTGATATTTTATATAGTAAGCATACCCTCTTTTAACATCTTCATCTAAAAAAGTAAAGACAAAAGGATGACGTTGGGTCACCTCATCCCAATTACTTCGTAACCGCTCGATGGTTTGGTTTAGATTCACACCGGCATTTAGTTTATATAGAAAAAATTCAAATCCGTGTCTATTCCTTATTTGGTGATAAGCAGGGCTAATTTTTTGGGTAGCATCAAAGAATTGGTAATCACGACACACGCCAATAATGCGGGCTCCTAATGACCGATTAATTTCATCCAAAGGAGGTTCACCAAGCAGTTTGTACAAAGTTTCGTTGACCACCACGGCACCGTTTACTGAAGAAGAACCTTCCAGGACCAGATGGGGTGGTATATCAATACGAATAGAGTCACTAGCCAATTGGGGTGAGAAATAACGACCTTTCATCAATGGTATCCCCATAACTTCAAAATATTTATAATCCACCGGTATTTGGAATATCCACTCCCTCTGTTCATTAATAAGATGACCGTTCATATTAAATCCATAGCCAAACTTAGCTCCTGCTCCGCTCATAACGGAAATGCTTGGTTCTTGCTCTGCATAGTGATAAAGTCTCGAGGTCAATTCAGAGCGCTCCAGATCTTCCCACTGATAAGGATTTTCCACGATCAACACGTGTTCTTTAGTAAACCCAAGATCTAATTCATGCATAAATCTCATTTGCTTGGTCACTACCAGTGTGGCAATAATTAAGACAATACAAATAGCAAATTGCCCAATGACTAACCCTTTGGATAAGACTGGATTTAATTTTATTTCACTGAACTTCCTCAGCATTCCCGCAGGCTTTAAACCACTCATTATTGTAGCCGGATAAAGACCCATAGTGCCTAATAATAAGATATAGATCAAGCCGCCTCCGAATAAAATATGTTTGCTGTTGATAAAGTTAATGGTGAGCTCGGCACCGGTAACAGCACTAAATAATGGTATGGCGGAATATCCCAATATAAGCCCCAAAAACATAGCCGTAGTTACCATCAATCCGGTTTCTACCATAAACTGTGCTATTAGTTGTTTCTGTCCCGCTCCTAACGTTTTACGTATTCCCACTTCTTTTGATCGATTAATGGTGTTCGTTAGAGTCAATAAAATGTAATTTGTAGAGGCAATGAGGATTAGGACTAAAGCTAAAAATATCAATTGGGTTAGAAATCTGGTATTTGTAAAATGTCCCCAGGGGAATGCCGTATTATAGTGAGCATCCTGAAAAGGTCTAAGATATAATTGAAAATCAACCTTCGTCTTTTGAGGATTTTGTTCCTGCCATTCTACGACTTTTTCTTTAAAATAATTATCCGTAAATGCATTCAATTTTTGCGTAACCACAGCTAAATCTGCGTTCGGTTTTAACGTCAATAACGTTATGTAATTATAGTGATTTAGACTGCGGTCCACTTGATCTTCTGCGTAATTCGGTTTCGCAGAAAGCGGCAACATAATGTCGTAATTAATGCTGGAATTTTCCGGAAAATCATGCACTACGCCGCTAACTATAAAATTTTGATCGCCCTTTATTGAAAACGACAGGACTTTTCCAATAGGATTTTGTTGTCCAAATATCCGTTTTGCAGTTGATTCACTCAATACTACCGCTGAAGGTGAGTTTAATACATTGGAGGATTGACCTTGCACCAATGGAAAATCAAAAACTTCAAAAAAATTATTCTCTATATAGGCTACTCGACCATCGTCTAATTTATAGGATTGTTGTTCAAACCAAACAATTGCATGTCCATAATCTTTCCAACGAACTATCGACTCTACATCAGGAAGGGTATTTTTTATATCGCTGCCCAGGATATACGGCAGAACTAACATGTGCCTTGAGCCGTCATCTGGATTGAGAAACCGATCCATCCAGCTTAGGTGTTGACCGCCTTGGTCCCCAAAATCAAATATATTAGTGGCTTCCAAACGGTAAATGTTATCCTTGTTCCGGTGAAACCGATCAAAGCTCCTTTCTTTTATTACATATAAATACACCAGAAAACAAAAGGCCGCAGTAATGGATATCCCCAATATATTTATAGTGGTATAAATCCTTTTATCCCACAAATTGCGCCACCCGATTTTTAAATAAGTATAAACCATGATAATCAGATTATTCTGTTCTAAGTGATTTAGTGGGGTTTAGTATGGCTGCACGGAGGGCTTGTAACCCGACCGTAAGAAATGCTATTCCCACTGAAAAAATTATAGCCAGAGCAAAAACCCACCAGGTGATCTCCACCCGGTAGGCAAAACTCTCTAACCACTTTTGCATGCTTAGCCAGGCTATAGGAATAGCTATAAGCGAAGCAACCAATACCAGTTTAAGAAAATTATTAGACAAGAGAAAAATGATTTGTCCCTCGTTAGCTCCCAATACCTTGCGAATGCCTATTTCTTTAATCCGTTGACGAACACTGTAGGCAGATAAACCAAATAGGCCCAGACAGGCTAAAATCAAGGCTATTAATGCAAAAACATTAAATATTTTGCCGGTGCGTTTTTCTGAATCGTAAAGGCGTTGATAATCATCATCCATAAAACTGTACTCAAAAGGCCGGTGTGGCGCAAGCATCTTCATTTTATCCCCAACATGGGTTATCAGTTTTTCAAGGTCAATTCCACTTGTTTTGATTATTAAAGCAAAATTATACGTAGAAGGGAATAATACTAAAGGCTGAATAGCTGAATGCAAGGACGTAAAATGAAAATCTCTCACTACTCCTTTTATTTCACCTGGTCGATGTTCATCCAGGTACATTTTTTTTCCAATGGCGTCTTTAGGTGTAAAGCCCAAAGCCTTGGCAGCAGATTCATTCAATAAGAAATGAAAATAATCTGTTGAATCATTATGGGATACGTCCAAAATATCCTGTTTGGAGAGGTCACTTCCGGCAATCAATTCTATTCCAGTTGCTTTTAAATAATTTTCATCAATTGGGTTGGCTATAACGGCCATTTCACGGCTTAAATCGGAACCACTCATGGAATACCCTCCCCGGATAGTTACTGGTGTTTCATAAGCATTTGAAACGGCCAGAACATTAGGAATAGCAGCTAATTCATCCTTAATTAAGTCCATTTTTTCCAGCATTTTGCCGTCCACATCCAGTACCAAGCTATGCTCACGGTCATAACCTAATTTTTTATCCTGCATATAGTTAAACTGCTTCCTGACCACCAGGGTGGCAATAATCAGTAAGGCAGAAATAATAAACTGAAATACAATTAAAGACTGACGGAGTTGCAGACCTCTCTGGGTATTTTTAAAGGCTCCTTTTAATACTTTAATTGGCTGAAATCCAGACAAGACAAAAGCGGGGTAACCTCCGGCAAATAAAGAAATCAAAACCAAGATAAGCAAGCCGAAACAGATTATCTGCGGATGTAATAACAGGTCAGCAGTGAGTGCTTTGCCGGCTAGCTGATTAAAAAACGGAATACATAAATATACAATGCCCGCACTAATGATAATACTGAAGCTGGTTATCAAAGTGGATTCGGTGATAAATTGCCAAAACAACTGGCTGCGGTGCGCGCCGGTCACCTTCCGTATACCAACTTCTTTCGCCCGTTCCAAAGACCTGGCCGTGCCTAAATTCACATATGTAAAACAAGCAATGATCAGGACCAGCAGTGCCATCAAACCGACTATGTAAATGTATTTAATATTGGAATTAGGAATGATAGCATCATACTCTGAATGAAGGTGGATATTATAGAGCGGCTCCAGTTCAAACCCTATATCTATACCTGACATTTCTACTAATTCTTTTTTCATAAACGCTGGTAATTTTCCCTGCAACGAGGCTATAGCTTCTTTGTTCCGAAGTAAGAGGTAGGTAGTATAATTGGCATTAAAATAGGTTTCTTCATTTAAACCACCTAAACTGGAAAATGAAGCCACAAAATCAAAATACAGCTGGGAATGAGATGGAACAGCAGCGCTAATACCGGTGACCGTAAAGGGTTGTTCACGACTTCCGATGAAAAGAGTGGCCCCAAGTGGATCTTCATCTCCAAAAAAATTCCGGGACATTTCTTCAGAAATAACTACTGATTGTGGTGCCTTTAAGACTTCATTACTGCGACCGCGGATTAATTTAAAATCAAATACATCAAAAAAAGCGGAGTCGGCATACAGAAAATTCTTTTCATTAGTGATGATATCATTTTTTTTAACTAATCTGCTGGTGGGGCTTAAGCGTACACCATTAACCACTTCAGGGAAATTATTTTTAAATGCGGGAAAGACCTTGGCGCTGGTAAAATTACCCTTGTTGCCATGCACACCATTGACGGCATAGGACATAATGACCCGCACTATCCTATCCCCTTTCTGATGAAATCGGTCGAAGCTAAGTTCATGTTGGATGTACATAAGCATCAGCAGGCAACAGGAAATACCGATAGCCAGCCCAATGATATTAATGCCAGTGAAGGCACGGTTGGCCAGCATATTCCTCCAGGCCGTTTTAAGATAGTTCTTCCACATCAGTATTTGTTTATTGAATGAGTTAATCCTATTAACCTTTTGTCTAATGTTTAATGCCAACAATATTGGTTTATTCTGTTCTCAGGTTAGTTACCGGACTGAGTAGTGCATATCTGAAAGTTAATATACTTATTATTAATAAACTTAATCCCAGGATTAGTGCAGCCGAAATTCCAAATAACCACCAATTCAAATTGATGTGGTAAGCAAATTTCGCCAACCAATTTTGCATAATATAATTCGCCGGTAAAGTAGCCAGAATGCCCGCTATAAGTATTGGCCGGCCAAATTGACCAGCCATCAAACTCATGATATGCAGGGGAGAAGCTCCAAGAACTTTTCTGATCCCAATTTCTTTGGTTTTTCTTTCGACAGTAAATAGGGTCAGCCCCAGCAATCCGAAACAAGAAATAAAAATGGCGAAACCGGCAAACCATTTCACCAGGCTTCCGATCTGATATTCACTGCGGTATAAACGATTATATTCCTGATCCTGAAAATTATATTCAAAAACAAAACCAGGAGCAAAAGACTGGTATGCATCCTCAACTCTGCTGATAATAGCAGGCAAATCACCTGCTTCCAGCCTTACATATATATTCCAAGTCCACTCAGGCCGGCAGGTGATAATTACCGGAGCAATGGGTGTGTGAAGTGATTCAAAATGAAAATCCTTTACTACGCCAACTATTTTACCTCGACCTCCGTAGGTGTCGATTAGCTGACCAACCGGATTTTCTAAACCCATTTGTTTTACAGCCACCTCATTCAGAATAAATGCTCCAGTGTCCGCCAGATAATTATCAGAAAAGCCGCGGCCCTCAGTAATTTGCAAACCCATAGTTTCTACGACCTTATTACTGGCCGCCATAAAATTAAAAAAAATGGTTTGGTCATCCGTCTTACCTGGCCAACTAACTTGTGTGCCGCGATTATTAGACATGGTGAAAGTGGTCGATAATAAGGAGGCGCTTTTTACTCCCGGTATTTTGGTGAATTCCTGTAAGGCTAGTTGATTTTTATCTGTGCTAATATTATTTTGAAACCAAATCAATTGTTCTTTATTGTAGCCCAAATCGCGGTTATTAATGAAATTGATTTGTTGGGCAATGACAAGTGTCGCAGTCACTAAAGCAATAGATATAATAAATTGGAATACCACTAAACTTTTGCGCAGCCACGCCGATGATGCGGAAGGAGTATTAATATTTTTTAATACTTCTATAGGTTTAAAGGCTGACAATATCCATGCAGGGTAACTTCCGGCTAACAAACCACATGATAAAACGATGGCGGTGAATATTAAAATGTGCTGATAATTAGTAAATTCTATATGGATGTCTTTACGGAAAAACTGATTAAAATATGGTAATACCAAAAACAACAACCATAGAGCTATAATACCGGCAAGGGCAGCATAAAGTAAGGACTCGGAAATAAACTGCCGGGCTAACCCTGGTCTGTTTGCTCCAATGACTTTGCGCACACCGACTTCCTTGGCACGCTGGGTGGCCCGCGCCGTGGACAAATTCATAAAATTTATACAGGCCAGAATTAAGATGATTATTCCAATCAGCATAAATAACCTCACATAAACGATACGCCCTCCTCCGCCATATTTACCTTCCTTAAAATCATTGCGCAAATACCAGTCATCTAATTTCCAAAGCGATAAAGTAGAATTAGGCTGTTGATTCGTATAGCGAGCCAAGATGTTTTTTATCTTGCTGTTGGCTTCCTCAAAATTTACACCTTTGGCCCATAAAACATAGGCTTGCAGGTTATTCATTGTCCAGGAGAGATTTTCGTTAGATCCTCCACCGATATAATCTTGTAATGGCATGAGAAAATCAAATGAGAAGGTAGAATTTTGGGGAATATCCTGAAGTACACCACTGACCTGATAAGGCGTATTTTGTTCGACAATAATAGATTTACCTACCGGATCTTCCTGTGGGAAATATTTTTTAGCTAATTTTTCTGTTATTAATACCGTATGAGGGTCAGATAATATCTGGTTTGCTTGTCCTGAAATTAATGGAAAATGAAATATTTTTAAAAACTCAGGTGTGGCATATAAACCGTACTCAATGAAATTTTTATTCTCCACTGTAAATTGTCGGTTATCACCCCATGACGTGGTGGCAGCCAGGTCTATTTCCGGAACATCTTGCATTAATGCTGGGGCCAATAATCCCGATACCGCCGGAAATGACATCGTTTCATGGGAAATTTTTTGATGATGCATCACTGCAGCAATACGGTCTTTTTGCGGATGATAAGCATTATAGCTGAGCTCATAATTCACCCATAACATAATCAACATGAATACACCTATCCCGGTGGTTAAACCAGTCAGATTAATCACTGAGAATGCGGGCTGTTTACGCAAGTTGCGTACAGCAATTTTTAAATAATTTATCATCAGGATTATTTTATTATCTGATCAGAATAACATAATCAATGGTCCTACTCGTTACGCAAGCTATCAACAGGGTTGGCTAAAGCAGTAGTCAAAGCCTGGTAGCTAACTGTCAGTAAGGCGATCAGCACTGCTAAAAGTCCTGACCCTAAGATCAACCCAATACCAATAGGTGCTCTGAATGCAAAATCTTCTAACCAGCGATGCATTAAATACCAGGCCAACGGCGCGCCCAGGGTAAAAGCGATCAGGACTAATTTTATAAAATCTCCCGATAACAATCCCACTAATCCTTCTTCCGTCGCGCCTAATACTTTACGTATCCCGATCTCCTTTTTACGTTGTTCAGCCAGATAAGTTCCCAGGCCAAAAAGGCCTAAACAAGCAATAAATATGGCCAAAATAGAAAAGACCACTGCAATTCTGCCTACGCGCACTTCCGCCCGGTACATCTGGTTAAAATTATCATCCATAAAAGAGTAATTAAATGGTATTGCAGGGGAAAATTCATTCCAGGTGTTTTTTATTTTTTGCACCAGGGCTGCCAAATCAGAGGTCTCTACCTTAAATGCAGTAGCCCATGGAGATTTTCCATAAAATAAACACAAGGGGCCTATTTCATCCCGCAGGGAGGAGAAATTAAAATCTTTAACTACGCCAATAACATGGAATTCTTGGGGCTTTCCGATTAAAAGTCCTTCTCCTCCATAAATCTTCTTATTGATTGGATCATCAGTATATCCTAATAGTTTAACCGCAGTTTCATTAAGGATAATCGCGGTGGAATCCGTACCGAATTCTTTGGAAAAATTACGGCCGGTAACCAACTCCATATCTAACAAATCAAGATAATCTGATTCAACTGTCCAATGTTGTAAACTCAACCCTTTCTTTAAATCCAACTCCAAATCTTTAAAGTACACGCTGGTATTACGACCTGAAGGCATAACCGGCAAATATCCGGCATAAGTAGAACCTTTAACACCCGGCAATTGACTAATTTCATTTCTAAATCCGTCCACGTTGACTGAAAGAGCATCGGTGTTATTAATTATCAATACCTGGTCTTTATTAAAACCGATATTTTTGGATTGGATGTAGTGTAACTGTTTATAAACAACGCCGGCACCGATGATCAACGCAATAGAAGTAGCAAACTGAAAAATGACCAAAGTGGACCGCAATCTACTCTTATTCATACGCCCTTGATATTTACTTTTAAGGACAGTGATCGGGCGGAAGGAGGATAAATAAACCGCCGGGTACAACCCCGCGAGCAATCCGACCAAAAGCGGTAATAAAAATAAGGTTAACAACCAACCTGGAGTTAACAGGTTCGTAAAGGAAAAATCTTTGCCTGCTAAATTATTGAATAGTCCCAGTAATAAATAAACCAGTATCAAAGCAATGGACATCGATACAAACGAAATCAAAATCGATTCGCTAAAAAACTGACCAAGTAAATTACCACGTGCCGTGCCCAATACTTTCCTTACCCCGACTTCACGAGCCCGTGTAGCCGACCGCGCTGTAGCCAAATTCATAAAATTTATACAGGCAATAAAAAGTAAAAACAAAGCTACCGCTGAAAAAATATATACATATTGAATATTACCATTCACTTCTAATTCGGGGAAACGAGATGAATGCAAATGAATTCTGGTAATTGGGGTTAAAAAATAATCGAACTGGTTTCCTGCGCTGCGAAATTCCTCCATCGAACTTATTTGCATTAATTGTTTTGCCTGAGGTAATACGTATTTCTCAAGAACATCCTCAAAATTTTTATTAAACTCCTGATGATCTATACCCGGTTTGAGCATGACATACGTGTAGAAATTATTAGATAGAAAATCTCCAAAACCGTAAGTCACATTGTCCATTGAAAAAAAGAAATCATAATGGTAATGTGTATTTGAAGGCACATCCTCCACCACCGCAGTTACTTTATAATCTGTGCGCTCATTATCCTTTGTTTCCAGGATTCTGCCGACAATATCCGTTGAATTAAAGTACTTCTCTGCTCCACTCCGGGTGACTACCACTGCGTTTGGTTCATCCAAAGCTGAAGTTAAATCACCAGCTATGACTTGCAAAGGAAATAAATCAAACCAGGTGGAATCTGCATGAACGACTTTATCCTCATGGATAAAGTCATCACCTTTACGAATCATTTTAGGACTATTGTTGGTAAATATCCGTGCATAATTTTCTACTTGCGGGTAGTCCTTTTTAAGCACATAGCCCATAGGATCAGCCGACACCGCCAGATTTAATTGGTTTCCGCTCATTTTTACATCGGCCTCAACACGATAAATACGATCGGCATTAGGGTTCCATTTTTCAAAGCTGATTTCATCGGTGATAAATAACGTAATAAGAATAAACGCGGCCAAACCGGTTGCTAAACCAGAAATATTGAGAAATGAATACCCTCTTTGTTTGAGTATTTGCCGCCAACTGGTTTTTAAATAATTAAGCCACATAAAAAGTCAGGTTTAGTATGATATAAGGTTATAATAATTTTTTAATCTCGCCAATACATTAGTATGGAGTAATTTATTCTGTTCTTAAACTTTTTATCGGGTTGACTAAGGCTGCTTTGACAGCTTGCGAACTCACCGTCAGCAGAGCAATAAGCAACCCAATACCACCGGCCAAAACGAATACCCACCATCGGATAGAAATCCGGTACACAAAATCTTCCAGCCAATTTTGCATCGACCACCAACTTATCGGGATTGCCAAGATCAGGGCTATCAGGACCAGTCTTAAAAAATCTTTAGAAAGCAGGACAACAAGATTAGGAACACTTGCCCCTAATACTTTGCGCACCCCTATCTCTTTGGTTCTCTGCTCAGCTATAAAAGACACTAGTCCAAATAATCCCAAACAAGCAATGAGGATAGCTAATATGGAAAACGTGAGCGCAACTTTACCAACCCGTTGTTCTTCACGATACATGTTATCAAAAGCATTATCAAGAAACTGGTAGCTGAAAGGCATATCGGGGGCGAATGTTTTGTGCTTTTTTTCAATTTTTGTTATCAGATCTTTCAGATCATTCGTTTGAATGCGATATGCTGATTCCCACCGGTTATTTCCTAACCTCAAGCACAGTGGTCCGACGCTTTTCCGCAAGGATTCAAAATTGAAATTTTTGACTACCCCGATAATGGTATAAGCTACCTGGTTTCCCGCACTAACAGAGGAATATAATTTTTTACCGATTGGATTTTCTTCGCCAATAACTCTAGCTGCGGTTTCATTTATAATCAGAGCCGTTGAATCTGCACCAAATTCAGGCGAGAAATTTCGGCCAGCAATTAATTCCATGCCCAGGGTAGGGATATAATTGTAATCAATGGACCAATTTTGCATGTTGAAGCCATTCTTTTCATTCATCACCGTTTCAGTGGACCAGGTATTATCACTGCGGGAAGAAGCGCTAATCGGCAAATAACCTGCAAAGGATGCGGAAGTTACCCCTTGGAGGGCACCAATTTCATTATTTAAGGTCTCCCTGTTTTCACGAGGTATACCGGCATTATTTACAATCAATACCTGCTCTTTATTAAAACCGATCTTGGTGTTTTGTATAAAATTCAGTTGGTTAAAAATAATGATGGTTCCGATGATCAGTATCAAAGAAATAGCAAACTGGAATACCACCAGAAAACTCCTGAGATTAGATTTTTTGTTGCCGGCCGCTAATTTTCCTTTTAACACGGTGATGGGCTGAAACGCTGACAAGAAAAAGGCCGGATAACCGCCGGAGAGAAAGCCCACGATAACCGGTAATAACAGTATAAACACCAAATAATTTGGCTGGAATAATGCTGAAATTTGCATGTCTTTTGCGGCCAGGTTATTAAACCAGGGTAAAATTAACCAAGCCATACCTATGGCAAATACGAGTGCTATTAACGCGGTGATGATGGATTCCGTCAGGAACTGACTTATCAGAGTTTTTTGGGCTGTGCCCAACACTTTACGGATGCCTACTTCTTTAGCCCGGTTGGCCGAGCGGGCTGTAGAGAGATTCATAAAATTGATACAGGCGATCAGTAAAATAAACAGGGCAACTGCAGAAAAAATATATACATACTGGACATTGCTGTTCGTACCTAATTCAACCTGAAGTGCAGAATGAAGGTGAATATCCGTGAGCGGCATCAAAGAATATTCTAACCGATTGCCTGCTTTTTCAAAATCTTCCCTGGTTTTTACCTGCAGGTACTGGCCGGCTTGCGGCATGACATAGGTGTTAATTAGCTGCGCAAAATTCCGTTCAAAATCCCGATAATCAACACCAGGGCTTAATACAATATAGGTATGAAAATTATGACTTAAAAAATTACCAAACCCATAATCTACATTATCCATGGAAAAAAAGAAATCAAAATGAAAATGGGATTGGCGAGGAATATCTTTTATCACAGCAGTAACTTTATATAGGGAGTTTTCTTGATCATTGGTTTCAACATTTTTCCCTATAGCTTCAGCAGAGCTTCCAAAATATTTTTTCGCCGTGGATTCAGTTAAGACTACCGTATTAGGTTCAAATAAGGCTGTTTTATTATCTCCAATCAGGGCCGGAAGAGAAAAAACCTGAAAGAAAGTAGAGTCAACAAAAACCACACGGTCTTCATTAATAAATTCTCCACCTTTTTTAATTAGTTTAGAACCTTCAGAAGTATATAATCTGGTAAATTCTTCTACCTGCGGGTAATCTTTTTTTAATGTAGAACCCATAGGATCAGAGCAAACCGCCAGGTTCAAATCCGTACCACCGAAACGAATGCTCGAATGAACTCTGAAAATCCGGTCAGCTTTTTCATTATACCGATCATAACTTAATTCATCTGCCACATACATGGAAATAAGGAGGAAACACGCTAAGCCCAGTGCCAGCCCGAGGATATTAATAGCTGAAAAACCTTTGTATTTTAATAAGTTCCTTACTGCAATTTTAAAATTATTGGCGTACATGGTGAAAAGTCAGGTTTAGAATGAATTAGTTAGAATACATATATCAAATTCATCAAGCGAGGTTATTTTGGTAATAATTACTCAAATGATACGATCAAACCATTAAATTCTCCAGGACCACCTGGCCATCTAACATACGAATAATGCGATGGCTGTACCGGGCATCATTTTCTGAATGGGTTACCATGCAGATGGTCGTACCCTGATCGTTTAAGTCAGTTAATAATTGCATGACTTCATTACCATTACGCGAATCCAAATTACCGGTAGGTTCGTCGGCTAAGATTAATTTGGGATTGTTGACCACTGCCCGGGCCACGGCTACACGTTGTTGTTGTCCACCGGAGAGTTGTTGGGGGAAGTGATTACGGCGGTGCATAATTTGCATTTTATCCAGTACCTCTTCCACTCTTTTTTTACGTTCAGCACCTTTTACTCCTGTGTAAATGAGTGGTAATTCTACATTTTCAAATACCGTCAATTCATCGATGAGGTTAAAACTCTGGAACACGAATCCGATGTTGTGTTTGCGTAAATTAGCACGTTTACGTTCGTTAAATTTAGCAACTTCAATACCATTAAATAAATAGCTACCGGAATCCGGATCATCTAATAATCCGATAATATTAAGGAGTGTAGACTTTCCGCAGCCGGAGGGTCCCATGATAGCCACAAATTCACCTTCTTTGATTTCCATAGAAAGTTTATTTAGCGCTACGGTTTCCACTTCTTCCGTGCGATAAATTTTTTCTAATTCGGTTATTTTAATCATTGTACAGTATTTAAAATTGATTTTTTAAATTATTTCTTAAAAATTAATTCATCCATGCCCTGGTAATTTTCGTAACTGGAGGTAATCACTTTATCCCCCGGTTGCAGACCACTGGTGACTTCGTAATATTCCGGACTTTGCCGGTTAATTTGTATATCTACCCGATAAGCTGCTTGCCCGTTTTCACCCACTTTAAACACCCAATTACCGGTGGTTTGTTGAAAAAATCCACCTTTTGCTAATAGGATCGCTTCGGTCTCATCACTTAAGGCCACGCGGATTTGCAAGTTCTGACCTCGCCGGATGTTATTAGGCACCTCTCCTTCGAACTCCATATCCACCTGGAACCGACCATTAACCACCTGCGTGTAGATTTTTTTGATCACCAATTTATAGCCCGCACCAGCGAATGAAAAAGTTCCGGCTAGTCCGGTATAAATACGCGCGATATAATATTCATCAATATCAGCACGCACTTTATAACCGCTGGTGACGTCAATTTGACCCAGGCGTTCGCCTTTGGTTTTGGTTTGTCCAAATTCAGCATCCAAAGATGTTAGTTGGCCATCTACAGGAGCACGGACGATCAGGTCTTCCACCTTACGCCGCATTAAGCGCAAAGCGTTTTGCATACGATTGTAGGACTCGGCCATTTGAGTCAGTTGTTGATCCATAGTTATGGAATCCTGCTCCAATGTTTTGGCAGTCAGGTCGCGTCGTCTGATCTGGTAATTGTATAAATTTTCAGAGGATTTATATTCTTGCGAACCGATAACCTTTTCCCCGTAAAGTTTTTTATTTAATTCATAAACGCGTCGGGCTTCTTCCAAAGCATTCTCCACTTCCGCCATTTGATTTAACTGGCGAATAGTATTTTGCACGGCATTGTTACGGGTATTTTGCATCTGAGTCAGCACCTCAAAAACAGCCGTCTCCTGATTAGCCAAACTAAGCTCCAAATCGGTGTTTTCCAAACGTATGATGGGTTGTCCTCTTTTCATCATGGCCCCATCTTCCACAAAACGTTCTTCAACCCGGCCACCCTCTACGGCATCCAAGTAGATAGTGGTCAGAGGCATCACTATACCATTTACCGGAATAAATTCCTGAAACGGTCCGCGCTGGACTTCGCTGATGGTGATACGTTCAGGATTTACGTTCAACCTTTTCTTGCCGGTAGATGATTTTACTGCCATATAAATCAGGGTGGCTATGGCCATTAGTCCAATGATCATGGCTATACGTCTTACCGTCCAGGTTTTTTTTGCTATCGGTCTATCCACAAATTAACAAATTTAAGTACTGCAATAAGGACGGTATAAACCGTACCAAAGTTGCAACAATTGTAAATCAGTTAATTGTAAATAACATAATATTTCATATGTTCGATTTTGAAACACTGAGTGTCCGAAAATGATACAATTAAAGCAGCAAGAATATTTGCCTGTTTATGCAACCAGGAATAAGTTTATCTTGTTAACCGAAATAAAAAATACGTCATGAAGTATATTATAGTGTTGGTCATGTTCTTGCAAGCATGGGGGTTGACCGGTCAGGATAAGATTCCGGCTGTAGATAAAAGTCCATTGGACGTAGCCTATTACCCGGTAACTATACCGTTTAGAAATTTTCAGAAAGGTGATGATCGTAACATCAGCCCTAAAGCCAGGCTAATTTATTCTCGCCCTCAAAAAAAGGGTCGGACTATTTTTGGTGATTTAGTCCCCTATGGTGAAGTGTGGCGTTTAGGTGCCAATGAAGCTACGGAATTAAACTTATTTACTCCGGCTACTTTCGGCTCTGTAAAACTCAATGCCGGTAACTATTCTTTGTTTGCCAAAGTGGAGCAAAGACAATGGACAATCCTCATCAGTAAGGATTTATATATCTGGGGTCACTATAACTTGGATGAATCAAAAATAATCGGGCAAGTGGTAGTTCCGGTTAAAACATTAAATGAGGAGCAGGACGCTTTCACGGCTTATTTCTCTGAAGGTAGTTCTGGAGGAGCCATGCTAAATTTTTTATGGGAATTTGTCAAAGTTGAGGTCCCGATCAGTTTTTCCAATGGATCAGCAAATTCGAAATAGTCAAAATCATTTTTATTTCAGGGGAAATAAAACTTTATTCATAATGCGCTAAATCATTGTCTTTGGTCGGCTTTATTACGACCTTGAAAGGTCTAAATCCGTACCAAAATGTCAGTTTCAAAAAGGAGTTTGATTCTTTGGGTTATATTTTGTTCTTCCATCACTCTGTTTTATGCTCAATCGGGTGATGTGATAGTTACCGTAGTAGATCCCTTAGAAAAAATATTTAAGGAGAGTACTCAGTTTATCACCCTCCAGGATTCAGCAACTCCGGTAGCGCGGGGCGAACACGCTTCTTTCCAAATAGCGATAAGGAGTACAGCAAAATTGGCTAATTTGACCGTAAAAGCCAGTGAGTTCAGAAAAGGGTCGGAAGTCTTTAAAACAACGACTGTTGGGTTGGTGTCCTATGTCCATGTGGGTCGTTATCCACCCAGACCGGGTATTGATAAAATTCATTCATTAACGAATTGGTATCCAGACCCTATCCTGCCTCTAACCAGTATGGATGTACCGGCTCATGAAACACAAGCTGTTTGGCTCACGGTGCACATTCCCACGGATGCCACTCCGGGATTATATCAATCGTCAGTCGCCTTGTCCGGGCAATTAGAGGGACGAAAATGGCAAAAATCGATACCACTATATGTGCAAATATACCCTGTGACCATCCGGCAAACCAGGTTATGGGTTACTAACTGGTATAACAACAGTCCCGAGCTGATACACAAAGTAACCGGGGAATTGGACAAACCATATACACCGGCATACTGGCAATATATCAAAATTCTTGCGCAAAAAATGGCCGAATATCGTCAGAATGTGGCCATTATTTCCCCGTTGTATCTTACTCAATATCGCCGGGAATCTGCGGGGGTCTGGAATTTCGATTTCACCCATTTTGACCGGACGGTGGAAATATTTAAACAAGCCGGAGTGATAGGCCGCATAGAAGGTGGTCATATTGGGGGACGGCAAGGAGGTTGGTTAAGTCAGTTTGTTGTCACTGTGCCTGTAGAACAAGGTGATTCTGTGGTTTTTACTTCTATGTCTATCAACAGCGATACAGCCAGAAATTTTTATCGCCAATTTATGCCTGCTTTAACCGTACACCTTAAAGCCAAAGGCTGGGATAAGATTTATATGCAACACCTGATGGATGAGCCGATACCCGAAAATGTACAGTCTTACATAGAAATAGCTTCGTTTATTAAGCAGTATGCTCCTGATTTAAAAATAGTCGAAGCTTGTCATTCCAGAGACGTAGCGAATACGGTGCAGATTTGGGTGCCACAGTTGGACTACCTCCATCAGGATTATAAATTTTACCAGGAACGCGCGGAGGCTGGTGATGAAATATGGTTTTATACCTGTCTCAATCCCAAAGGCGAATATGCTAACCGGTTTATTGAGCAGCCTTTGTTAAAAACCCGGCTCTTGCACTGGATTAATTATCGTTATAATATTCCAGGATATCTACACTGGGGATTTAATTTTTGGCGTGATGGTGATCCGTACGTAGAAACAACCTCCATTCAGACAGAAAGCGGAACGATATTACCTGGTGGAGATGCCTGGATCGTTTATCCGGGTAAAAATACTTTACATAGTTCAATCCGCCTGGAAGCCATGCGCGATGGCATAGTAGATTATGAATTATTAAAAATGCTCGAAGAAAAAAACTCTGAGGAAGCCAAAGAACTGGCGCGTCAGGTAATTTACCGCTTTGATTATTATGATATGCACATTGGTGATTTTCGAGCCAAACGGAAAAAAATTCTTGAATTACTAAGTAACTAGCACCAATCAGTCCTCCTTTTAATTTAACTCGCGGACCCAAATATTGCGGAAGCGTACTGCGTCACCATGATCCTGTAATAAAAGAGGTAATTTGGGAGCGTGTTGGACATATTTCGGCTCACCAATGAACACACACGGTCCTTTTAATTCAACATGATATTGAATTAACACACCATTATGAAAAGCTGTTATAAAAGCAGGTGATTTAAGCGAACCATTTGCATTAAACTGGGGGGCTGTAAAAATGATATCATATTCCTGCCACTCGCCTGGTGGAAGACTGGCATTCACCAAGGGCATAGCTTGCTTATACATGGCTCCGGCTTGCCCGTTAGGATAGGTCCCATTTTCATAAGAATTGAGTACCTGTATTTCATATAAGCCCATGAGAAAAATACCGCTATTGCTATAAGCCTGGCCGGTTTTTCCAGGAGCGGCTGGACTGAACCATTCGATGTGTAGTTGAATATTGCCAAACGCTTGTTTTGTTTCTATATCTCCGGCACCACCTTTCACGACCAATACACCATTCTGTATATCCCAGTTCGGAGAAGCATATTCTGGTTTTTCTTGCTTTACTTTAATTATCGCTTCCACCTGATCCATGCGTGCGCCATAACCATACTTTGGCTTGTGCCATAGGTCTAAATTTTTACCATTAAATAAGACAATAGCATCCGAAGGAGGCTGATTGGAATAACCGGGAGTAACTTTTACCGGAACCGGATGCCATTGTTCAGTGGCTTCCCAGGGTTTGGTTTTACCCAATTCTGCCCAATTAAGCACAGGAACTTCCTGTGCAAACATGGTTATCACAGTCAAAAACAGCACTGTAGCCAGAATATTGCACTTTAACATCATGGAATTTTTGTAGGTAATATTACAATAAATCGTAGATCTGCACTCATGATTAGCAGATAATTATTTGGGCCTTTCAGCATTATGTTTTTCACCAGTGCCCAATCTTGTGGACCAGTAATCTTTGCCGAAGTAAACGGAAGAAATCCAAGTTATGTGTTCACAGGTCAGGAATGATTTGTAAGGGCCACAGAAACGTCCAGCAAAGTGATGGACCATCCGGTCATGCCGTAAGAAAACTAAAAAGCATGGATACCTCCGGTTACGGTTAGTCCACCATTAAGAAATGAATACCGGGTTCTAAAATAACTAAACCATGTTTTTTAAATATGGCCAAGCCTTTTTATAAAGGTCTTTGGGCCACGGCAATGCGTGAATCCGCTGTGCCGTAATACAAAAACCACCGGCCTTTAAATAAGGCCAGGCCTTCAGAGAAAGTTACTTTATTGACTAAACCGGTGAGTTCATAAGGTTTTTCGGGTCGTATGAAAGGTGTATCCAACCGGGCAATTAATTTAATCGGGTCGCGTATATCCATTAAAGCCTGTCCTCCGCAGTACGTATCAATACCATTAGTTTGTGGATTGCGTCTGGCACCATTATAGATCAGGACAATGCCGTCCGGAGTGATAATAGCCGGCGGTCCCGGCTCAACCAAAGCGTTATCAAAAATATCCAGGTCATTACGAATCGGAATGATCTGTTTGGGCTGGCCAACGGCGTCAGCAATATAAGTCCAATCCAACAAATTATCCGAGGAAGCTAAAAAACCTTGTTCACCCCAATACATCCAATACTTTCCGTTGATTTTTTCTGCCACCATGCGACCATCCGGCATTACCCGGCAAACTATGGAGCCGGATTTTGACCACATGTTCTTCAGTTCCGGCTGTTTAAAAACCAGGCCATGTTTAATCCAGATTCGTAAATCCGTTGATGTTGCGACGCATAAACGTGCCGTTTGTCCATCGTAAGCCGTGTACGTTAATATATACCTTCCACTGGAGTCCTCCACCACCCGCGGATCTTCGCAACCTCCTTTCCACTCATAGATAAGCATGGAATCCGTTGAAGGATAAAATACCGGTTCGGTCAACCGGGTGAAATGCAGACCATCCTCACTAACCGCCAAACCCAGTCGTGAAGTACCATTAACCACTTTAAGCGTATCCTCAGCCCGGTAAAGCATATAAACCTTACCCTCCTTGACTACTACCGCTGGATTATACACATCCTGGGCTTCCCAGTGCACTTGACCTTGTGTTACCGGGCAGAAAAAAGTGGAACCGGAATGAGCGGTGAGAATGGGGTTGAGTGAATCTACTTTTTCGAAAGGTAGTAAAGCCCATGAGTGAGGTTTTGCTGGTCTTTCCACCTGGCAGCCAACTACGGTAAAAACAAGCATTAGACAAACATGGATGGGTTTCATGCAGTCTAATTTAAATATTTCGCGACGATGGGAATACGGCGTCCAACACCAAAAGCCTTGGAGGATACACGCAGAACCGGAGCGGTCTGATGGCGTTTAAATTCATTAATATTTACCAGTCGTAAAATCCGATGGACCAGCGTTTCATCGTAACCCATAGCTATGATTTCACGCGGACCCTGACGTCTTTCAATATATTGAAACAAAATAGGATCCAGAATATCGTAGGGCGGTAAACTGTCGGAATCTTTTTGCCCTGGCCGCAATTCTGCCGATGGCGGTTTTTCTATTGAATTTTGCGGAATGACCGGCGCATCTTTATTAATGTAAGCAGCCAGTTCGTAAATCTCGGTTTTATATATATCGCCCAATACGGAAAGGCCGCCGCATAAATCGCCATATAAGGTGCCATATCCGACCGCCATCTCACTTTTATTCGTTGTGTTTAAAAGAATAGGACCGAATTTATTAGAAATGCCCATCAACAGGGTTCCCCGTACTCTAGCTTGGATATTCTCTTCAGCAACATTGAACGGCAAGTCGCCAAAGGTCAGTTTGAGCTGGGCCAAAAATTGATGATACACCGGTTCGATAGGTATAATATCATAACGGATGCCCAGGATTTCGGCGAGCTCACGGGCATCATCTACACTATGAGCGGATGAAAAATGGGAGGGCATTAACAGAACGCGGACATTATCTTTGCCCAATGCACGTGTAGCCAAAACTGCTGTAACTGCTGAATCAATACCGCCGGAAAGACCCAGCACTGCTTGTTTAAGTCCCAATTTTCCAAAATAATTGTGAATCCCCATTACGATCCCATCGTGAATCAAAGCAACCTTGTTTTTCGGCTGTTCACGCTGTTGTCCTCCCTGTCTGACTTCTTGTAATTCATAATAGCGGAGACACTCTTCAAAATAAGGTAATTCATCAAACACGTTACCATCCGGAGAAAAGACCAAGGAACCTCCATCAAACAGAATTTCGGTTTGAGCGCCAACCAGGTTATTGTAAAAAAGCGGAATACGATAGCGTTTTACATTAGCTTTCAAAACATGAATGCGTTCTGCGGCATGATCATAAGCAAACGGGGAAGCAGAAATATTGAGCATAAAGTCCGGAGCAAGATCGATCATCTCATCCATGGGACAAACGGTGTAGAGAGGGTTTTCATTACCCAGGTTCCACAAATCCTCACAAATAGTCACGGCTATATTATACCCTTTATATTCCAAAAGAGAAAAAGACTTCGCCGGTTCGAAATACCTATATTCATCAAATACATCATAGGTAGGCAAAAGAGATTTATGAAATGTTTGTTTGATCTCTCCATCCGCTAAAAAATAAGCCGAATTAAATAAATCCTTGCCTTCCAGATCAGGATTGAGGGAAGGAGAGCCGACCAATACCCCGATGCCTACGGCAGCAAGTGCCAGCGTATCGACACTGGTTTGACAACGGGTGATAAAATCCCGAAACTCTAAAAAATCACGGGGAGGGTAACCGCAAGTAGCTAATTCACTGAAGGTGATTATGTCTGCCCCTTGCGCTTTAGCTTCGCCAATAGCTTCCAACATTTTGCGCGTATTTTCTTCAAAATGTCCGATGTGATAATTTAATTGAGCCAGGCAGATTTTCATAAAATCAATTTGAATTTGAATTCAAAATTAAAAACCTAACTCATAACCGTTGCACTAAGTTTTGTATTTTGCGCCCCAGCTCGTTAATTACCTCTTCATGTCTGTATTTATCGTTTCTGCCAGAAAATATCGCCCAGTCCGCTTCGATGATGTGGTGGGTCAGGAGCATGTGGTTAGAACGTTAAGAAATGCTATAAAACTGCAAAAACTGGCGCACGCTTTTCTTTTTACCGGTCCTCGGGGGGTTGGCAAAACCTCTTTAGCACGGATACTGGCTAAAACTATCAATTGCACGAATCTAACGGCAGAAGGAGAAGCTTGCGGTGTTTGCCCGATGTGTCATGCCTTTGCAGAGCAACAATCGTTCAACGTCATAGAACTGGATGCCGCATCTTACAATAGTGTTGATCATATGCGCAGCCTGGTGGACCAGGTGCGATTCCAACCTCAGCAAGGCAAGTATAAAGTATTTATCATCGACGAGGTCCATATGTTATCTACCTCGGCCTTCAATGCGTTTTTAAAAACGCTGGAAGAACCTCCTCCCTACGCTATTTTTATCCTGGCTACTACTGAAAAACATAAAATCCTGCCTACTATCTTGTCCCGCTGTCAAGTATTTGACTTTCATCGCATACCCGTTCAGCAGGTGGTAGAGCATCTGCAAACGATATGTATACAGGAAAATTACCAAGCTGATGATGATGCCCTGCACATCATCGCTCAAAAAGGGGATGGGTCATTGCGAGACGCCTTGTCCATTTTTGATCGGTTGATCAGTTATTCGGAAGATAAATTGACTTATCACCACGCTATCGCCAACCTGAATGTTTTGGATTATGACTATTATTTTCAAGTGGTTGACCGATTTCTACTCGAAGACTATCAACACATACTGATCCTGTTTGATGAAATCATGCGCAAGGGTTTCGAGCCCGATACTTTTTTATTGGGCTTAGGCGAACACTTACGTCAATTATTGTTATGCAAAAACACTTCTACCGCTGGAATATTAGAAGTCAGCGATACCTTGCGTCAGCGTTATGAAGAGCAAGCCCTTTTAGCTCCTGAATCCTTAATCCTTAATGCACTACAAGCCATCAATGAAGCAGATGTGGGCTTTGCACAAGCAAAGAATAAACGCCTTCATGTCGAAATGACCTTACTCAAAATAAATTATCTGCATAGGGTCATAAAAAATGTGCAACCCGGTTTCTTCAATAATGATCCTGAAAAAAAAAAGGATGAGCTGATCGCAGAATTACCAACAGCAGCGGTGTATGATCTACCATCAGAGGAAAGTGAACAAAAAAAATCCGAAACCACTATAAACCCAGTCTCTCCTAAACCAATAGCTCTTCCGGTTGCAAAGGATCCTAAATCCGATACCCCAGGGTTACAAGTACCTAAATTAAATAGTCTGGCTTATGTAGAGTCCTTGATCCGGGAAGAACAAAAAAAAGAAGAAATCGTTCCGGATTGGGCGCTGGACCATGTGCGCGACACCTGGAATAAATATGCCCAAAATGTAGAATCGGTGTCTCTGCGATCGGTGCTGAACAATGTGGAATTAAACTTGGATGGCGATAATTTAAAGGTGGTGGTACCCTCTCCTTTTGCAAAAAATGTAATCCTGCAGGAGACCGAATTAATACACACCCTGCGCACTACTTTTGGTAAATATTCTCTGCAAATGGATTTGCAGATAGATCAGGTAAAAGCAGTTGAATCAGAGCAGAAACGAAAGACACTCACCAATAAAGAAAAGTTTGAACAAATGGTGGAAATAAACCCTTTAATCAAAACTCTGGTGTCTAATTTTCAATTAAAAATTGATCATCATGAGTAATCTGCTGAACATACGCGGCACACAAATTAATAGAATCGGCTAAAGGCAATTTATGCTGTACCGGTGGGTAATCAGACCATGTTTATTTTTATTTCAACCAGAGCAGGCCCATCTGGTAGCCTTGGGATTAATTAATCTATTGTTGCGGGTACCTGGTATAAAAACATTATGTCGCAGGTTATTCTCGACACCATCCGATCCGGTATATCTGGCTGGAATAAAATTTCCAAATCGAGTGGGACTGGCTGCCGGATTTGATAAAGATGCGCGATATCTGCACGTATGGGAGACTTTGGGATTTGGATTTGTAGAAGTGGGAACAGTAACGCCAAAACCTCAGCCAGGCAATCCTAAACCGCGTGTATTTCGTCTAGCTGTCGATGAAGCCCTAATTAATCGATTAGGGTTTAATAATCAAGGGGTAGAAGCGATGGTCGAGCAACTTAAACAATATCACGGACCACTGATCATAGGAGGGAATATTGGTAAAAACAAAGACACGGACAATGAGCGGGCGGAAGAAGATTACGTAAAATGTTTTACTGCTTTGTTCCCTTACGTACATTTTTTTGTGGTCAACGTTAGTTCGCCGAATACACCGGGACTTAGAGCTTTACAAGAAAAAGAGCCGCTTCAAAGATTATTGATTACTTTACAAAAACTTAATCAAAAGCAAGCCCATCCTAAACCCATATTTTTGAAAATCGCGCCTGATCTAAATGAAAACCAATTGGCGGATATCGTAGAAATTGTTCAGGACACTGATCTCACCGGACTGGTGGCCACTAACACCACCACCAGCAGAATAAACCTGGTCACTTCAGCTAAGCGGATTCAGGATATTGGCGCCGGCGGCCTGAGCGGAAGTCCCGTATATAATGCGTCTAATATAGTTTTACACTATTTAAATACCCATTTACCGCATAAAAAAATTATTGGTGTAGGAGGTATTTTACATCCAGGTCAGGCTGCTGAAAAGATAAAAAAGGGTGCAGATTTAGTAGAAATTTATACCGGATTTATTTACAGTGGTCCATTCTTACCCAAAAGGATTAACAAATATCTTCGCCAGAATATGTAATCGGATTAAAACTTGTGTATTTTAATCACCAACACCACCAACTTTCTTTTCTTTTTTCGGTCCACAATCAGAAATTAATCCGACTGATGTCCAACGAACGATTTAACTTTAGATCAGTTATTAAACATAAATTATAATAATTATAAACTTGAAAATCATGTTTTTCAGTTCCTATAATTTTATAGGGTTAATTGGTATTTTAATTTTTTTGGGGATGGGTTGTGATGCGCCCGAAGTCAATAAACCATTCGCCCTTCAGGTTACCGATTCCACGGTGGTTATTTATCATCGGGCTCTCCCGGTTTTAACTTATCGGATAACACCACAACCACCACCCGAAGGAGCAGACTCCGTGTATACCCGCAGTGGCTTTATTCACCCACTGACATCGCCAAAGGGTGCAACAATTACGGATGGGTTCCCCAAGGGGCACATGCATCAACACGGGATCTTTTATGCTCTGACCAATACCATTTTTCAAAGCCGGCACACCGATTTTTGGAATCAGCAAAACCGGGAAGGGTATGTACAGCATGGTCAACTACTGGACACTTTGGTCACCATGGATTCGGTCATCTTTTCAGTAAGGTTGGATCACCTCAGTACGGTGGCCGGAAAAGTTGGGGAAGAAATATGGCGGATAAAATTTTGGACGGATGATTCATTACATATCCTGGAGATACAAAGTACCTGGACGAACGTCACTGCGGACACTGTATATGTCCAAGAGTATTTATATGGGGGATTTGCGTTTCGCGGCGCTGCCAGCTGGAATATTGAAGACACCATACACTTTGAAGACTCTATGCGAATAATGACTAATGAAGGACTCACTCGTCAGCAAGCCAACCATACGCACCCACAATGGATGTGTGCGTATGGACCGGTAGAGGGTCGGCAAGCTGGGGTGCTGATTTTTGGCGCCCCTGATAACTTTCGTAGCCCTCAAGCCGTAAGGGTGCACCCGCAAATGCCGTATTTTGTATTTGCTCCTATGGTGGACGGAGCATTTACGATTAATCCCGGTGCATCATTCAAGAATAAATATCGACTGATCGTATTTGATGATATTCCGGATGAACACGCTTGGTATGATAAATGGAAATTTTAATTTATTAATTATTCTAACATTTTTTTCTTTTTGAAAATAATCAGAAGGATTATGGCTAAAACAATCATTGCAAATATTAAAACATAATAACTGTATTTCCAATGCAATTCCGGCATATGATCAAAATTCATACCGTATATTCCAGCCATAAACGATAGTGGTAAAAACAACACAGACACCACAGAGATAATCTGCATTTTTTTACTCATATCCAAGTTGACCTGGTTAAGATAAAATTCTTTTACGCTCATGTTCCATTCCCGCAGAATTTCAATCTGCATAGTAACCTGTTGCAAGTGATCCAATAGATCACTAAAATATTTAGCGTTGGTTTTCTGAATCATGGAAAACTCTTCGTTGCGCATCTTCATCAAACTATCTCTTAGAGGGATGACTTCCTTACGAAATTCCAATATTTCTCTTTTGCTGGACAGTATACGATCCATTTTAAAAAAACTAAACCTTTCCGTGATGTCATTCTCGATAATATTTAATTCACGATGCATTTCCTCAACGATGAGGTAATAATGGTCCACGACTTTATCTAATAATAAATAAGCCAGATAATCTACCTTTTTTTGGAGGATAATACCCGAGCCGCTTTTTATTCCTTCCAGAATGGAATCGTAAAATGTGCTGGACCGGTATTCATTAAAACTGATGACATGATTATAACTTAAAATTAGGCTGATCTGGTGGTTATCAATAAAGTTCACCCCTTGCTCATCCGATGAGATGTTATAATGTTTCAATGTGACAAAGAGATAATCGGGATAAGCTTCTGTTTTAGGGAGCTGACCTGAATTCAAGACATCCTCCATAGTCAGCGCATGGATTTCAAAATAATCTACAAATTCGCGCATTCTGTGCACATCGTTTAATCCGCGCACACGTATCCAATGACGAAAATCAGGATATTTATCCAGGACGATATGGGTGATAGACTCTACGACTTGCACCTCAAATTCTGTTTCGTTATATCGAATCCATTCGATCAAGGGTAAATCGTGAAAACGACCTGTATAAAATAAAGAACCAGGCAAAAGGCCAGAGCGAGAGGTGTTTTGACGGTGGGTGTGAAATTTTTTACTCGTTTTGGTCATGAAGTTTAACGGATTAATTTATTAATTAGCATCCTCAAAAATATTTCCAATTTCGTTAATTTGGTAAATTCAATGATGATTCGCGGTCTACTAGTTATAATTTTGGTGGTTTTGCTAGCCGGTATACCCTATTCCCAAATACCCACCAATCCTTTGGGGCTAACTCCGGCGAAGGTTAGGTGGTCACAAATCAACACTGATCGCGTAAAAGTGGTCTTCCCACGGGCGTTGGATTCGGTAGGGCAAACCATAGCCACGCTTGTTCATGAATTGTGGCAAGCTGATCAACCTACCATTGGCTCCAGGCGAGAGAAAATAAGTATTTTTGTTAACCCTTTCTCTATATTGTCCAATGGTCAAGTGACCGTCGGTCCCTTCCGTTCGGAATTTAAAGTACGAACCCCCCAGTTTAAAAACACCCTGGATTGGGTAAAGGATTTGACCATCCACGAATACCAGCATGTCAAACAATTTGCCAACGCCAGTCAGGGCATTACAGGTCTGGCCAGGCATACCTTTGGGTCATGGGCCTGGGGAGGATTTGCCGCCACGGCGTTACCACGCTGGTTTTGGGAGGGTGATGCGGTAGCCGCAGAAACGGGCCTAACCACAGCCGGACGTGGACGGGAGCCTTCTTTTTTAATGGGTTATCGGGCCTTATTAGTGGCACAACCCCAATTATCTTATGAAAAAGCAGCAGCTGGTTCAATTCGTGAGTTTATACCTGATTGGTATCATTTGGGCTATTACCTCACCACCTACACCCGTAAAACCTATGGTGAGGCGATATGGTCAGATGTAGTATCAAATGCCGTACGTTATCAAGGGTTATTTTTCCCTTTTGCGCATAGTTTAAAGAAACACACCGGCAATAAACCCAAAGAATTATTTAATGCTACAGTGACGGATTTAAAATCTTGGCTTGTGGACAAAGATGCCGAAGTGGTGACCATTCCGGCGTTAGCTCATCGCCCTAAACGAGTTTTTACACATTACACTCATCCGATTCCTCTACCTGATGGTTCTGTGCTGTGTATGAAAGGTGGTCTAAACCAATTGCCGCACATTATCCAGCTCTTTGCAGACGGCACAGAGAAAAAGATACATTCGGCAGGCATTCAGGCAGAATTCCCGTACAACACTTTATCCCATCAGCGTGGATGGCTCGCCTGGTCTGAATATTCCCAGCATGTCCGCTGGGAGGATACGGATTACTCCATCATAAAACTTCTGAATATAGAAAGTGGTCAGGTACGAAAATTAGGAGGTGGAGACCACCATTATTCACCGGTATTATCGCCTTCCGCGAGGCAATTGGCGGCTATACGCATCCAGGATAACCTGAACCAATCCGTTAGTATTTGGTCCACCGCCGCAAACAGCATTCAGAAAGTGTTTGCGGAACATTCCGGGTATAAAATGTCTTTCCCAGCCTGGTCTGAGGATGAAAAGTATATTTATCTGATTGGCGAAAAAAGTGACAAACACGCGATACTTCGCCTCAACACCGATGATGGCGTTTTACAAGCGGTAACCCCATTTTTTGCATTTCCGCTTAGCCACCTGCAAGTGAATGGTAAACGTTTAATTTTTTCTGCCGGCGTAGATAATGTGAATAATATTTATACGTACGATAGTAGTGAAAATAAATACTACCAACTTACTACTTCTACCATCGGTGCATTTACACCACACGTTAATTCCGGCGGCACTGAATTATTTTATGCCGAATACTCGGCTGATGGCATGCAATTAAAAAAGGAAGACACAGAGGGCTCAGAGGTGGTGCTGGATGCACAAGACTCAGAAAACGTATATAGCAGATGGTTGAATCAAACGATGGGAACACGAACCAAAGTTAACGTTCCGACGAATAATTATCCCGTGCAATACTTCCGGAAATCCAGTGGTTTAATCCACCCGCACAGTTTACTCACCAACATCAGTCCCCCCACTTATGAACTCAGTGTATTGGCGGATAATACATTTAGCACGTTTAGTGCCGATGCAGGTATCCGCTACAATGCCAATGAACGCAATGTCGCCGGTTTTGGACGGTTGACTTTTGCCGGTTGGTTCCCTGAACTAACCCTGACTTTCAATCAATTAAATCGAGCAAGTAATCAATTCCAATTTTTAATACCCAATGATACTACGTTGCAGACCAATTTCTTTTTTGAACAATGGAAAGAATCCAGACTAAGTGCAGGTGTAACCGTTCCCTTACGATTCAATGAAGGCAATTATTTATTCAGATTCGAGAACAGTGCATTTTACAACCACCATTGGTTAAACGTGGAAGGTCATGGCCAGGATGTATCAAATAACCGGGACACCATTATTATCGGTTCCGTCGGGCGCGATAGGTTCCGTCCACTGGTCAAACCCACACTTTCTAATCAAAACTTCGGGGCATTAACTTTAAATACCTCTTTTCAAATCAGCCAGCGCAGAGCAATCCAACATATTAATACCCGGCTGGGTTTATTCATGAATTTATTATACCGGCAATCGTTAGATAACTCGTTAGGATCTTATTCTCTACAAGGAAATGGATTAATTTTTTTGCCGGGAATTTGTAAAAATCACAGCCTATGGCTGCAAGGAAATTTTGAAAAACATTCTATTTTGGATACCTATGTTTTTCCAGATGTATTTACTTATCCACGGGGTTACGCAGCAATCCTTCATGATGAAATCAATGGGTTTAAAATAAATTATGAAATGCCTTTGTTTTATCCTGACTTAGCTTTAGGAGGATTACTTTTTTGGAAACGGGCCAAGTCCAATGTGTTTTTTGATGTAGCACAGGTAAAATTGAATTTCCCTTTTAATAGCGACCGAAATTATTGGTCTGCTGGTATTGAGCTCACCTTGGATACCCGCTTAATTCGCTTGCTGGAAGTGGATTGGGGCGTGCGGTATAGTTATGTTTCTGATCCTCAAGCCACCATAAATAACCGTCAACATCAGTTTGATTTCCTGGTTTTGAGCATAAGAGACCGTTAACGAATTAAGGAGCACCTTGTACTCTATCTGGAAAAAGGCTAATTTTGCCCACTATTTTATAAAATTCCATGTTTCCAGAGTACGATGTCATTGTGGTGGGTGCCGGGCATGCCGGATGTGAAGCTGCTGTTGCTGCAGCTAACATGGGCTCACGGGTATTGTTAGCTACCATGAACATGCAGACCATTGCCCAAATGTCCTGCAATCCAGCGATGGGCGGCGTGGCTAAAGGACAAATCGTACGTGAAATCGATGCTTTATGTGGCTACTCGGGAGTGGTTACCGATCATACCATGATCCAGTTTCGTATGTTGAACCGCTCAAAAGGTCCGGCCATGTGGAGTCCACGCGCTCAAAGTGACCGCATGGCTTTTGCACAAAAATGGCGCAGTATGCTGGAAACTCACTCCGGCATCGATTTTTGGCAGGAAATGGTGACGGGTTTATTGGTAAAAGATGGTCGAGTACAGGGCATCCGTACGGGCCTGGGATTAGAAATTCCAGGGCGGGCAGTCGTGCTAACAAACGGGACATTCCTTAATGGCATCATTCACATTGGTGAGAAACAATTCGGTGGAGGCCGTGCCGGGGAAAGCGCAGCCCTTGGGATCACTGAACAATTGGTGGAATTAGGATTTGAAAGTGGCCGGATGAAAACCGGAACACCCCCGCGCATTGATGGAAGATCATTAAATTATGCGGCTATGGAACTTCAACCAGGTGATGATCCCCCGGGTAAATTTTCGTTTACCTCCACGCCTGCATTAAAAGATCAACTGCCTTGTTATGTGACTTATACCCATGAGGAAGTCCATAATATTCTGCGTACTGGCTTTGCCCAAAGCCCTATGTTTGCTGGGCGCATAAAAGGGGTAGGACCCCGTTATTGCCCTTCCATTGAAGACAAGATTGAGCGTTTTGCCGATAAAGAACGCCACCAACTGTTTATAGAACCCGAAGGTCGCGACACGTGTGAAATATATGTCAACGGATTTTCATCTTCGCTCCCTGAAGAGGTCCAGTTTAAAGCCTTACGAAAACTTTCCGGGTTCGAAAATTGTCGCATGTTCCGCCCGGGTTATGCCATCGAATACGACTATTTTCCTCCCACACAGCTGACGATGAGCCTGGAAACACACTTGATAAAAAATCTTTTTTTTGCCGGACAAATTAATGGCACCACCGGATACGAAGAAGCAGCTTGCCAGGGCTTGATGGCCGGCATCAATGCCCACCGCAGTCTGCATGACCAGGAGCCGGTGATCTTAAAGAGGTCAGAAGCGTATATAGGGGTCCTTATCGACGACCTGGTCAATAAGGGTACCAGTGAACCCTATCGTATGTTTACCTCCAGGGCAGAATTCAGACTTTTGTTGCGTCAGGATAATGCCGATGTCCGGTTGACTCCTTTGGCAAAGGCCCTGGGTATGGATGGCACGGAAGAGCGCATGCTTGCCGTAGAAACAAAACAAAATCAAGCTCGCACCATCGAAAAATATTTCAAAGAAACCAGTATAGAACCTTCCGCCATCAATGAGCTATTACAGCACCTGGATTCTGCCCCTATCCGTCAGTCTATGAAACTGATCAATATCCTCTTGCGACCGCAGGTGAACATAACTATGCTTCGCCAGCATTTACCCGGATTAGAGTCCAGCTTACAAAATATGCTTCCCGAAGCCATTGACCTGGCGGAAATAGACCTGAAATATGAAGGTTATCTGCAAAAAGAACATGATCTGGCAACGAAAATGAATCGACTGGAAGAATTAGAATTACGTAACATAGATTATTTGCACATGGGATCTCTCTCCAAAGAAGCCCGGGAAAAACTCAATCGGGTGCGACCACGCACCATCGGGCAGGCCAGTCGCATCAGCGGCGTATCACCGGCGGATATATCCGTGCTCCTCGTACACATGGGTAGATAGAACAAACAAAGGAAGGTGCTTAACATCAGTTGATATGGGGAAAATATATAATTTTATCCCTTGAATGCGTTTGAACAAAAAACAGCGATTTGCGACGTTTCTGGTTCTTTATTGGGGTATTGTTTGAAATGGTGTCACCTGATCCATTACCAGCTCAACAGCAAGCCGGAGTGGCAGCCATCAATTATCATATAAAATTAGCCAACGAAAGTTTTCATGGGATGCTAGTCATCCATCGCCTTTTGGAGAACTTTAATCAGGAAGTTAATAAATATGTAGATCTGCAAAGTGGTCAGATTAATTTTTATGGTAATGAAGATTTACCACAAAATATTTTTTTAGACCATGACCACTGGTTCTATGATCCATCCCCGTACGAATGGTATGATAAATGTGAAAGGAACAGCACGCTGGTGCCTAGTGAACTGCGCAGTGACCTGATGGCTTTTCGCAAACAAATGAAATCCATCATGGACTCCTTGAATCATCTGCGTTTTGAGATTGACCGGACTTTAAAAAGCCGGAATATGAAAATTATTGAGAGTCAAAAATTAATTTATACCCAATTAGAAACCGGAGTACGCCTGTTCGATCGAGCATTTGAAGGGCGTCAAAGGGTGCAAAAAATGTTGGACACCTGGGCAAAAAAACACGACAATATACAAGCAACAGAATGGATACCTCTACACAAAACTGTACAACTTTTATTAGAGAATATTCGCTTTAATAAAAAAGGGGAGGTAGTCAAACAATATCACACTTTATCAAATTTAGCCCTTCAACCTTCTTTCTTCACTGACATACATCCGGTGAAAGAATTAATCATAGAGATCATTGATTACTCCGGCAAGTATTTGCAGCAACATCCGATTGATTCCTTTTATCGGCTATATGGTGATTATTATTTTTATTTAAATGTAGAATTGCTCAACCGGTATAACCGATATGGTAATGGACTAGCCTCTATCATCAATGAAATTACCGAGAAACAACCGGATCTGCTTTTATTTCTGGAAGAGCCTCCCTTATACAAGGTGATATATCCTGCAAATCCGGATATTAATCCGTTTAAAGCCAGTCAGGAGGCTGTCATTCAAACTGCACCGGAGATGCTGAAAAACCGGAAAATAATCAAACAACAGGAAGCTATAAAAGTAGATGATGTACAACTGACCCTACGCATTTATGACCATATGGAACAAGACGGGGATGTAGTGTCACTTAATTTTAATGGAGTGTGGATTCTGGATAATTATTTGCTCACCCGCAAACCAAAAACCTTGTACGTAAGATTAAATCCCCACGGGCAAAATTTTCTGATTTTACATGCCAATAATGTGGGGTCACGACCACCGAATACTGTTGCCGTAGAATACACATATCAAGGTGAGATGCAACGCATCATTCTGAACTCAGATCTTAATCAAAGTGAAATGGTGGAACTTTCACTAAATCAAGTGAAAATAAAGTAGTCATTCATTTTATTAAAAATACAGCAATTAATTATTATTTGCGGTTGATGATGTTGGTGTAAGGTTAGCAGTATATGCGATAAATATTATGACTGAGAGAAATGTACTGGTGTAAAATAAATAACCGTAGGGCATAATCAGCAGGTTATAAAACACGACCAGGATGATCTTCAAAGCTCCTAAAATAAATAACGGGTGTGCGGTAAAAGAAAATTTTCTGATCAAAAAATAAATAAATACCAAGGGTAAAATAAATAGACATAATACCACCGACAAATAATGCATAATCGGCAGTGCCTCATATTGCCATAGTTTGGCCAAGCCTAAATTAACATCAATTAATTCCCGATATTTCCAAGGTTGAGCCATCAAGGCTGCTAAATAATTTTTTTGAATACCAAGCCAAATATCCAGGTGAAATATAGCGCCGGTCAAGGTCATTAATCCTAAACAAGTAGATAATAAAACAACTAACACACGACGCAATACCGGCCATCCGGCATGCATATAAATATATACTAAATACACCGGCACCCAGCCTAATAGACTGAATCGACTCAATAAACACAGAGTGATAAAAAAAGCCTGCAGGGTGTATCGCCGTGTTAATAGACTTGCTCCCAACAACAAATAATAAAATACCACGACCGCCTCTTCACTGGCGGAAAAAAATACGGAATCCACCGTCAATAAATGATCTAACGCCATGAATGACGGTACCAGATAAAGGATGAGCCAAAAACTTACTTTGGAGCGCTGCGGGATAAAAAAATAAGGAAGAATCAGCCCTAGTCCCATCACGATCAATGAAATCCAACGCAGATCCACCTGTAATGCTACGGCTGGCAGATAAGACAGCCACATCGCCGGTAGATAAATGGGCTGCATTCCGCCCCAAATTTCGGGAATGATTGAGTAGATCTGATGCCCATTTAAACATCGCTCACCCATGATTTTTATTACCGGTAACATATCGGCCACCTGATAATTCAATGGGTTGCGATGGATCGCAAATTCGCTATGACGAAAGATGTACAATACCATTAACAGCAGCAGAAAAAAAAATATACTTGAATAGTGTTGGATGGTAAAATTAACCTTCAAAAAAGAAGGTGTCCAAAACATCACCGAACCAATGCCAAGGCCGGAAAAAAAATACAACCAGGAGATTAATCCCGGAGGAAAAACCTGCATCCACAATAATTGGCAACTTACTTCGACTAACAGTAATCCGAATAATAGAAATAAACCAAGGTAAAATGAACGCATGGAATCAAAATTGATCGGTTTGAATAATTGATCCCTGCCGGTCAAGAATTTTTGCATACGAAAACAATCCTACTGACTTAAACTGGTTGGACAATTCAAGAGCATCTCCAACCACCAGATAAATCATTTTTTGCGGATTAAGGTAACGTTGTATGGCTGTTTGAGCTTCCTCGATGTTTATGGCCCTTAACCGCTGGTCTTCTTCCCGCAGATAATCTAGAGGAAGATCCATTAAACTGATGTTCTCCAAAACTTTCAATTTCTGGCCTAAGGTTTCGTAGCCACGAGCTTGACTACGTAAAAATATTTCGCGTGTCCTGACCAAATCATCTCCAGAAAATTGGCTAGCAAATTGTTCAAAATGTTGTTTTATTATCCTTAAAGCATCGGAGGCCACTTCATGACCTACACTGGTGTTGAGTATAAATACACCAGGATGCCAGCGCCGGCTGAAGTAGGTGTGTACACCATAGGTGTAGCCGCGCTCTTCCCGCAAAGATGTATTAAGTAAACTATTGTAGCTCCCCCCTAAACGATAATTGATTAGGCTGGCTACTGTGAAATCAGGGTGATCACCGGGTACAAACATTTGACCGCATAACAGCACAGCCTGTTTGGCTCCTGGACTGTCCAATATATAAAGCCCTGGTTGAACACTCCCTGTGTTCATTTGATGGGTTAAGATTTTTCCTGTATTAGTCCATGACCAATTTTTTAATACATCAAAGGCGTCGGGGGAATCTATAGCTCCACTAAAATGCATGGTGGCCAAACCTGAACTGAAATTTTCCAGATAGTATTTTTTTAGAGCTGCTAATTCTATTTGTTCCACATCATGGACCTCACCGGTGATGGGACGGCCTAAAGGATGTTCAGCACCATATAATAAGCGTAAAAATATCCGGTTACCCAGCATATCAGGCCGGGCTTCGCGTTGGTGAATATGAGCAATGGTTTTTTTCTTGATGCGCTTGAATTCCTGTTCATCCCAACGAGGCTCTAACAAAATTTCACGCACCAACTCCAAGGTAGCTGACAGGTTTTTAGTGAGTGTGTTTCCACATATTTCAATGTATTCGGAATAGGCGTATGCTTCGATATTGGAGCCAAGAACACCGATGGCATCTTGTAATTCTTCAGGTGTACGCCGGGCTGTACCTTCCATCAGCATATCGGAGATTAAGTTAGCCTCACCGGGTAGATGAAGTTGATCAAGAAGATGGCCTCCTTTCAGGCGGAGATTGAATTCCACCATGGGCATTTCATGGTTGGATATGCCCAAAATATGCAGGCCATAATCTGTCGTCCCTGACCAAATCTCGGGTAAATTTACCGATGGAGCAGATCCAAGCCCTGGAGGTTGCGATCGATCAAAAAGCGTTGGTGTACTGGGCGTGTTATCCGCACTAGGTGCGAGGGTATCTAACACCAGTTGGGGTGGGTCTGTTTCCACTTCAGCGGTCTGACAATCGAACATAGCCAGATGACTTTGACTTTTCGGTAAAATATTGACAGCCACATGGGGTAATCCATGGATGTATTTTTTAAATACACGTTTTATATCCGCTTCGGTTACAGCGAGAATTCGATTGACTTCTTCATTTAGTAAGCCGGGATCTCCCCGAAAAACATTATACTGAGCTAATTGAAAGGATTTATTTAACACACTGGCAATGCCTTCATAAAAACCTATCTCCTGACTGTTTTTTATGCGTAGCATATCCCTCTCGTCTATCACAAAATGTTCAAATTGGTCCAGCACATCCAGGATACGGGTATAAACGTCTTCTAAGTTTACGCCGGCATTTGTCCGGATGCGTATAACAAATTTTCCGGCAAGTTCACCGGTTTGATGGGACGCGTTAACCCTGGGAGCATATTGGTGGTGCTCCACCAGATCTTTGTATAAAGGAGCCCGCTTTCCGCTAGATATGAGATGAGCCAGGTATTCCAGTGGATAACTATCCGCATGACCCTCTTCCACCCCTGGCCAGGCCAGGATTAATTCAGGCAAATTGGCCAGAGCATCTTCATGGTAAAGGCGTTGGGACTGGGGCAGTCGCACCGGCATTTTATGCAAAGGTGTAACTGGCGGCTTGGAGGGTATTTCTGCGAAGTATTTTTTGATAAGGGCTTTGACTTCCGGAATATTAATAAATCCGGCTATCACCAACGTGGCATTATTCGGGCCGTAGTATTGATGATAAAAGGTTTTCACATCCTCGATGGTTGCGGTTTGTAAATCATGCATACTGCCGATGACCTGCCAATGATAAGGGTGTTCGGAGGGATAAAGGTATTTGTGCAGGATATAGTTGGCATGGCCATAGGGTTGATTATCTATCCGTTGTTTCTTTTCATTTTTTACCACTTCTTTTTCATTATCCAAGACGGGTTGAGTCACGGTATTAATCATGAACCCCATTCGGTCGCTTTCCATCCACAGTACTTTTTCCAAAGCATTTATAGGCACAACTTCGTAATAAATGGTGCCATCCTGCCAGGTACCTCCATTTACCGTACCGCCCATATCTTCGATGTTCAGCAGAAATTTTCCTTTTCCAACATTTTCTGAATTCTGAAACAGCATATGCTCAAAAAAATGGGCAAAACCTGTTTTACCTTTTTTTTCGCGGCTAGAGCCGACATGGTAGAGAATGGCAACGGCTACAATAGGATCGGAAAGATCCTGATGCAGGATAACTTCGATGCCATTGTCCAAGATATATTTTTCAAAATCGACATGAAATTTAGGAACCGGGTCTGGATGCATCATCTAATTATAATTTTGAATTGAACTCCAAATAAACTTTAAATTTTCTATTTCTTTATACCGTGAAAAAACCTTTTATTGGAGTCTAAGAGAATGTGTAGATAAAAATAAAGTTAGTTAACCATGTTACTTTATTTCTGTAGAGGAATGGTGCAAAAAAAATGTATAATTCTGTCAAAGGTCGATTATTCAAGTCAACTGAAGAAATCCTAACAAAAGAATTTTAAATTCCTGATGTCCTGAGAAAAAGATGCGACTGATACAAATAACCGATTTGCACCTTGGGCTTCCGGGAGAAAAAACCAAAGACATTGATGTCCGGCGGCAACTCGCCAATATTATCACGGCAATACAGGCTATCCCCTGTGATGCCTATATATTGACTGGCGATTTTTGTTTTATGGCGCCTCATACGGACATTTATTTAGAGTTGAGGAGTCTTTTAAACAACTTACCCCAGCCTTATTTTCTCATTCCTGGCAACCATGACGACCCAAGGATGATGTTTGAAGTCTGGAACAACCCTGGACAAAATAAAGTCCATTATTATTCTTTCAGCTGGCCATCACTTACGTGTTTATTTTTAGACACTTCACCCGGCTCCATATCTCCCCGGCAATACCGTTGGCTAGAAGAACAATTAAACCAGTTAATATCCCCGGTCATTATTTTTTCACACCATCCGTTGAGTACCTGTGGTGTGCCTTACATGGATGAGCGATATGCATTAGCCGGGCAGCAGAAAATTATGGCTTTATTGCAAAGATGTGGAAAAGATGTGCACGTGTTTTGTGGACATTATCATGTT
>JAYRWN010000044.1:0-6625 GCA_041917975.1 Saprospiraceae bacterium | reverse complement strand
GGATTTAAACCAGGACAGCCTACATGACTGGCGGGATCTGGCGGTGGAAAAAGAAGAAGTGTGGCGCCTGGAAGACACGGATGGCGACGGCCTGGCGGATAAATCGACGCGGGTGGTAGAAGATTTTCATGAAGAAATCACCGATGTGGCCGGGGCTTTATTGGTTCGTGATCATGATATGTTTATCGGGGTGGGACCGGACCTTTGGCGCCTGGAAGACACAGATGGTGATGGTCTTATGGATCGCCGGACCAGCCTCAATCATGGCTATGCGGTACATATTGGTTTCAGCGGGCATGGCATGTCGGGAGTCATCGAAGGCGTGGATGGTAAGATCTACTGGGGTATTGGTGACATCGGAGCAAGCCTGGTAGATAAGACCGGCCAAAAACACCATTATCCTAACGAGGGGATCATCGTGCGCTGTAATGAAGATGGCAGTGATTTTGAAGTCTTTGCCCATGGGTTGCGCAATACCCATGAATTTGTTTTTGATGAATATGGCAACCTGATCAGTTCGGATAACGATGGGGACCACCGCGGCGAAAGTGAGCGCCTGGTGCATATTGTGGAAGGCTCAGATGCCGGCTGGCGAGCCAACTGGCAGTATGGAAAATATACTGATCCACGCAACAACAGCTATAATGTATGGATGGACGAAAGATTGTTTGTGCCCCGCTGGGATGGGCAGGCCAATTATATTATGCCGCCCCTTAAAAATTTTCACAATGGACCCACCGGTATGTTATATAACCCGGGTACAGCCCTGGGTAGTGCCTGGTTAAAGCGGTTTTTCCTGGTGGAGTTCGTAGGAAGCCCTGCCTCATCACACATCTGGAGTTTTACCCTGAAACCTTCCGGAGCTTCATTCGCCTTGGACCAGGATCTGGACATGGTCAGTGGTTTTTTGCCCACCGGTATTCGTTTTGGCAATGATGGTTCGCTCTTCGCCGCGGACTGGGTGAATGGCTGGGGTACCAAAAATTACGGTCGCGTATGGCGCATCGATGTCGCACCGGACCAAAATGACCTGGCCGATCAGCGTCAGGAGACCGCCCGCCGCATCAAATTGGATTATGCTAAATTGTCCACCGACGAATTATTTGACGGGCTGATATATGCTGATCAGCGCATCCGCCTGAAAGCCCAGTTTGCCTTGGCCCATCGTGGACAGGCCGGCTATGAAGTGTTTCAAAAAGCGATCACCCAAACTACCAATCAATTGGGGCGCATCCACGGCATATGGGGCATCGGACAGTTAATTCCTCAGGACACCAAATATGCCGCCAGCCTGATAAATTTATTGACCGACCCGGATCCTGAAATGGTGGCCCAGGCGGCCAAAGTGTTGGGGGATAACAGGGTTGTGTCCGCCGGGGAGCGTTTATTGCCCCTGCTGGATCAAAAACAGCCCCGGGTATTGTTCTTTGCCGCCCAGGCGCTGGGGCGTATAGGACATAAAGCAGCTTTTGATAAATTGACGGCTATGCTCACCGCCAATGCCGATCAGGATCTGTACTTAAGGCATGCCGCCACCCTGGCTTTATCCAGGATCAGCACCTCAGCACAATTGGGTGAATTAGCCGGTCATGGCCAGCGCTCCGTGCGCATGGGTGGGGTTCTGGCGCTGCGGATGCAGAAAAGCGCCGACATACAAAAGTATCTCAATGACTCCGATGCCTCCATTGTGGCCGAAGCCGTACGCGGCATTCATGATGATGAATCTATCCCGGCCGCTTTACCGGCAGTAGCCGCCATGATCCAAAATCCTGCCCTGACGGCCGAACCCGTGGTGCGTCGGATCATCAGTGCTTGCCTGCGCGTGGGCGATGAGCAATCGCTGGAAGGATTGATTGGTTTTATAAAGCGCCCCCAAGTCCATCCGGCCATGCGTGCCGAAGCGATTGCCGCGTTAAGCACCTGGGCCGAGCCCAGTGTATTGGACCGGGTCGACGGCCGTTATCGCGGGGAAGTGAAGCGCGATGCCACCCCACTACAAACTAAAATCAAACCGGAGATTAATAGTCTATTGGCCGCCAAAGACCCTGAAATACAAAGTGCCATCATTCAACTGATTGGTGAATTGAATTTGACGGATTTTAGAGCGCCTTTACAAAATATGTACCTGGTAAAAGTTGCCCCAGGTGTTAAATCGGCTATCCTAAATACTTTAGCCAAACTAAATGAACCGCAGTTGGCTGGTTTAGTGAGCATGGGTCTGAAAGATGCGGACTCAGGGGTGCGCACCACCGCTCTCGGGTTACTGGATAAGATCAGCCTGGAGCAAAGTGTACTTATCTCCACCGTTCAGGAATTTATGCGCAAGGGCAGTGACCAGGAAAAACAGCGTTTAATGGGTGTGCTGGGAAAACTACCGGCGGACCAGGTTCAGGATTTGTATGCTGCATTTATCCAAGATCTCAAGGCTAAAAAATTACCCGAGGTGGTGACTTTGGAGCTCACCGAAGCCATCGCCGTCAACGGTAACCAAGACATCAAAGATCTAATGGCCGCAGCTATAAAATCCGAAAATAAATTGGATGCCTACCGGATGGCATTAATTGGTGGAAACCGCTGGGCCGGATATCAGGTATTTAACGAAAACAGCACCGCCCAATGCATCCGTTGCCACACTCTGGGTGGGGCGGGGAGTAATGTGGGACCGAACTTATCCGCCATCGGAGCCACCCTCACCCGCGAACAAATCCTGGAATCCATCGTGGACCCCAGTGCGCGCATTGCTCCCGGTTACGGAACAGTAACCTTAACTCTCAAAGACGGTCAGGAAGTCACCGGTCGACTGGCTGAAGAAACCGCCCGGCAACTGACCTTAATCACTTCGGCCGCCGAACCTCTGGAGGTGCCTCTTGAACGCATCACCAAACGCATTAACCAGCCGTCCAGCATGCCACCCATGGGTGACGCCTTGACCAAAAGACAACTGCGTGACCTGGTCGAGCTGTTATCCAATGCCAAAGGGGTAAGAAGTAATCAGTAAGAAATTAATTTTGTTTAACGTTTTATCATTTGATCTTTTAGATCTTCTAGATTATTATTAAGGGATTAGACATTTCTTTTTATATTCCATTATTGCATTTGATAAAGATGATCTAAAATCGTGGCTCACATTTTTTTGACCAGAATTATAATACCAATCCAATAACATATCCCAAGATGCTAAGTTCTCTGAGTTTTTTTGAGGTACATCAGGTTGAATATTGAAACAATCATTAATAAAATTATTAAGTAACTTGTATGAACCATTTGGCGATATTTTCTTATTTGAACATATAAATTCATCTAATGATATTTGCCAAAGTTTAATTACATTGTTCTTTAAGTCCTTGTTTAATTTTGATTGAACCAAATTTTTAAGTTCGATTTCTTTTTCAATTCCAATGGATTCTAGTATGTATTCAAAATTAAATTCCGTTGCTTGATTTTCCCATAATACATCCATTTGAACCCATTGATCAATAACTTTCTTGGTGTAATATGATATTATAACTAAAAAAATGAAACTTATATTTATTGTAATGTTTGTCATCATATCATTTGTTTCCTTTCCAATCCAAATAGTGTAGCTGTCATATGAAAATAATGTAAAATATGTAATAAATGGAAATATTTTAGCGATTTTTGAAAAAAAATCATATGTGTAGCTTCTCTTGGCCCTTGAAGAAAATAACTTAATTGGAATACTTAACACTTGAAGCATAGATGCATATTCATACAAATAATAATGATGATGTTTTATTTCCATCCAACTTCTTAAAAAAGTTATTTTTAAATTAATTCTTTCTCTCATCAAGCTGAAATAAAATATTATTAGCAATGAAGAAATAATAAATCCACTATAAATACCTAAATAGTTGACATGGAATGAAATTCCTAATATTGGAACTCTTATAAAATCTAAATATTCAATTTGCTTTTCATCATATAATTCATTTAATATTAAAAGATAATTTTTATCATATATACTATGACTTATTAAATAGTTTATTGCTTTGCCAATTAAAATATATTTTTCTACCCTCTTATTTACTGACTGATCGTTTATCGCATATTTTATTGGGCTTCTTAGTTTTAAGATTATTGGTAATCTATAATAATTATCTATTGTGTCTATTAATTTACAAAGGTTATTATCAAAATTAGTATTTATATTGTTCTCATTTTTGATAATAAATTCTGATAAGCTTGCAAAACTTTGATCTGATTCCCCTGATTTATTATTTTGTTCATTAGGGAAAATAATATATGTCAACATCAATCTATGAAGCTCTGCTTTGGATTTAAACCAATTGAATTTTGGGATTAAGGAATTCATTAGGGCCATTAGAACCAAGAAACATGTAAAAATTAATATTATTAGAATGGTTCTACTTCTTTTTGCCGACTCATCAACTGCTTTCAGTAGTTGATCAGTACTGAATGGTAAATTATGCATAAAGGTTATTATTTTGAGATAACTAAAAGTTTATTAATATTGCTTAGAGATAGTGATGAAATTTTAAAAAAGTAACCTAAAAATAACTTTATGGCAGAGGCTTCTTTTGAACTTTATGACCTGCGCGTGGAAGTGATCGAAGGCGAACGACCGTTCGTATGCAGCCATGTGGTGGGCAATGCTTTTGAAGTACGCGGAGAAAACCTGTATTTCCTAGGTGACCGGCCCTTTTCCATGTATGCCCTGGCTGCGCTGTTGCCCTTGCTGCCGACCAAACAGCGGCCTTTAAACCCGGCCGACTGGATGGCCACGGATCACATCATCGCCTGTCCGGATCCCTATTGCGGGGCGCGCTTTAAAATAAACCGGATGGGAAAGCGCACCTTTACCCGGGCGGAAACCACCGTTGTTCCCCTGCCGGAAACGAATGACTGGGCTGAATAAAATGCAGCAGGTAGAGCGGGTGAGCCTGACTGACGATTTCTCCATTTCCCGAGTGGTGAAGGGCGGATGGCAATTGTCTACCGGACACAGTTCTAGTCATGCCGGGGAGGTCATCCACGACATGTGGTCCTATGCCGAGTGCGGGATCACCACGTTCGATTGTGCCGACATTTACACCGGCGTGGAGAATTTGATCGGCCGGTTTTTAGCAGAACGCAAAAAACGTTTAGGACACCATGACGACATCCAGGTGCTGACCAAGTTTGTGCCTGATTTTGACGTGCTGCCCACCATCACCAAAAGTTATGTGGAAAAGATCATCGACCGCTCTTTGCGCCGCCTGGGTCTGGAACGTCTGGATATGGTGCAATTCAGCTGGTGGGATTATCGTATTCCCCGGTATGTGGAGTCTGCACATTGGCTTACCGAGCTGCAACGGGCGGGAAAAATCCGCTTGCTTTCAGGCACTAATTTTAATGCTTCCGCACTCAAGGAACTCGCTCAGGCCGGTCTGACCTTTTCTACCCTGCAACTGCAATATTCTCTGCTGGACCGCCGGCCGGAAAAGCAGCTACAAAACTATTGTGCCTCAGTCCATACGCGATTTTTGTGTTATGGCACGCTGGCTGGAGGATTTTTAAGCAACGCCTGGCTAAATCAACCTGAGCCCAGGACGCCTCTCGCTAACCGCTCCCTGGTGAAATACAAATTAATCCTTGACGCGTGCGGAGGTTGGGATGTTTTTCAGTCGCTGTTGCAGGAACTGCATAAGGTGGCGCTCCGGCATCAAACGTCTATATCCAATGTAGCGGCCCGTTATATTTTGGAGCAAAAACAAGTGGCAGGGGTGATTATTGGCGCGCACCATGCTGCGCATCTCAGCAGCCAATTGGAGGTTTTTGCGTTTCAGCTGGATGATCAGGACAAACAACGTATTCGAGCAGCCCAGGACCAACTAACCCCTTTACCCGGGGATGCCTTTGATCTTGAGCGGGATAAAGAGGGACCACACGGTTCCATCATGCGCTATAATCTAAATCAATTAGCCACCGATTAAAAAATGACGACCACCACCAATAAAACCTGGACCAATACCACCCTCTTTCTGCTGGCCTCCATCGGCAGTACCGTTGGTTTGGCCAACATCTGGAAGTTTCCTTATCTGGCCGGTGAAAATGGCGGAGGGGCCTTTGTGATCGTTTACCTCCTGTCCCAGTTGGTATTGGGTATACCGATATTAGCCGCTGAGCTGCTCATCGGTCGCCGCGGCGGGCGCAGCTTGGTCGGCTCATTACAAACCATGATCCAAACCGATGGCCTGAACAAAAGGTGGACCACTTTCGGGTGGATAGCCATGGTAGGGGTGTTTTTAATTCTCAGTTTTTATTGTGTCATTGCCGGGATGACCCTGGATTATACCCTGCAATCCCTCCTGGGTAACCTGGCTGACCTTACTGCCGGGACTTCGGCAACCTTTTATCAAAACCTATTGGCCGATCCATTCCGCTTGATGACCGCCCAGGGCGTGTTTGTCCTCGCTACCGGCTGGATAGTCGCTCAAGGCGTGCAAGGAGGACTGGAGCGCTATACGGGATGGATGACCCCAGCTCTGTTTATTTTGTTGGTCGGACTGGTCATTTACGCCATGTTTAGCGGAGCATTCACGGCTGGATTGCGTTTTTTGTTTCAACCTGATTTCACCCGGATTACCCCCCGCGTGGTGTTAGC
>JAYRWN010000043.1:0-4082 GCA_041917975.1 Saprospiraceae bacterium | reverse complement strand
TTAAATGGTTTAGGTAAATTTAAAATGGGTAAAGCATGTATTTATGTAAAAAAACTGGCCGATATTGATCTGGAGGTCCTGCAAAAATTATGCGAAACTTCCATCGCTTATCTCAATGAACATCATGAATGTGCTTGTCATACGGCTTAAGCCTGAGCTGCTTAATTACACCTATTTAGTGGTTTAAGTGATGGATATTATTCGTGATTCATCGCACTGCAGGGACTTGCAAGCAATACTCTACTCACATCAAAATTCATTTTTACGCCCGGACATCATTTTCAACCAAAATTATTATCGGATTCTCGATGCAACAATTTAATTTCTTTTGGCGTTTTTTACACCAAACAAATCCGTAGAAAAAAAGCGCGGAATTTTTGTGCGACAGGTTTAAATGATATTTTTAAAATAAATTCATGGGAAAAAAAATTAACATCCTTATTCCATTGCTGTTTTTATTAATATTTCCTGCGTTCGGTCAAAAGAAATTTGAACAAGAAATACGCATTCACTCTAAAGAAGTACCCCAAAATGCCCTACAGGTAGTTGACTATTTTAATCTGTCCAAAAAAAAGGTCAAATGGTACCGGGAAATCGGCATTGGTGGTAGCTCTATTGAAGCCAAATTGCCGCAAAAACCAGGAAAATACAGTATAGAATTTAGTGCTGACGGCATATTTGAAGATATTGAAGTTGATATACCTTACACGTCTATAACGGCTCTAATTAAAAATAAATTATCGCACCATCTGGACTCACTATTCAACACATACACGGTAGAGAAAACTCAGGCCCAATATTCCGGGGATCCTCAAATAATTGCCCAAAAATTTAATAGTAATATGGACGACCATTCCATACAAATAAAATATGAACTGGTGGTTAATACCAAATTGCGTGGAACATTTAAGCAATATGAATGCCTCTTTTCAGAGCAAGGTGATCTTATTAATTATACTGAAATTGCTCAGAAAAATATGGATCACATTGAATATTAACCGTTATTTAATTCTTTTCACTATTGTGCTCTCAGCAGGGATACAAGGTGAAGCACAGAATAGTTATCAGTTCGGCTTATTGCCCTCTGTTAATATTAATAAAAAACTGCCCAAAGATCTTACACTCAACTTCCGGCTTGAATCCAGACACGAGTTAAAAAATGGTTTATTTAATACCGCCGGCCCCTTTGATTATAATTATGTATTAACTGATTTTTCCTTGTTGGTAGCCAAAAAAATATCGCGTGCTACATCAGGGGCCCTCGGTTACCTGATCAGAGTAGAAGACGGAGAAATTGTTCAGCGCAGTATTCAGCAATTTACCGTGAATAAAAATTTTACCGGGTTAAGATTGGCCCATCGTCTATCCATAGACCAAACCTTTGACCAGCGGGAAAAAACCGAATATCGACTGCGCTACCGGATAAGTACAGAAATTCCTCTCAATGGTCAATCCGTAGACCCTGGAGAATATTATTTTAAATTAAATCATGAATATTTAAATGCCTGGCAAAACCGTCAATACGATTTAGAAATCAGAGGTGTACCCATGTTGGGTTTCGAATTCTCCGACACCCAAAAAATTGAAATTGGTCTGGACTACCGACTGAGCTCATTCCTGCAGAACGGCTCCAGGCAGCGGTTTTGGATCGCCCTGAATTGGTTTCAGGTGCTTTAAACCAATTGCTGTTTAACTCCAAATCACGACATTGCCTGGGATTACATGCGTTGAAATATTGTCTGAAAATTAGGTCCTGGCTTTGTGTTTTGTCAGTGAAAAACTGTAATTTTTTTTCGCATGTAACGAAAATACCTGACTGGTTAAAAAGTTTCCGGTAATTGAACCTTATCCCTTTTAAAGCCCTGGGCCTTCGTCCTCACCTAATATTTATTTAACTTAGATCAAAAAATAGGCTTATGTCCAGGATATTCTTGTTGGTAGCGTGGTGTTTTATTTCATTGTGGAGTTGTAAAACTGGGGATCAAACATCTGTGACGTTAACAGAATCTGTGGATTCCTTAATGACTGCTGCTTATCAGGATGGATTTCATGGTGAGATCCTCGTGGTTGAGCACGACCGCGTAGTATTGGAAAAAGGTTATGGGTTAGCTAATACCGCTGCCGGTTTGGCCTTCTCGCCGGAGGTGCTGGTCCAAATCGGGTCGAATGTCAAAGACTTCACCAAAACGGCCATCTATCAGATGGTTGAACGTGGTCAATTAGATCTGGATGATACGTTGGGCGCTTTTATTTCCGAATTACATGCCCCACACAGCGGCATCACCATCCTGCAATTATTAGAACATCGCAGCGGACTGCCCATAGGGTTAACACTGGATGAATATCCGCTTACCGCACATGAGATGGTCAGCAGGTTGCAAAAAACAACCTTGGTGCACACCCCAGGCACGGTTGAAAATTATTCCAACCTGGGTTATTCGCTTTTGGCTTTCATCATTGGTCAGGTGAGTAATCTGGATTATGACCAATACATAGCACAGCACATTTTATTTCCTCTAAAATTGATCCACACGGGGAGTTATTTGCCTGGACATGATACTACTCTCATCGCGCATGGTTACCGGCAGGCGGTCGATAAGGGCACTATTTTGGATCTGCCCCATGACGGTCTGGGACATTTATGGAGTTTGAAAGGGAACGGCGGTTATTTATCCACCTTGCGGGAGATGCATACGTTTTACACCGCACTAAAAGATACGCTCCTGGTGAAACAGGAAACATTCCGCAAACAAATCTTCCCCTGGGATCAGATGACCGTTCTGGCCGGTTCGGATATGGTTAGCACGTTTATATTTGCGCATTTTCCTCTGCGCGGGGTAGACATATTCCTGTCCTCCAATCATGCCGAATATCCCGCCAACAAATTATTGCCTGCTATTGAAGGATTATTGGGAATACGTGGTGTCCGCAATGTAACTGTACAAGATACTGCGGTCATGTCCCAGGATTGGCCACCTGGTGAAGCCGGACAACTGGTTTCAGAATATATTTCGGCCTTTAATAGCGGTGATACGTCCCTGATGCGCCAGTTTTTCCATCGCCATGCTGATCAGAGTCCGGATTCCCCCAGCATAACCGAGCGCTTGCAGCGCTATGTGCAAATGAGGGATAATTTAGGCACCCTTACTTATCTGGGCTTCCGCCGGGACCCGTCCGAGCCGGCCTGGCAAATCAAAGTAAATACCGCTCAAGGTGACCTGGCCTTGCTGACTTTCCTGACCACAGCACAACAACCGCCACGGTTACTGGGGATCAAAGTTATGGTGGGTGAGTAGTATGTATTTGTGTATAAAAGGGGGCGTTAGCTGTTGGTTTTTGGCTATTGCAAGGCGTGAGGAACGGATTTATTAAATGTGTATTTAAATATAAAATGGAAGGCTGTTTAACCGAATTATCCACTATTCCAGCGGGGTTAAAATAGCCGCATAACCACCTCCCGCCGACATTTTAATTTTAAGGCTGTCGCGATTGGTCACCATACGAGTAATAATCTTCACAGTATTTGGATCTTCAAAACTATCCTCATAAAGTATAAGCTGATAATCCTGATTCTCTAAAAATCCTAAATTAACTTCAGACTCCCGCGGGGTCCAATCATTCATCGCCCCCAGGTACCAGATACTACTTTTGCGCCGTGCCATCACCACGTAATGCCCGATGGCACCATCTAAAAATTTACTTTCGTCCCATATTGTTGGTACAGATTGCACAAAATCAAATCCAGGCTCGTCGTGATATGCCTGAGGGAAATCACTCACCAGCTGCAAATAACTTTCAAAAACCACATACATGCCCAAATAATGCGCCCGGGTACCCATCACCAAGGGTTCATGAAATTGGGTTTTAAATTTACTTTTTTCGGCAGCCCTGAATCCTCCGGCATGATAATCAACCGGGCCAGCTAATAGTCTGGTGTAGGGAATCATCAAATTATGTTTAGGATCGCAAACGGTATCCCATTTATTTGCTTCCAAATTCAGCACACCTTCTTTAGTCAATTCATTGGGGAAAGTACGGTGAAGTCCGGTGGGTTTGTAGGCCCCGTGAAACTGAATATGTAG
>JAYRWN010000042.1:0-7686 GCA_041917975.1 Saprospiraceae bacterium | reverse complement strand
AGACAAAATATCCGGGGGAGAATTTTCTACAGATGGCGACAAGTCAATAACCATCAAAGCCCGGGTAGTCATCAATGCTACGGGGCCTTGGGTAGATGAGATACGCCAGCAGGACCGCAAAGAAGTATTTACTAAAAAACTGTTTTTATCGAAAGGGGTTCACTTGACCGTTTCCCGCACCAAACTGCCGTTGCGTCAAAGTGTTTATTTCGATGTTCATCAGGATAAACGCATGATCTTTGCGGTACCGAGAGATAATGTGGTTTACATTGGCACTACCGATACTGCATACCCCGGCCTGCCGGAAAACCCAGCGATTGATTCTCAGGATGTGCAATATCTTCTGAATGCAGTGAACCACTTGTTTCCGGAGGCAAAATTGACCACATCGGATGTATTGTCCGGTTGGGCGGGTGTGCGGCCTTTGATTTATGAAGAAGGAAAACTGCCTTCGCAAATGTCCAGGAAAGATGAGGTCATGACCTCCAAGAGCGGCCTGATCTCCATAGCCGGTGGAAAACTTACCGGGTATCGCCTGATGGCCGAAAAAGTGGTCGATAAAGCCGTCGAATATTTATCCGCACAAGAATCCTATAAACGTAAAACCAAAATAGGTCCGGGATTTTCGGCCAACATAAAAGTCTGCGGCGTAGAATACCGCACCGAAATGGAATTACAAAAAGCCCGGGAAGAGTTTGTGGCACAAGCGAAAATAATGCAGTTTCCCGAGGAAGAAATGACCAAGTTATTCTATCGTTATGGCTCAAATACGGAAATAGTCCTGGCCCATAATAATTCCCATAAACTCACCCCGGATCAAATTTTAAACATGCTTTATGCCGAATGCTGGTATGCCATTCATTATGAGATGTGTACTTGCCTGACGGATTTTTTAATTCGCCGGACCGGGTTATTATTTTTCGAAAAAGAACGGGCCGATAAATATGCTAAAGAACTGAATCGATGGATGGCTCAGCAACTAGACTGGAACCCGGCGGTAGCAGAAAAATCATTGCAGGATTATCTCAAAGTCAGTGCAGATACTATGGCCTTTAAACTTCAAGCCTAAGCTGAAAGGATTTCACCCAAAGTCACTTGTTATTAAAGTTTGCGATCTATTTGATGTAGATCCGCTTCATTAACCTGTTTAAACCAGGTGTACAGTTTAGCTTTACTGGCCTCTCTGATCCCCTCATCCACATAACACGCAATGGTCACCAGACCAAAAGATAGAATACCCAGATCATCGGTAAAACCTAAAACAGGTGTCAGGTCGGGCAACGCGTCAATAGGTGTTAACAGATATCCCAATGCCCCAAGAATGATGCTTTTAGCCCAATAGGGGGTATGAGGTTGGCGGTAAGCATTATACATGAGCAAGGCCGAATAAATGGCTTTATGGCCTAGCCGTTGGGCATGATGGAGTAAAAACTTCCACAACCCTGTTTCAGAAAATTTTATTTTAAAGTCAGATAATGACTTCATCAGCAAACTATTTAATCACTTAATGTCAGGCAAATTAAAAAAGTTTCCATTATTTTTAGTTTTGGGTTATTTTAAGGAACCCGTTTTGATCTGATTCCATTCTATTTATACCTAATATCCAGTTATGCGCAGCCTGTTTTTGCTTTTTTCCGTGATTATCCTGATGTTATCATGTTCCACCTCTAAGCAGGTGTATCGTCAACCTCAAAAGGCAATAAAAGCGGAACCCGAAATGGTGGACCTGGGTTATGGCGAAGTTAAAAAAGCGGATGTGACGGGATCAGTGGCAGTGGTAAAACCTCAGGTAGTGAACAATGAATCATTGGTGGACATGTTACGGCGCACGCCGGGCGTAATGGTCATGGGTGACGGCAATAATTATTCACTCAGAATACGCGGATTTTCAACCATCCTGGGCAATCCGGAACCCCTGTTTGTAGTTGATGGACGGACGATGGATGTAGATATTAACAGTATCATGGCCATTGTTAATCCGCAGAGCATCGCCAGCATCACCGTCCTTAAAGATGCCAGTACTGCAGCAATGTATGGTTCCCGGGGATCCAACGGGGTGATCCTAATCCGATTAAAAAAATAACTAACCAGTTTAACAGTCTTTAAACCTTATAATCCACCTCCACAACGTCAGTTTGCGGCACGGATTGGCAGGTAAGGATGTAACCATTTTTTATTTCATCATCGGTCAGCGCATAACATTCCTGCATTTCGACTTCCCCCTGGACTAATTTAGCCATGCAGGTAGAACAGGATCCGGCCTGACAGGAATAGGGTGGGTCATAACCTTTATCCAAGAGCGCGTACAGGATTTTTTCTTCTGCCGGCATATCGACTTCAATGTGTTCTCCCTCTAAATGAGCGATTAATTTTATTTTTTTCATGATTTATTATCGACAAAATTTCAGAACTTAGAAACGGCATAATTAATGATTCGTTGACACAAACAATCAATTATTGCCATAAATTTCCGCTGATTTAAATTAGTGCTTTGTCCTGATGAATATTACTCTGGTCCTGATAGGCCTGTTCATTGCTATACAATTGGCGTTGGGATACTTTATCTCGCGTTACATTAAATCCGAAGACGATTATATTATAGCCGGGAGAAAGTTGGGCTATTTGCTGACTACGTTTACCATTTTTGCTACCTGGTTTGGGTCCGAAACCTGTATTGGGTCAGCAGGTGCTATTTATACGGATGGTTTAGGAGGAGGGACCGGCGACCCATTTGGCTATGCTTTATGTATTTTCGGCATGGGTATTTTTTTGGCGCGTCCTGTTTGGAAGATGGGCCTTAGCACATTTGCTGACTATTTCCGGGTACGGTACGATAGCGGGGTTGAAAAATTATCCGTGGCTTTAATGGTTCCTACCTCGTTATTTTGGGCTGCAGCCCAAATCCGTGCTTTCGGTCAGGTTATTTCAGCCAGTTCAAGTTTTGCCTCGGAACTCACCATCACCTTTGCGGCGGCGGTAGTCATTCTTTATACCGTTTTTGGGGGCCTTTTAGCCGATGTTTACACAGACCTCTTGCAGGGCATAATACTCATCATTGGATTAAGTATGATTCTATTTGGCATCATCAATCATGAAGGTTTTCATATTTTTCAGTCCATTACCCCGTCCAGGCTTACTTTTTTTAACACCGAAGAGCAGTCTTGGTTGGATATCCTGGAAAGTTGGGCTATACCAGTGATGGGTAGTATGATCGCTGCCGAATTGGTCACCAGAGCTATGGCATCCCGATCCGTACAGGTGGCTCAACGCAGCGCATTTATGGCTGGGAGTTTATATTTGACCATTGGACTCATCCCGGTAGCTATTGGGTTAATGGGGCCTGTGCTGATTCCCGGGTTGGCAGAAACTGAACAGATATTACCACTGGTAGGGCAAAAGTATTTATCTCCGTTGCTTTACAGTGTTTTTGCTGCTGCCTTGGTTTCGGCCATTTTATCTACCGTAGACAGTTCTCTCTTAGTCTCAGCCACTATGATTTCCCATAACATCTTGGTTCCTCGTCTTCACATCACCTCTGAAAGGAAAAAAGTGATTTTGGCGCGCATTTGTGTGGCCATTTTAGGAATTGTAGCGTACATGTTAGCTATGCACGCGGATGGTGTTTATGCCTTGGTGGAGGAAGCATCGGCATTTGGCAGTGCGGGCTTGTTTGTGGTAGTTTTTATGGGTTTATTTTTTAAAAGTGGTCATGGGTTAAGTGGGCGGTTGGCGTTGATTGGTGGTTTAGTGAGTTGGGTGATGGGTGCCTATTGGTTAGATTGGGATCATCCGTTTCTAACCTCCGTCGTTGTAGCTTTTCTTGGTTATCTGGCGGGTATGTTCAGGAAGGTACCATTAAGAGGTTGAGTATAATAAGAAGTTTGAATAAGTTAACCCTTCCATGGCTCCAGATCACCTAGGATCGGTTGATAAATATAGCTCCCTTTACGATTACGAAATTCTGTTTTTATGGCCTGAACCAACTGTTCATCCTGGTAGAGATCTATCATAGTCAAGGCCAAAGATTTGGCTGCAAAGATCATCCCTTTATGGCCGATGGACATGCCCCCACAGGCAGTCACTGCCCATGAATGCCAAGGCGAACCCAGAGCACCGGTGGTTGCCGAGAGACTTATTTCGGGAACAATCCAGCTTACATCCCCTACATCAGTGGATGCTCCTGCCGGATCGGGTAACGTCGGAGTCAACGGTTGGATACGGCCATCCAGGCCTTCTTGTGGATGGCCAGTCTGCCGCTGAATCTCTTTGGCATAGTTTATTTCCTCCTCTGAGTAATTAATTGGGCCGATTAAGGACATATTTTTATGCAGTATTTCCGCTCCGGTACGATTGACTAATAGTTCATGCAGTCCGGAGATTAGCGTGATTTTATAGTCTACCTCCGCCATGATGGCGGCCCCTTGTGCTATTCGTTTTACGCGTTCGTAAACCGGTAGCATACCTTCACGCGTTACATCCCGCACTCTCACCCAGAGACTGGCATGATCAGGAACGATGTTAGCGGCCTCGCCGGCATGCAGGATTTGGTAATGCATGCGCAAGGAGGGCTTGACATGTTCGCGCAAATAATTGATGCCGCTAGTAAAAAATTCCAGGGCATCCACCGCACTGTACCCGTTCCAGGGATCCAAGGAAGCATGAGCGGTTTTGCCATAGAAATCTACATTAAAGTCTACTAATGCTCGTGATGTCTGGGTATTGGCGGCATTGGTTGCTCCAGGATGCCAATCCAGGCACACATCCAAATCTGCAAAAGCTCCAGCTTTGGCCATAAACACCTTACCAAAATACTTTTCTTCCGCCGGAGTTCCATAAAAACGTATGGTCCCTCTTAAGGCACCTTGATCTATCAGGCGCTTTATGGCGGTTGCTGCAGCTAAACTTCCTACCCCAAACAGATTATGTCCACACCCATGGCCGGGAGCTCCAACCAGGACAGGGTTTTTTTCCGGCCGGGCTTGCTGGGATAAACCGGGCAAAGCATCGAACTCGCCCAAAATGCCGATGATGGGGCGGCCGCTGCCATATTCAGCCACAAAAGCTGTGGGGATATCATAAGCCTCTGATTGTACTCTAAAACCTTCCTTACGAGCAAAATCTATAAGTACCTGGGCGGATTTTTTTTCCTGAAAAGCCAGTTCGGCAAAAGCCCAGATTTGATCGCTCATCTTGGTCATCTCAGCGCTCAGGTCTTGAATGTCCTTCAGCGCCTGCTGTTTTGGAGCGGACAACGTCTGCCCTGTGACGGTGTAATTCCATTGTGAAACCAAAAAAACAAAGGCCACCGACTGTAAAAAGAAATTTTCAGACATCATGGTTATTGACCCCTGTATTTAACGATTGCTTCTTTTATTTTATCAACGCGGTTAGCCGGGCTGGGATGCGTAGACATGAACTCTGGCTGGCGCTGACCACCAGAAGCCTGGGCCAATATCTCCATGACATCTATCAAAGATTCCGGGTTATATCCGGCTTTAACCATCAACCTCACCCCCAGATCATCAGACTGCAACTCTTGGTCCCGCCCATACTTCATGTTAATCATGCTGCCGATCATTTGCGCCATTTGAGCCGTATTATAATCGCCGGAAGCAATAACCGCTGCCCCGGTTAATCCCTGGGTGAGTTCGATTTGTGCCATTCTTTCTGCACCATGGCGTGCCAACACATGGCCAATTTCATGACCGAATATTCCCGCTAGCTGGTCCTCGTTTTGTAAACGTGAAAATAAGGCTTCGGTAATAAATACCTGTCCTCCAGGTAAGGCAAAAGCATTAACAACCTGCGGATCAGCCAGCAAGTGAAAATCGTATTGGTATCCGGAGTTGGCGACCACATCAGTAGACATCAGCCTCCGGCCTACCTGGTCTACATAATCCTGCGCCCGTTGGTCCGGATGAAGCCCTCCGTATTGTTGGATCATTTGTGGTGCACTTTGTAATCCCAGTGTTATTTCCTGTTCCTTGGTTATCGAACCGATGTGTTGTTCTTCACCAGTTACCTCATTGACTTGCGAATTGGAATAATAACGAAACAAATAGAAAGCGGCGATTAGCAGGCCGATGATTAGAGTCCCGCGGATGCTGCGACGCTGGTTATAGGGCTGGGACGGATAATTCCGATTGGTGTTTTGACGAAACATTATTTAGTAGTTTATGAAACTTAGGTGGAATAAATATACCTAAAAAAAATTGTTGACACAGGACCAATCGGCTTCAACTGGTGAGGGCCCTGAGATTTTTTGTTTCATGAAAAAAGCGATTTCGTGCCGGCAACGACGAGTCTTATTCATCATTTCTGGTTTAAAAATTAACAGAAACAAAAATTTTGTTTAACATTTATTTAGTAAAAGTTAAACAACTTAGACATTAAAAGCTCTGTTTGTCTAGTACTTAAAACAAAAAGTAATTTCTAAAACTAAAAACCTTATCATGAAACAATCATCATTTTTCTTCAATCTACTGTTCATTGGCTTAACGGCCACTTCTTTTATGGCTTGCAGTGCTGATGAAGACACAACCCCTCAACCACAACCCAAGTCTATTGCGCAAATCGCAGCTGCCGATGCCCAGTTTAGTACGTTGGTTTCTGCTCTTCAGCGTGTAAATCTGGTCAGCGTTTTGGATGGCAGTGGCAATTTTACCGTTTTTGCACCCACCAATGCTGCTTTTCAAGCTTCAGGCATCAACCTCAACACTCTCTCGGATGACCAGTTGAAAGCAGTATTACTTTATCATGTCCTTGGCAATACAGTTAAATCCTCTGAAATCAAGGAAGGCCAAACTTATGTAACTACCGCTTCCGGTACGGGTCCCAGTGGTAAAAACCTTTCAATGTTAATCGAAAAAGCCGCCTCATCCGTGAAAATCAATAATGTCGCCAGTGTAACTGCTGCGGACATTAATGCTACCAATGGCGTAATTCATGTTGTGGATAAAGTGATTCTTCCACTTGACATCGTGGGCCATGCTGTTGCCAACTCTAATTTTTCCCTTTTGGTCAGTACCCTGGGTTCAGCATCCGGTGGGTTAGTAAATGTTTTGAACGGCACGGGCCCATTTACGGTTTTTGCTCCGGTGAACAATGCCTTTAATGCCATTGCCACTGTAGCTGCTACGTTATCTCCCGACCAACTGGCTAAAGTATTAACTTATCATGTCATCGCTGGGAATGTCGTTTCCGGAGACCTCACTAATAACATGATGGTCACGACAGTTAATGGCGAACAGTTTGAAGTAAAAATCAGTAATAACACGGTAACCATCAAAGATGCTCAGGGAAACGCTGCTACCGTCGTCTTAACCGATGTGCAAGCAACCAATGGAGTTATCCACGTATTGGATAAGGTGATTCTACCAAACAACCTATAATCCCCATTATTGCCCATTTTTTTAACGGAAAAGGAAACTGATAATCATCAGTTCCCTTTTCCGTTTTACATTTAACACGGTCGACAAATTGTCTCTATGAACACGTCTTTTAATTTTGTATTTTTTGAGGCATAAAAAATGTCGACATTGCAGAAGGTATTGATTGGCATCGCAGCCACCTCATCCAACTGTAAGCTTAAGCTGTTTAATATTAAGGAATAGAATCTTTTTTTCCTTGCAACGAGGAAACATTAGAGCGGTTATATATGCTCCTGGACTTGATTTCGGTAAACGT
>JAYRWN010000041.1:0-19357 GCA_041917975.1 Saprospiraceae bacterium | reverse complement strand
CCATTAAAAGAAATACGACCCTTCGGGGTCGAATGATACCGGTGCATTTGGTCAATGCTATAAAGATTTGAACCCTTCGGGTTCATTAATTTATGTACCTAATTGATTTTAAAGCATCCTGAAGGGATGCCATATTTATAGAATAATTACGGTAAAAGATGTACGACCCCGTCGGGGTCGAATGATACCAAGGCATTTGGTCAATCCCGTTAAGTTTTGAACCTTTCGGTTTCATAATTATGTACCAATTAGATTTGAAAGCATCCTGAAGGGATGCCATATTTATAGAATGATTAACCCGTAAAAAATATACGACCCCGACGGGGTCGAATGATACCGGTACATTCGGTCAATGTTATAAAATTTTGAACCCTTAGGGTTCATTAATTATATGCTAATTGACTGAGTTAATCCAGAATTACACGGAATATACGATGCATCGCTTCTTTTGTCTGTGTATATTGATCTATCCGGCCATAATTGGCATTTACCGCCCAGGAAATGGTTCGCTTTTGTGCCGGAAAATAAACCATGCTGGCATAATATCCAATAGCATCGCCACTGTGTATGTAAGCATCCCTATAATCTGTTTCTATCTTAAATAGCCCTAAACCATAATAAGTCTTAAAATTTTCCGGATCATTTTCTACCGGCAAACGCCAAGTGAGCATGTCCTGCAATGATTTATCTTGAAGTATCTTTCCTTGAAAAAGCTGGGTGAGAAACTTATTCAGATCATGGGCATTGGAAATCAAGCCCCCGTCAGCCGTATAATAATCCCATCCGCTATAATATGTCGCATTGATCAAATTCAAATTACTGTAAAAATCCACATAACCGCGAATGATGCCTGGAGGTACCGGATCTTGAGCGGCAAACCTGGTGGCACTTAATTCAAGGGGCCGAAAGATTTTATCTTTAAAGATCTGGTGCAAAGGTTGTCCCGACACTTTTTCTATAATCATACCCAACAACACATAATTGGTGTTTGAATAACGAACATCCTGCCCCGGAGCAAAATACGGCTCTTTACCGTGTGCATAAGCCAACAACTCTTCCGGTTGCCAGACCTTTTTCAAATCGTTCAGGGAGGCCGTTTGAAATTTTGCATTTAAAATATAATTGTAAATTCCACTGGAATGATGCAGCAATTGTCTTATGGTGACTAGTTGAGAATTTTTTATTCCCAGAAGGTCATCATCACTAAGATAAACCGTGATCAAATCATCAATGCTCAATAATCCCTCTTCCTGTAATAACATAATAACCACAGCCGTAAAAGTCTTGACGGTGCTACCGACTCGGGTCATTTGACAAGGTTGGATAATCACTGCTGACCTCAGGTCTGCGACACCATAAGCTCCAGACCAATAACCATGCAACTCATCATGCACGCTTAACATCATGCCCGGTACTCCGGCTTTCACGATAGACTGAATCAGGGATTGTAATTCCTTAGCCTGCGGATGTTGATTATTATTATCTGCATGAGGAACACAATGGTAAAAAGTAGGATCCAGTTCCGTATCCTCCTGGCAGCTCAAGAGTAACAAAAAAACAGCTAGGAGAAACAAAAAATATTTTGACATTTTATTTAATGATTTTGTGATCAAAGGGATAGATTTTGGCGCCCAGATGTAAGCTGTTATGTATCATTAAGGGGATAAATCCTGGCGAATAGGGGTACTCCAACCAGGATTGATAAAGGGCGAAAATTTCAGTGGAGGACGGATTAGCAGGCTGAAGCGCATAGCCGAGGCCTAAACTCAACGAAGGCATTAGGCGGGCATTTCCGTAATCCTTGCCCCGGATGAATTGGCCTTCGGAGTACTGATATTCGCTCTGGGTGGTAAACGTGTGCAGATAACCGATACCAACCTTACTTTTAAAGCGCAATCCCATCCGGGTTTTATAATCGATGCCTAAGTCCACCGACACATAAACTCCTTGAAAAAGATTACGATGTAATAAATACCCCAGATTGATTGCCGGGCAGGCCATTAACCGCCCGTTGTCTTTCCAGCCTTTTTCATAACCCACCTGTATACCAGGGTGCAAAGGGGTAGTCATAAACCTGGTGAAAGGGATCGAGGTCGACTCATTAAACAATGAAAGAGTTAATGCGTCCTGAGACTGTAAGGTGAAACCAATGGCCAGCAAAAGTGCTGATAGTGTCCACCTCCGGTAAATCCGTTTACACATCATAAAGGAATATTTTTCTGACAGCAAATGAACGCTATACCCACTCCGCGAGACCACCCAGTTTACCCAAAAAAGTCTGAAGCGGACATTTTGCCGCTTTAAGCGGACAATAGATTATTATTTAACCAATTTGTAAATTCTGCAGATTTGTTTTTAGCCACATATTGTGGCTCGGAAAATGGGGGGTGCAAGACTACTTCCAGTCTCCTCGTATCGGTTTGTACATACTTTAGGATGCTTTTTTTGGATGCCACCAATTGCCGGTTCAATTGAAAAAAGGTGTCTTTTGGCAATAGTAGATTTAAGTCTCGCAAGGGAGTGTCATACAACCAGCGGTTTCCTTGCTCAGTCACTAGAAAGGTCAACCCATTTTGCATTACAAAATAGGCTATTTGAGTTACCGGAATAATCAGGTTTTGTTTTCCTCGGGACACTAAAAAATGTTCTTTATTAGCTTTTTCCTCTGGTGCTGGTAGAGTCTTTGGAACCGTTTCGATCAGCTGTTTCCGATGATAAACCGTGTAATACAACAGATTAACCAGGATGCAAAAAATAATAAAAAGAGGGACCTCCAAATACCAAATTGAACTGGTGGACCAAGGCACTCCCAGAATCATTAAATAAACCAATTCTGTTAGAGTAAGGAGACTAACCGGGACAAAGATGCCCCAAAGGACCAGAAAACGTAACAACTCCTGACGGATCGAAATAAAATCATGAGTCCGACTTACCCTGCTAAACAACTTACGGAAATAAATACCGGCCCCATAAGCGCAAAATAGAGCCAAAACCAAATCGGAATAATAACTGGGTGTCTTCAGGAGGTCCCTAAATGAATTGTCGTTCCCAACGTGCACCGCCAGGATGGCCAATACCGGATAGACATAAAAAAATAACCAGTTATCGTTGATGCCCATATCAGGGTTATGCGAATCCATAAGTACAAAACTAGAGCCTGAAAATTCAAAATTAGACCAGAAAACGATTAATTTAATCTACGGACTAAAGGAAATTAGACGTAAGGTACTTAATTGCAGGCAAGCCATTTCTCTGGTGGTATATCAAAACGAAATTGTATATTATGTACATCTTCCCTAGTATATGGTTATCTTAGACATTTTCAATATAAAAATCTCACCGTCATGAACCAATGGTTGATGCAAAGACGCCCTAAAAAGTTTTGGGGAGCGCTATTCTGGAGTTTATGCTTCATGACTTTCCTCACCGCACCAGAACCGGCGTGTTCCCAACCACCGCGCCCGCGCACCATCATCACCGCTGATCCGGAACTGGATGACTTAAACTCGCTGATCCGTCTCTTATTATACAGCAATGAATTAAACATTGAAGGGCTGATCTACGCCAGTAGCCAGTTTCACTGGAAAGGCGATGGCCAGGGCACCAAATGGTTTGTTCCCGGGCGCGAATACGACCGTTTTGGGTTAAACCTGTGCCCCTGTGAGTCCTGGCGCTGGGCGAAAGAGGAACGGTTCATCCATGACGCCGTAGAAGCCTATACTAAAGTTTATACAAATCTGCGGATTCATGCTCCCCACTACCCCACCCCGGAATACTTAAAATCAAAAATCCGTTATGGCAATATTGATTTTGATGGGGATATCTCTAAAGACACCCCCGGTTCAGACTTGATCAAATCCCTCATCCTGGATGAAAAACCCGGTCCATTATTTATCACGGCCTGGGGAGGCCACAGTACCATAGCGCGGGCCCTAAAGTCCATACAAGACACCTACCAATACACCTCATCCTGGGAAACCATCCGGGCCAAAATAGCTCGGAAAGTAATTTTATTGCCCTCCGGCGATCAGGATGATACCTACGCCAACTACATAAAACCGCACTGGCCGGATATCGAAGCCCGCCAATTCCGTCAGGGACCTAACTACGGCTATGGGGCTCAGATCAGGGCGTCCGCAGAAAATAAAGCTTACCTGACCTCAGCATGGATGAAAACCAATGTCTCTGACCGCGGACCGTTGGGGGCCTTGTACCGGGTTTGGGGCGATGGAAAACAAATGGTCAAAGGGGATTTAGTCGATTATTTCGGGCTCTCCGGCTATACGGTGGAAGAACTGAAAAAAATGGGCTACGCGGTATGGATGCCGCCTCAGGATAAAGGCTCCTGGCTGGGCGAAGGGGATAACCATACGTTTATGAACATGCTTGGCCAGGGTCTTAGGGCCTATGAGCATGGTTCTTATGGCGGCTGGGGTGGTCGCACCTTAAAGCAGGTGGACAACAGTAACCCATTTGCCTTGCCGGCGGACTCCAGTGCGGAAGCATTGGCCGCGCGCATCAGTAACCAGACCTCCACGGCCCAGGTATCCTTCCCTGATTTTTTTCCCCAGGCGCAAAATGATTTTGCTGCCCGCCTGAAATGGTCGGTCACCACGAGCTACACGGCGGCCAACCATGCTCCGCAAATACAGGTCATGGGTCCGTTGACTGTTATGGCCAATCCCGGTCAAAAAATCAAACTACATGCTCACGCTTCCGATCCGGACGGTGACACTTTTGCTCTGCGCTGGTGGGTATTCCAGGTAGGCAGTTATTCCGGAAAGGTGGAACTGACTAACGAAAATTCTCCCCAGGTCAGTGTCCAGGTACCGTCCGATGCCTCCGCCGGACAAACCGTCCACCTTATTGCCGAAGCGACCGATAATGGCGCACCAAAGTTAACCAGCTACCAGCGGGTGATCATAACCATCCGGGAACAATAATTATCAAGACCTTATTCCGGGTGGTCACCAAAGACTTCCCCCAAAAGGTATTTAAAATTTGAACAGGTCTATTTATTATTTGATTCCATAATAATGCCAAAAAAAAAGTAAAGCAGGATCCTGGGCACCATAGGCCCTGGAATATAGTTTTTTCAGATTATTATATAAAATAGTTTGCTTTTATCCAGGGAATAATATTCCGTCATAATGTTCAATTGGTTTCGGCGCAGGTCAAACTATTTATATCAGGTTAACACATTACAAAGAACCATTTAGAAATAGTTTTGAAATCACCTGGAGTTTATCTTTGGGACATAGGACTGCTACCGTATCCTTAGAGTTTAATTGAGTTTCACCTTCCGGAACAATGATTTCATTGTTCCGCTTAATCAGTATAATCCGAGAATTTTTAGGTAGAATTCTCTGCTTATTAATTTCTTTAATTAGTTTTTTATCCATCTGCGCATTTTGCCCAACTATAACTTCGATGATTTCCAGACCATCACCCAGATCCAGAAAATCTTTTACATTCGGCCCTATCATAGCCCGGTATAAATACTTACCATTTAAACGGTATGGGCTCTCCACCACATCGATTCCTAAGGATTCAAATACAGTTAAATGTTCTTCATTATTTACCGAAGTTACCAGTTTTTTAACACCCAGCTGTTTAGCCAATAGAATCACCAAGGTATTAACTGCATCATTGTGAGTAGTAATTACAATGGCATCAGCTTGGTCCGCTTTGGCCTCACGCAAGGTAGAAATATTGGTTGCATCCGCATGGATGGTGATGCAATCAAAATGAGTGGCAACCCAATCAGCCGCTTCTTTATTTTTTTCGATAACATACACGTCATGATTGTCTTCGATTGCTGCTTTAACAACATGTTTTCCGGTGCGCCCTGCACCAACTATAATAATGTGCATAATTAATTTTTATTTAAAATGATGGAATAATTTATTTGATTATTGGTTTTGATCCCAGGAGTAAAAACCTTATGAGGACCATTATGGGGATAATTTCTAACCGCCCGGCAAGCATCTGAACAATGTACACACTTTCAAGAACGGGAGACATCGCCGGATCAGTAATACCTGTGGACAAGCCAACAGTTCCCTGCGCTGATGCTGACTCAAAAATGGCATGAGATAAGGTATATCCATCACCCATGTAATAAACCGTAAACATAACCGAGCAAAAAACGAAAAGCAAATAAAACAATACAAACACGCCAGCGCGGGACAACTCGCTATTCATCTCTTCTTTCATCATGATTTTATTGTCAAAGCGTACCGTCTGAAACGCATTTGGTGAAAAAAAGAATTTATTAATTTGCCAGAATAATCCTTTTTGTAATAATAAAGCCCTTATTACTTTTATTCCGCCTACAGTGCCCCCGGCGGCTCCCCCGACGATCATAGCGGTGGCGACAATAAAAAGAAGTGATAAATCATCCCATTGCATGAAATTGGAGGTTTGCCAGCCGGTGGTCGATAAAGCACTGACAAATTGAAAAATACTTTCCCGAACCGGTGTTTCACTTTGACCATGATGGAGCAGAAACAAGGTTAAAATTATACTGCCGAACAAGCAAGCTATTAGAATGGTCTTGGTTTGAATATCTTTCCAGATTTGAGAGAAATCATTCAGAATAGTAAATCTGTAAAAAAAAGGCAATGAAAAACTCCCTACCAACATTGGTAAGATGTATAAATAGTCCATTCCTGCCGAATGATAGCCGGCAATGGATTCATCCAATGTACTGAAGCCGCCTGTAGCAATGCCGGCCATGGTATGATTCAGTGAATCAAAAATATTTTCAGCGAATGAATAATCGGGTAGGATAAGTAAGGTTCCGATCACCAGGTAAATAAATAAATATAAACTGACCAGAGCATATGCTTTCCATATCGCCCGGGCCGTGTTAATAACATTAGTACGTACTTTATTTCCGCTGGTTTCAGATGAAAACAAAGACAGTGCGCCTTGCCCGGGTATTTGTTTAAAAACCGCAAGAGCCATAATGATAAATCCGGCTCCACCTATCCAGTTGGCAAATGACCTGTAAAAAAGAATACTTTTACCCACAGAAGGCTCATGAACGGCCATAGTCAATCCGGTAGTGGTAAAAGCACTGGTGCTTTCAAATAAAGCATGCAGAGGATTCCTGAAGTATAATAAACTGGAGCCATAATTCATTCCAGGAGGCACAAAATCCTGCATCACTTCACCGGGCGTAATATTGGCGATAACCAAAAGTGGGACAGCTCCGGAAATAATTACACTAATCCAACCTAGCGCGACTATCGCCAGGGAAATTTTATTATCCGGTTCAGGGCAATTATAGAGGGTCCGGTATACCATAAAACTTATCGCTATAATAACCAAACCTGAGCTTAAAAAGCCGGCAAGAGCATACCATTCCTGGTAAATAAGGGCGATTACAGCTGGAACTAGAATCACCCAACCTGCAATTATTTGCAGACTGGCTATTTGTTTTATAATAGTCTTGTACATAAGTTCAAATATTTAATTGTTGGCAGAGTGTAGTAAGTTGCCGCTCCATGCAGGTCATCAAACCATCAATATCCAGAGTCGCTTTAGTGGATTGACTCCTAAGCTTTATTTGTTCAACTTTGATTTTTATTCTGGTCTTAACAATGTATTTATCTAATTCCATGGCATCTTTTGCCTTGAGTATACGGCTTAAGGACTGATGCACTCGTATAATTATAACGCACTCCTCGAAGTTAAATTTATCCGGGTTTTGCTCCAAAAAGTTTATCAACACTCTATCTGCGGTAAACAAATTGATAAAAGCGCCGCAGATAATTTCATTGAATTGCATGGTCATTTTTAATCCCCGCAAAGGAACAAACCCATACATAAGAAAAAAGTAAAAAGACTGGATGTTAGTATAAATAAAAAATAAAGATTACTGAAATCGATAACCTACACCGCTTTCTGTAATTATGTGCCGGGGGTGATCGGGATCCTGCTCTAATTTTTTGCGTAACTGCGCCACAAATACACGCAGATATTGGGTCTCATTTTGGTAGCCTAAACCCCATATTTCTTTTAAAAGATATTTATGAGTAAGAACGCGGCCCTCATTACGCGCGAGTAGGGCCAGTAATTTAAATTCAGTAACGGTCAACTTAATAATTTGCCCATTCAGTCGCACCGAATAAGCTGACAGATCAATGATAAGATCACCAAATTCATATAAAAATTTCTGAACCCCACCCTCAGAGTGTCTTAACGCCGATCTGATCCTGGCTAACAATTCGCCCGTACGGAAGGGTTTGCATAAATAATCCGTTGCACCGGCATCAAGTGCAGCTATAATGTCCTCTTCCTGGTTAATCACCGAAAGAATGATTATGGGATGATTATACCATTCCCTTAACCGGATTAAGACCTTTTGCCCATGAATATCCGGCAAGTCAAGATCCAAAATGATCAATGCAGGTGTATGATGGGCAGCTAAATTTAATCCTTCTACGCCATAACTTGCCAAGATAACTTTATAAGCATTGCCCTCCAGAGAAATCTGCAATAATTTTCTAATTTGCGGTTCGTCATCAATAACCAGGATTTCAGCATTATTCATCTTCTATTTGTTTAAATGTGGATGTCTCACATGGAATGGAAATGGTGATCACTGAACCTCCGGTAGTTCGATTTTCTATGGTCACCCTGCCATCATGCGCCTCAGTAAATCCTTTCACGATGGACAAACCAAGACCAGTTCCTCCTTTTGGTGCTGATTTGAGACGGTAAAATTTTTGAAATACCTGATTCAATTCCGCTTCTGGAAATCCGGGACCGTTATCCAAAACAATGAATTCGAAGCCAAGTTGGGTTGGATTAATATGGAATTCGATGATTGAATTCGGCGGAGTATACATTAATGCATTATTAATGATATTGATCATAATTTGTTCCATCAGTCCCTGGTCTATCCTAAAAAAGGGAAGCTCAACAATTGCATTAAAAACCAGGCGATGGGTTGTTTGGTGACCATAGTGGTTGAGGACCCTATGCATCAATTCATTCAGGTCACACCAGTCCGGTTTAACCCGAACCATTCCAGCTTCCAACCTACTCATATTCAAGAGGTTCTCTACTTGGTAATTGAGTCTCAATCCGGCTTCTTCTATGTGCTCAAGTAATATCTCAAAGTCAGCTTGGGTAATATGGGTTCTGTTCTCTTTTATCGCATCAATACAGCCGATAATTGTGGAGATAGGTGTCCTTAACTCATGTGAAAGACTGTTTAACAAGGTATTGTACAACCTGATAGATTTTTCATTTTCCTCTTTGTCTCTTACTTTTTGCTCGTTTTGCCTGATTTTATACGTTAAAACAGCATTGATTAAAGCCACTACAAAATACATGCTGAATAAAAGGTTATCCGTAGGCTGACCAATATGGAAAGTAAATAATGGGGGAATAAAAAAATAATTCCAAATTAGAGCACTCGCACTGGCCGTAAGGAGAACAGGGACAATATCAAACAACATGGCCAAAATAGACACCTCCAACAACAATATTAAAGCGACCACCTGATAACCTAAAGAGGCTACAAAATAGTAAGAGGCTCCGGAGGTCAACATAATCATGGTCAATCCGACCAGAGTCTGCAGTAGAGGATTGAACTTCTTTTTAGTCACAAAATACATAGGAGTAAATACGGGTACAAAATTAGGTAGAAAGGCATAAGGATTTTATAAAGATGAGAAATGAATTGGTAGGATGATAATTCATTATACTTTAGTTAGATTGAATTTCTTCTGAGTAGTTTTACCCATGCTTGTATTTTTTGAAGAATCAATATATTTTTCAAAATGTCATCTTTAGAATCACCGGCATTTCATGAAGTCATGTTTTATACCTTACAGCATGCGGATCAGGCGTATTTTATCCATCAACATGCGGTGGATGCTTATACGGCCCAAATGGCGAATAAAGAGACCAAACCCATCGCTTTAATTTTTGCCCTGGCCGGACTGTATTTATTTCTGGAGCGCGGCTATAGCGGCAGGCAGGTCCAGCTGGCGCACATGCACATGGCCAAAAACAAACAACCCTGGCCACAGATTACCTTGCCGTCAGAGAGAGGCACCATCACGGTGGAGACCGTTTTGGCCCAGGAGCCCGGACCAGAAAGAGATAGCATGATCAGCAGGTGGTGTATAGAGGTGTGGAGCACATTTCAGGCCTCACATTCCACCATGGCCCAATTGGTAACCGCATACCGGTTGAAAATATGACTTATGTAGCTCAGGTTTTGGTGGTGATGAAATACCCATGATGGGCAGAGCTAGAGCAATTATCATTGATGCCATAAGATGTTATAAGCTTTTAGCTTGTTTTCGTATTGTGGAAATAGCGCATACAACTCATCATCGGTCGTTTCATGACCCACAGGAGGTTCTATCACTGAACACAATTCTTTATCAGTTAGTTAATCAACTCCTTCAAAATTTTGATAATAGTGTTATGTTAATCATGAATTGACGGATAAAGTCTCTTTAATTTTACTCTGGCATCTTTATTTGTGAATTGCCAATTTATTTTACACATTTTATTATTTCTTTGATTTTGCCAAGCGTTTACGGCTGTAGTGATTTCTTCCATGGATGTAAAATGCCGATTCAAACATTGCCTGGATAATACATGTAATTCAATTTCTGCATATTAAGCCAGCTCCCGTGTTTAGCGTTTCGCGTTAAAATCCAGTTTGCTAAAGTCACCTCAAACAGTATTGCTTGGAGCGAAGTCATCCATCCTACGTGGAAACTTCCTAGAGGGAAAGCTTGCTTCGAGAAAACATGGTGTAGTCTCTTCCAAAGCATGTCCCCTTCGTTAAGTCCTTCACAGATAGTTCCCAGTAGATTGGTGCCTGGAGTAACCCCTGCTAGAAAGAATGTAGATGGACTCAACTTTGTAATGAGTTCAAGTCCTCGTATTAAGGAGCCGCAAGCATCCCTGTATTCTTCCCGTGTCCAGGAATTAATTCCTTCTAATAGTTCAATACGATAATTCATTTGCGGAGCCAAATTTCAATCCAGAAGTAGGGCAAGGTTTTCTTCGAAGCCACCTAACGTCGAGGATGAAAAGGTGACGAAACCCACTCCTGCGCATCCATTTGTTGGGGACTCTTTATTATTATACAATTTATACAATTTATACAATTCCGAATAACAAAAATCAAGATAACCAATAAAAAAGGTGAGTATATGCACATAGCTAAATGATAAGGACAAGCTTGATAAGTAGCCCAAAAGAATTACAACAGATGAAACAAAACCTCCGTCTGCCTGCATTTTGGCAATACCAATGTTATGCGCTTTTGTTCGTCAGCTTGTTTCTTAAAGTCTTTTCATTTTTCAATTGACATTCCCAAATACGAATTACTGTCCAACCGCTTGCTACTAAGGTTTTGTTAACGGTTCGGTCTCGTTTTTTGTTACGGGTGATTTTTAATTGCCAGTAATCTTTATTGTCTTTGGGTATTGTGTTACGGCATTTGTGTCCATGCCAAAAACAGCCGTCTACAAAAACTACTTTCTTTGTCAATGGGAAAACAAAATCTGGTTTACCAAAGAGCTTGAAATTTCTCCGCCACCCATTGATTGAATTGTCTTTGAAAAACTGAATGAGCTTTAGTTCTGTAGATTTGTTGCGACTGCTTTTAACCTGTCGCATGATTTGACTACGTTCTTCTTTTGTGAAAGTGTCAGCCATTTCTTTTTGTTACACTAATCCAGGATTTGTCAAACCCTAACGCTTTTAAAACATCCTCTTTGTTTATCGTTTCAGGTTCCTTGATTTTAATAAGAAGGCTATCTTCGGGAATATCCTCAATGATTGTGAATTGTGAGCCATGTGGCTGCCAAGTAAAGCGGTGCTCTGTTGTTGATTTCTCAATGCCACGAAGATTTCCATTGTTATTCCACTCCCAAACAAATAATTCAAGATCATAGCGAATAGTTTCAAATTCAAAAACAACAACTTCTGTCAAATCATTGGATTTAACCAAAACAACTGTTCTCAGATTTTGAAATTTTTCTCTTACAGCAGATACTCGCTCATTCCAAATTTCTAAAACCGATTGCCCAACAATGTTTGGGTCTGCATGAGTATCTATCGTATCACCATATGAATATACAGGTGAGTTACGTCCTGAAATCAATCTTACTTTAGCTTGAGTTGCAGGATTACTTGCTTTTACTGTCTTTGCACCCCAAGCGGTATTGCCAAGAATAACATCATCCAAACCTACATTTGACGGTTTCCAATCTGCGCCGATAGAAGTTGCGAATATTGCTTCCCACTCTGGACCTTCTAGCGTGGGTTTCCCTTTAGAAGCTAAGAGATAAACGATTTCTTTGCCAAGTTTAAAAGGAAAATCCTTAGGAAATTCATTTAATGGAAATGGCGGTAATGATTTATCAACTGTTCTTAATTTGTTTTTTTTATTTATGTACCAAGCTAATTGCTACTATTGAACATCGTTGCGTCGCACACTTGTACATTTTGTTCGCTATTCAGCAATTTCCAACAGCTAATTTTTTATCAAAAAATCATTTTGAACCGGAATTGATTTAATAACATTAATATCGCCTAAGTCAGAATGAAAAGTTAGTCTGAATTTATCAGGATGATTGCCGCTTTCTAAAACTTTATTAGCGCAATTAAAACACAAAGGATGATAGTTCCCTAAATAGCCATGAGGAAAATTTTCAAAATCATCCTCATTGCCGCATAAATAACAGTCCCATTTGTCATTCATATAGAAGTAGAATAATTTGTTTGTATAATCTGCCGTTCCGTTTTTTTAAATTTCAATCTGCTATTTAAAGGGTCAAAATAATATTGGTGAATTGGCTTCTCAATGAAATTCGTAACAATAAATAAACAATATTTTTCTCTTAGGTTTTGAGCAACTGAAAATTCTTTTTCCGTCATTGCGATACTTCCAGTGTTAGAATTCAATCCTTTTACTTCAACACAATAATACTGCATGTCAGATGATAATTTAAAATCAAAGCCGCATGCAAGGTTTGTAGTATCTTTTATTTCAAATTCAGAAAAATGATTTACGTTTTTATAATTCACTTTAAAGTATTCTTCGGCAGCAATTCCTGTTATTAGCCTTTTTGCAACACTTTCTGATTTGTCTTTCTTTTCAAATTTTTCAACAATTTTTTCTACATCATAATTCTTGAGCACAAAACTTTTTATTAAATCTGTAAAAGACTCAAAATTCAAACTTGAAAAATCCTCAAGGATTTTTTTACAATATTCTCTTATTGCTCTGTTATGCCAACCTTTTCTGTTGTTTGGGGAAAATGGGTCAAACTCGTCTCTGTAATTTTTTATTGAGGCTGGTTTTAAACCTATGGAATAACCTAATGTATTAAAGGCTTCATTAAAACCTTTGAAGCCCAAAATTGACAACGCTTCATCATCAAACTTAGAAAGATAAAGTCCGACAAGTATTGATTTATCCCTTATTGAAAAACTATTGCTCATTTTTGCTAAATAGTAGTACAGGCGATGAAAGGATTGCGACGCAACGAAGATAAATCAGGGAACTGAAGCTGGTATCATAAAAAACTACGCCGCTTGTTTCACCATGTTTACAGGAACTGCATTGCCAGCTTGTTTTCTTGCCTGTGTATCGTTGTTAATGATTTTATAAGTGTCGGGGAAGCCTTGTAAACGAAAGATTTCTCTCGGCGTTAATCTTCTCTCGCCGTTTACAAGTAAGTAATTGTATGATGCCCCTGCTCTTAATGCACATGAGTAAGGATAGGAGCAAATATTACCAGCTTTATTTTCATGCCATATTGAAAGTTTATAGGCAGATTTGTGTGTCGCTTTTCTTTTGCTCTTAATATAATCTGATGCGTAATGCTTTTTGTCAACTTTCTTTTCTAAGATTTCATTTAATGGTTTAAATGGTCTTACAGGCGATGGGTAAGAAAATAAGATTGGTTCTTTGTGTCCAACAATTATTACTCTTTCCCTTTTTTGAGGTAATCCATAATCCAAAGCATTTAAGACAGTGTATTGAACATGCTGATAGCCTAAACCTTTAAGTGTTTTGATAATCACTTTCAAAGTCTTTCCTTTATCGTGTCCAACAAGTTGCTTTACATTTTCAAGCACAAATGCTTTTGGTTGCTTTTCCTTAATGATGTTAGCAATATGAAAAAATAGAGTTCCTCTGGTGTCGTCAAAACCCTTCATCTGTCCAATGATGCTGAAAGGTTGGCATGGAAATCCTGCAAATAAAATGTCGTGGTCGGGAATTGATTTTGGGTCAACCTTAGTGATGTCGCCTGTGGGTCTGTGTCCGAAGTTCGCTTCGTAACTGTCTTGGCAGTATGTGTCAATGTCGGATGAGAAAACGCATTGAGGTATCAGGTCATTTTCAATGCAGGCTTGGTCCATAGCGACACGAAAGCCGCCAATTCCGCAGAATAGGTCAATGAAGCGAAGTTTTTCCATTTGCTAACGAGTTAGTTTTGTCAAATTTAGGGTGGTTTGAGGAATAATTAGCAACATTTAGCTAAGAATTTTAGACCGCTCCAAATTTTAGGGAGTGCCCCAATACAATTGCGTATACCATCGTATATACGCAATGTTTATTGCGTATATATTTTAATATCTAAAGTTACCAAATCTCCGGAAAATCCAATGGACTTTGGTGCCTATTTTATTTACAACGGCCAAGTGAGTGTATAGTTCGTTGATTTTCTACGTGTTGTGCCCAGACGACTCCTAGATTATCCGCAGATCTACCCCCGCCGCCAGCAGATGCACGGCCGGGGCGTGCCGTAAAGTAGGTACGAGGCTTTCAATTGTCCCCGTGGGAAACCATGGTTTGGACATTGTCAGTCGTTATTTTTTTTTTGAAACCGATTTATTGTCTGGCCACATTGCCACCAACGCTTAGTGCATGCGCAGGCCGACGATATGAGGCTAGCGTCATCGCTCATTGTTCTCATCCGTTGACTGGTTCGTATTCTCTGATCAAAGTGTCAGCAGATATTCCGAGCTGTTCATGCAATTTTCTAATCATTTTTAGACTTAAGCTTCGTTTACCTGACAATATTTCACTGACCCTGCTTCGTGATCCTAATATATTCTTCAGTTCACTTTTTTTCATACCCATTTGATCTAGTCTAAACAAAATGGCTTCAATAGGGCTAGGTGGGGCAATTGGGTGTTTATCCTTCTCATACTGTTCGATTAAAATACTTATTACTTCAAGTTCGTCTGATTCGATGGTATCTGGCTTAATATCCTTTTGCATAAGCTCATACGCTCTATTCAAATATTCTTTGTGCTGTTTACTTGTTTTTATCGGCTTTAACATAAGATACTTTTTTTGAGTCTATGAAATCACACTGATCATGTGTTCCAAACCAGACTATGAAAATAATCCCGAGCCTAAATTCGAAATCAACAATCAGTCGATACTTATTCCCATTAATATTAAATACTATTCGCTTGCCAGTAATTATTGAAGCGCTCCCAAATTGAATCCTTAATTCCTGAGGATTCCTCCACTTCGCTCGTTCCGCTTCTTTCAAAGCTTGTTCGCAGTCCGGAAACCGTTTCCAAAACTCTTTCAATGTATTCGTGGCAATTATCCTCATAAACGATCCAAAGAACATAATGTTCCCGATATGGTTACAACGTTAAGTTATTTTTGCTGTGTTCAGGCAATTGTATAAGTCGTATGGCGCAAATTGATTTCTTGTCTAATAGATGAGAACATCTGCATATGCGCATGTTTATTGCATGTATATTTTTAATATCTAAAGTTACCAACTCTCCGGAAAACCCCAAGGACTTAGGTATTTCTTTTTATTTACATAGGTTAGGTGGGTATATATTTCGGTGGTTTTCAGGAAGTTGTGCCCAAGTGACTCCCGGATTACCCGCAGGTCCACTCCTGCTTCCAATAGATGGGTGCATATGCTTCAGCCTGCACTAAAAGCGAATGAAAGATGGGCGGGATGCCTACCGGTTCATTCGTTCTCCTTTTCAAGTTCTTTCAGTTTTTTTCTCGAGCCTTCATTTTCCTTTAAGGATAAAGCTTTTTTATACTGAACCATTGCCTGAGCCTTGTCGCCAACTGCAACAAAATAGTCGCCATACGAGTCATAAACATTAAAGCTTTCGGGATAATTGTCTACATTGAGTTTAAAAAGGCTTTCTGCTGTTTTATATATTTTCCTTCCTAAGAAATCATAGCCAATAAAATTGATTTCCTCTTCATCCGGTTTGATTTGGTAGCCCATTTTTTGAGATAAATTATTAAAATGGTTGCGATATTTAGTGGCCAGGGCACCGGTAGAGTCTGTAAAATCTCTCATACTGAGTTGTAGTGGAAAATAATCGAAGAAAAAACGAATAGCATCATATTCGGTAATAAACGGAACGGAGCCGTGAGAGTCGTCAGGATAAAATTTGCTCCGGTATTTAAGTCCGTTTTGTTTGTTCTTTTCCAAAGCGGCATTTAATTTTAAAATAGAACGAATATGTCTCGTGTCTCCTGAAGTATCCGTTTGCACTTTTTTTATATTCATGCCAGCTTCCATAGTATTGGCAATGCCGAGATATAAAGATTTACCTTCAAACTTTCTTTCCGCCAGCGCTTTTTCGGCTTGCTTCAGAAGTGTTTGTTTATGCCACCACATACTCGGGTCTATGCAGATATAAGCATTAAATAAATCAGTATGATGAATAAAAGTGTGCATCACTAACAAACCACCGAAAGAATGCCCGATAAACATTTTATGAGGTGCTGTTGGGTATTTTGATTCTATATAGGGCATTAATTCTTTGGCAATAAAAGCAATAAAGTTTTCGCCACCCCCGGATGTTTTGGAAGAGGCGCTGTCCATCATGGGTGGGTCAGCATCAACATGAGTTGGCGTAAGGTCACGTGTGCGGTCGGTGTTGGGAATAGCCACTACAATCATTTTGGGACAATTATTGTTACCCCCTGTACTCAATTGTTGAATCATTCCAACTACGGATGAAAAATGTCCATTCCCATCTAATACATACACTACCGGATACCGCTCTTTATTAGTAGCAGCTTCGCCAGGCACATGCACCCATATTTTTCTGTTTTCGCCAAGTATTTTTGATTGAATACTGTCGGTATTGCCGATGACAATCTTTTCATGGTCCACTTTACCTTGCGAAAAAGTAATATTTGCGAATAAGAGAAGTGAGAGAAACAAGCTGGCTATTTTCATTTTACAATTACAGTTTAAAGTGTTAGGTGGCTTCCCATAAGCTGCCGCATAATGGTATGGCTTTGCGACAGTTCGACGAAAGGAGAGTTGTACATCATAGCCATTGTTCTGCTCTCGCCATTCATTTTACACCAATTGTACGAATTCATTTTCAAGTTTTACACGAAAGTTTATTTCGGCCTTCAGTGCTTTAAAAACTTTGATTATGGTATTTATTGTTGCACTGTTTGCACTGCTTTCAAGTTTTGAAATTTGAGACTTTTGAACACCGATCAGTTCACCCAATTGTTCTTGCGTTAAATTTCGATCTTGACGTGCTTTTTTAATCATCTTGCCAATAATATCCATCCTAAGTTCGTACTCATATTCTTCTCTGTCTCTTGTTCCTGGTTTGCCGATGTACATATCCTTCATTTCATCAAGGGTATATGACTTCATTTCTTTATTGGCCATTTTTCTTTATTTTTTTAATGCAAAATACTCACTTCTGATATTTTCAGCCTTTTGAATTTCATTTTTTGGCACTTTACTGGTCTTTTTTATAAAGCCATGTGTTGCGATTACTAAGGTATTTCTGCTACTTGATTTGTCCCAAAAAGCTAATAATCTATGCTGGTTTCCTAAATATTTACTCCTGAATTCCCAAATTTCACCTTGAAGTTTTTTAAAAATCTTAGTATTGTTGGTTTGTTCGGCTAAATCTATGTTATAAATGACTTTACTAGCTGATTTCTTATCGATACCGGCAAGAAATTCCTTTGCTCCTTCCAAAAAAATAGTTTCAAAATTCTTCAAACTAAATTTTCAACAAAGATAGAAAAAGTTTCAATTTTTGGCAACTATTTTTTTCTTGGTGGAGTAGAACATTCGCATTCACGCATATTATTGCGTATATTTTTTAATAATTAAATTTACCAACTCTCCGGAAAACCCCAAGGGACTTAGGTACCTCTTTTTTTTTACAACGGCCAAGTGAGTGCATAATACATTGGTATTCTATGTGTTATGCCCAAGCGCCTCCTGGATGACCCGCAGATCTACCCCCGCCTCCAGCAGATGCATGGCCTGGGCGTGCCCCAAAGTAGGTAAGGGTGCAGATGCTCTTCTTTAGCCTGCGCTAAAGACGGATGAAAGATGGACTGGATGCTTACCTGTTGATAATATGACCTAATATCCTTGGATGGCTGAGATAATACCGGCAAATTCCATTGCAAACCGTCCGATCTGACAACACTCGGCTTTATTCTAAAACCGGCGCCTGATCACAGAATTTACTCCCCGTACAAGTCAAAGGGGTAAATACTTCTACCCGAATTCGCCACGACCCCTGGATTTTATGCCACTTCGCATAATAGGTGCCGGACATTTGGACCAGGCCATCGGATTCCTGCCACTGACCGGTGTAATGGCCTGTTTCGGAGGCCATATTCCAGGTCGGGAATACCTTTATTTGCCCTGGTGTACGGACATATACCACCTCTTTTTTGGTTTTGAATTCATTAGCCAGTGCCTGGCGCTCATTTTCGATGCCTTTTATTTCCACATTGCGGGAGCTGATGGCCGTATAATCCGCAGTACAAAACCGCTCTATGCGCGTAGAATCATGCTGAGCAATGGCGGTATTAAATTGCTGGCGTAAGGCTCGTATTTCAGCTTCATCCGGGCCGGCTTTTTGTCCCTCGCAGGCCAGGGACAGAAAGATCATACTTATGCTGAGGTTGATAAAAACGGACTGCATGTTTTTCATAACGAGCAATTATAATTTACTTAATAAACGAATATACTACTTCGCCTTCGGAAACCAGTACCACGTTATCAACAGAGTTCGCACGATAGTCCAAAAAGCATTTTAAATACCCACCTATGCACCGTAAATAGAAAACCCGTGGTGTAGTATTTCAAAAATCAAGGACAAAAATAAATAGCCCACAAATGTCCGGCAGCCAAAATCTACTCGGGCCAGGGACTGGCTTGGCCAGGGCATAAAATTAACTTACCTTGTAACTCACTTAATTCGCCTGACCTATGTCCGGAAATAATCTTAATAAAACCAGCAGCCAAACACTACCCACCAATAGTAGCTTGATGCTTATCGGTCTGTATAACCTGTGGGTATT
>JAYRWN010000040.1:0-3164 GCA_041917975.1 Saprospiraceae bacterium | reverse complement strand
TGTAAACCGCAGATATATCCGCAGCCCTTACCTGCATCATGCCGTCAAATCAGCATTTGAGAACCTGCTACCGGAAGACACGCACCCGTTTTATGCAGTTTTTATGGAAGTAGATCCAGCCACCATCGATGTCAATGTGCATCCGACCAAACAAGAGATTAAGTTTCAAGAAGAACGGTTGATTTATAACTTTCTTTTGGCCGCGACTAAAAAAGCTTTAGGCCAGTTTCAGGTGGTTCCATCCATGGACTTTGAACGCTCTCCATTCGATGTACAGGCTAAGGATAGATATACCATGGAGGCGGGAGGTACCCAAGGACCATTTTCGGGGTCTGCTCATGTGCCCAGCTCAGCAGGAAGGGAAGCCTGGCGACAATTGTATGAGGGGATTGCTGCTCCGATGGAACGGGAGAAAAACACCGAAGTTACCCTATTATCCAGTTCCTCTGACGAGCCATTATCTTCTGGCGAATATTTTGAACACAAGGAACCCCAACAAATTTTGAGTAGTTATATTCTGGTGCCGGTAAAATCAGGATTTATGCTCATTGACCAACAGGGTGCTCATGAGCGCATTCTATATGAATATTTTCTACAAACCATCCATGTGGATCGCATCCCCTGTCAACAATTACTTTTCCCATTATCGGTAGAACTGCCCGCCGGTGATGCCCAAATCTTGAATGGAATACTGCCTGAGATAAATAAATTAGGATTCGACGTTCAGCCTTTTGGCGGTAATACGTTTATTGTCCACGGCCTTCCTGCCGTACTCCATCAACGGGATAATCCCGAGCAGGTGATATTACATTTCGTAAGCCAATTCAAACATCAGTTAGACCTAAAATTGGATCACAGCGATCGTTTAGCTCGATCTCTAGCCTTCAGTACAGCCTGTAAAAGAGGTCAAAAATTAAGCATGGAGGAACAAAAATCCATGATTGATCATTTATTTGCTTGCAGCATGCCTTACCGGAACCCTTCCGGAAAGCCTTGCGCCATTATTTATGATAGCAATAAACTGGAAAAATTGTTTCAAAATTGATAAAGCCCAGAGCATGAATCGAATTTCTGATGTGGTTAAAAATCTGGTCATCATCAATGTGGTGGTGTTTATCGGACAACTGACCTTGCCTGAACACATCACCGCCTATTTGCCTTTCCATAATCCAAAGACTGAGGCTTTTCAGCCATTCCAGATTATTTCTCACATGTTTGCCCATGGCAGTGTGACTCACATATTTTTTAATATGTTCGGACTGTTTATGTTTGGCTCCCCCTTGGAATATTATTGGGGCCCTAAAAAGTTTTTGACATTTTACCTGGTCACGGGACTTGGTGCCCTGGCGGTTTATCTGGGTGCCTGGTACATGGAAGGAATGATCAAATCCGGTGAGAACATGTTATTGGACCAATACTTACACCAACCTTTTGCGTTATTGGGTGCTTCCGGGGCGGTATTTGGCATATTAGCCGGATTTGCTATGAAATTTCCTAACCAACCACTTATGCTTATTTTTTTTCCAGTGCCCATTAAAGCCAAATATATGGTGATGATCTATGGAGCCTTGGAATTGTTTCAGGGGTTAAATCCCGGATTTATGAGCTCGGCCGGAGGACCTCAAGTAGCCCATTTTGCCCACGTGGGAGGGGCCCTGGTAGGGATATTGATGATCCTATTTTGGCGTAAAAATGGTTTAAGACAACTTTAATGCTATTTCCACTGGGGAAAAGATGTTAAAGTGGGCAGGACAAGAACCGACTGCCGGCATTCTAATGTTAAGAGTGGTGTTTTTTCATTAGTTTTGTCAACACAAATGAACGTATGTTTCGATCCGTTTGGGACGATATAAAGGCGGAAATTAGGTTTGGCAATACCCTTAACCGGCTTATCCTGATCAATATTGGTTTGTGGATGGCCTTGGTATTGGCCAAGGTGATCTGGAATGATCATTATCCGGAGCTGGCGGCAAACTTATTTATTTCATCAGATCTTTCGACTCTGATCCGTAAGCCATGGACCATCCTCACCCACATGTTTTTACATGAAAGCTTCTGGCACCTATTGTTCAATATGCTGGCTTTGTTTTGGTTTGGTAATATTGTCGGTGATTTTATTGGTGATCGACGCATTTGGCCAATTTACTTGCTGGGAGGCCTATGTGGCGTATTGTTTTTTACTATTGGCTATTCCATGTTTTTTGACAACACTGCACATGCCTTGGGATCATCCGCAGCAGTTATGGCTTTTGTGACGGCAAGTGCTACCCTAAGTCCTAACTATGAGATGAGGTTGTTTTTAATCGGGAATGTCAAAATAAAATATATCGCCCTGTTTGTCCTGATTATAGACCTGGTGGGCATCATTCAGTCCACAAATTCAGGTGGACATATGGCCCACCTGGGGGGATATCTGTTTGGGATTATTTTTATTCTTATGTTGCGACGGGGTATCGACCTATCCGCCCCATTCATCTCGGTAAAAAGAATATTCAAGCCAGCCTCTAAAGTTCACCAGTTAAAAAAAGTGTATTCGACAACTGCACCTGGCAAACGATATCAGCAAAAATCAGCCGCAACCGGCACTCAAAATACTGACTTGTCTTATCAAGAAAAGGTGGATATGATCCTGGACAAAATCAATGAAAAAGGTTACCAGAGTTTAACACCTGATGAAAAGGCTTTTCTGAATGAAGCCAGCAAAAATATGGATAAGTGAGGACAGTGTTGGTGTGGATAAATTATGTTTTTGCCATACTGATCCTTTTGGCTTATTTATCAGCGTGGATTAGTCCGGATCAGCTTTGGTATCTCAGTCTTTTGGGCTTGTTTTATCCAGTTTTGTTTTTTTGTAATGTGGGTTTTGTTATTTTTTGGTTGGTCACCAAGCCTTCGCGAGCCTTAATTTCGTTTTTAGCATTGGCTATTGGTTTTAAGTATGCCCTTAGTTTTTATGCCTTACCTTTTAATCATAAAGAAATAATTCCCTCTGCCCATCTGCGAGTGGTCGCCTATAATGGAGGAAATCTGGTGGCCTTTACCAAAAAATACAAAAAACCTGACCTGCAAGTGCCCGGTAAATATTTTCAGAGTCTGCAGGCGGATATCTTTTGTTTACAGGAGTTCAGCAAAGCTCAAGTGGAGGTCATGCTTCGGAACCTGGA
>JAYRWN010000039.1:0-2743 GCA_041917975.1 Saprospiraceae bacterium | reverse complement strand
TTATTTTTAGGTTAATTCGCTCCATAACCAATGGAGCTACCGAATTAAGTCATTCAATATTTAATGAGATATCCTTCCTCTTTTTATGTCAAAACTGATAAAAGTCAATTTATTGATAAAAAATAATAGTTAGTTAAAAAAGGCCCTATTTCAACAGCCTCCTAGATCCCCAAAATACGTATTTCTACGTAGGATTAATACAGGTATTTGCGCAAAATTTATGCGCTAGTTCCTTGAATCTTTGTCATGACATATGACCTCGCACATCAGCTAAGTGTTATTATTACTTTTTAAAAAATTGTTATGTCCGGTTTACAGTTATTTGCCATTAGTATTTTTTGGATCATCGCGGCTTTAGGGCTAGTGATGGTGGTGATGCTTTTATTTAAACCGGGTGCAGTTTATCCGAATTTTAAGCTCATAACCGGACTGGATTTTGAAGCCCTGATTAAGGCTAAAACGGTCCAGGAACCAGCTGTAAATAAATTACTGAATTGGACTGCCAGCATTCTCTTGGGCAGCAATGGAATGACATTTTTTCTGGCGGTTTCCGCGTTTCGCGATCAGCATTGGTTGGCCTGGTGTGCTTTGTGGTACTGGCCCCTGATGTTCCTCTGGCACTTTGCCATCTATCCGCGTAAAACCTTTTTTTGGTACCTGCAATTGGTTTGGATTCTGTTAAGTGTGTTTGCTTTGTTGAAGAATTTACCGGCATCATGAAACAAGTAATTTCTTTTTACGCCTTGTTGGTGATGTACTGGTGGATTAAAGCCTTAATTAAAAAACAACCGACCCGGCCAATAGGCATCGCCGGCAGTATGCATAAATAACATAATAATTATTGGTTTACAGACGGTCACTAAATAAAAAGATCAGCAATTCAAAAAATCAATTTTATAACCTTTTAAAAAATTAACATGAAAAAAATTATTTACGGTACTTTATTTGGTGGGATCTTAGGGACCCTTGCTGCTATGGTCTGGTTCATGGGCTTGTTTGGCGCCCAGGGGGAAAAATGGATGACGGATAATGCTACCTGTGTTAACCAGATGAATGAATTACCCTATTGGGCATGGATTCTGGCTATTTTGTGTGTGGGCTTACTCGGTGCATTAACTTTAGACAGGCTAAATATCAATCAAATGAAACAAGGTGCGCAGATCGGAGCAGTGTTGTTTTTCCTCGTTTTTACCATTGTGAATCTTAGCATGTATTTAACCTTTAAATCTTTTCAACTTTCCTGGATGCCTATTGATATTATTGGTAATACTATTGGCGGTGCCTGTGGCGGCGCTGCCACCGGTTGGCTGTTTGGAAAATTAAAATAGACCGTGTGGGGCTCCGGTCCGGTCATTATGGTCAATTAATGACCGGACCAACTTTAGTTAACGTTGCATTTAGTCAAATCCGAATACCAAGAAATGGTCTGTCTTGCAACCATATTGGTGATAATTTTAGTGTGAGTTAACAATATTTGAGCTTTAAGTTATTCACAATTTAATTATGAAAATAATGTTTTGAGAGTTTTTTATCTGCGTGCTTCCTTGTAAACTCCCATTCGATTGTTGCCTTGTGCCTGTTTCTGTTTTTGGCCCACTGCTGTACCTGGCTGGTTATCTTTTCCTTGCTTCTATTCTGCCGCCTGTACATTACCTGTCCATTATATTAATTTCAATTTCAACCATATTCAGCCAGCTGGCATGCTTGGGCGTATGAATAAATTTGATTCTCTTCATCAATGCTTTGGCTTTTTGATTGTCAACCGTTTCGATGAGAGAACCCTCAAAGTGAATGTTTAAGTTGTCCAGAACCAGTTGAATGCAGTCTGCCTTGGGGAACTTACTGATTAACCACTTTACAAAGCGGGCAAAATCTGACTTTGTACGGGTGCTGTTCGCCTTGACAAAGCGTAGCCCTGCTTTGGGTTGTACTGCCAGGAATATATTGCAGGTGGCATTGCGTCTGTATTAAATAGTCATATTTTTCAGGGCTGCCAGGTTTGCGGCTACGGGCTGCCAGGTATCTTTGAGTAACTGCTTGCTCTTTTCATCTATACATACAACCGGTTGTTTCGGGTTATATGACAACTTATACAAATCCGCTCAAAAGGAGCAAAATATTGATACGGTTATATTTACGCAAACTTAAATCGCCTTTACGCTTTTGTGACTCAAGGTATGCAAGCTCTTTCCTGGTGAAATTCAATAAGGTACCCATGCTTCAACCGATTTTAAGCATGAAGTCACAAAAATGTTTCTAAATTAATTTGTCAATGAACTATTATAGATCCCCAAATTACGTATTTCTACGTAGGATAAATACAGGTATTTGCGCAAAATTTATGCACTAGTTCCTTGAATCTTTGTCATGATATATGGCCTTGCACATCGGCTAAGTGTTATTAAAGCATTTTAAAAAATTGTTATGTCTGGTTTTCAGTTATTGGCTATCAGTATATTTTGGATCATTGCCGCTTTAGGGCTAGTGAAAAAGCAACCGACCCGGCCAATATCACATCGCCTGCAGTATTGATGGATAAGGTAAAAATATTTGGTATACAGACTGTTAATAATATACAAAATCAGCAATTCAAAAAATCAATTTTATAACCTTTAAAAAAATTAACATGAAAAAAATTATTTACGGTACTTTATTTGGTGGGATCATGGGAACCCTTGCTGGTATGGTCTGGTTTATGGGCCTCTTTGGCGCCCAGGGAGAAAAATGGATGGCGGAAAATGCT
>JAYRWN010000038.1:0-4591 GCA_041917975.1 Saprospiraceae bacterium | reverse complement strand
TGTTCATTGAGATAAGCGATGGAAGTTTCGCATAATTTTTGCAGGACCTCCAGATCAATATCGGCCAGTTTTTTTACATAAATACATGCTTTACCCATTTTAAATTTACCTAAACCATTTAACAGGTATTTATTTTCTTCCTTAGCGGTAAATACATACAGCGAAAATTCGGCTTTGCGCGGTGAAAAACCGATTAATGGTGCATCACCCTCGTGGCCACTGGCATATTTATAGTGGTAACTGCCAAAACCAATGATGGTAGGCCCCCACATTTTCGGTTCGAAACCTGACCAAGCCTGCATCAAATCAATTAGCCGCAAGCTATCCGCTTTTTTTTGATCCTGATCTACATACTCTTGTATAAAATTTAGGACGTCCTTATCCGTGGCCGTGGTTTTATTTTTTTTAGACATAAGCTTAACTTAATTAATTAAATGGATAAATAATTATTTGAGTAGTATCCGGAGAAATTAATTGAAATTAGCTAAGTAATAATAAAATTTTACACTCTTTCGAGTTTGATCGGATACGTTTTTTGAGCATTCCACTGGCAGATGTAGAGGTTTTTATCATTATCCACACAAACGTCATGACAATGTTTAAAGATAGGTTGGGCCTGCACCATTAATTGTAATTTTCCTTTGACATAGGTGGGTTTGGTGCCTCCGGGATTAGAGACGACCTTGTTGTTTTTATCCAGGATGGTTACGAAGCCGGAGTCTGGCGTTTGGTTGAGGTAGCGGAGCCGGGACCAGCATACTCCTGCGTAGATATTAGGTCCATCGATAACCGGGCGACAAACGTAAGCCCCGGGGAGGAAGATGGTTTCAAGGTATTTGCCGTCCAGGGTAAAACGTTTAAATGCATTGTGGGCGCGTGAAGTGACTAACAGGATGGGTGTGCCCTGGCGGGTATCCACACAGACGCCATGGGCGGTCTGAAACTGATCATCCGCGTCGCCACCACCGCCAAATTTGCGGATAAATTCTCCTTTCGCAGAGTACTGCAGGATATATTGTGAGCCATACCCATCTGCGACATAGATATCACCGCCTGGTCCGATGGCTGTTTCGGTGGGGTTAAAGCGGTCTTTTTCCTGATAAGCGCCTACTTTAGATGGGTGTTCGATGACCATCAGTTCCCGGCCGCTCAGGGTGGTCTTGATCACCCGGCCGTTGGTATCACAGATAAATAAAAACTCTTCTCCCCCGGCGTCCCATAGCGTTAAGCCGTGCCCGCCGGGGTAGGTAGTCCCCCAACTATCCAGAAGCTTTCCGGACCGATCGTAGATCAAGATGTTATTGCTTGTTTCATCACCTACCATGATGAGTCGTTTCTGTTTATCCATCACCATTTCATGGCAATTGTTAACCGGAAATTTATGGGCATCCTGTGTCCCCCATTGTAAATGCACCCGGTAACGAAAATCACCATGTCCAATCATCTCACCGGCTAATTTTCCTTTGGCCGGCATGATGTTAAAATGAGGAGATGTCCAGGTGCCAAGCGCCAGGACAAGCGATTGTTTTGTAAAATGACGACGATTCATAAAATAATTGATGATGATGAATTAAAGTTTTTTTTGACCAAAACCCCGGAAAATGTACTCAGGGTCGGGAGGTCGGTAAGGTGTTTCTTCCAATGGCCCCTTCCAGGCGGACCAGCCCCGCCAGGTTAACCAAGCTCCACCGACCAGGAAGCCATACTTAAACAGGTTCGTGGCCAGGGTTTGTGTGTCGATAGCAAAATAAAGGACTATACCGGTAGTCAGTACCGCCAAACCGATCAAGCTGCGGATCAGGTGCTGTTCCTTTTTTTGTAAGGCCAGTTTGTAGCTGACTAACCAGGTTTCTGCCTCGAGTAAGATATTTCTTTTTTCATCCGCAGTAAGCTCGGGATAATCCGCCAAATAAAGCTCTACCGCTTCCATACCACGGCCATCCCAGATGAGCCGGTAACATTTTTTGCTCACATGCGATATTTCCAACTCGGTCATAAACCAAAGATACTATTTGCAAAAGAAAATATGTTGATTTTCTTCGAGGTTACAGTTCCTGGCATGTATTGAATTTTTTTAGTGAACCGGACTATTATTTAATTCTAAATTGTGAGGAAAACAAGCCAATGGCAGAATTAGAAAGCGTCGTGGAGAAATTAATTGCAGCGCTTGGGCCAGAGATCATTTTACGTCCGGAAGAAGCCATCTTACGGCCAGCCAGTCACTGGCGGAGTCATGCCGGATTAATTTGTAAGGCCTTGGCTTTGCCGCGTACACCTGCGGACGTAATCCGAATCATGCGCATCTGTCATGCTCATGATCAGTCAGTGGTTCCCCATGGCGGATTGACTAATGTCGTTGGCGGTGCAGTGACCACTTCCCAGGAGGTGGCTTTGAGTTTGGAACGCCTGAATGTCATTGAAGAGATCGATGAAATTAATCAAACGGTCACAGTGCAAGCCGGAGTCATTTTAGCCCACCTGCAGCAAAAGGCTGCCTTGCATGGCTTATTGTTTCCCGTGGATCTCGGCGCTAAAGGTTCTTGTATGATTGGTGGAAATATTGCCAGCAATGCCGGAGGATTGCAGGCTTTGCGTTATGGTGTAATGCGTCAGCACGTGTTGGGTTTGGAGGTCGTTTTAGCCGATGGAACGCTGTTGTCTAATCTTCGAAAATTGGCCAAAGACAACACCGGCTATGATCTGAAACACTTGTTTATCGGTTCGGAGGGAACGTTAGGGATTATCACCCGTGCCGTGCTGACTCTACAAAAACGCCCATCGACACGACAGACGGCATTTGTGGCTTTGCCGTCCTTCACTAAGGCGCATCAATTTCTGCGCTTGGCCCAGCACCGCCTGCGCGATGCCCTGACCACTTTTGAGGTGTTTTGGCAAGACTATTACTTATTAATGACGACTCCTCCAGATGGGTTTGTACCACCTCTTCCCGGGCATTACCCCTTTTATGTCTTATTAGAGGCCTTAGGTGACGACCCGGCCGGAGATGAACGGCGTTTTGAACACCTATTAGAGGAAGGGCTTGAACTGGGTTTATTGGTGGATGCAGTGCCGGCTCAAACCCACCAGGAATTGGTTTGGTTTTGGAGCATCCGGGAAAAAGTGGAATTAGTCTTCGCACGTCATAACCCGGTATTTATTTTTGATGTCAGTCTGCCCATCAGCGCCATGGAGGAATACATTTCTGAAATTACTGATGCTTTAAAATTGCGCTGGACGGAAGTGCATATTTACGCCTTTGGGCACATGGGCGATGGCAATTTGCATCTTTATGTAAGTTGTGGTGAACCGGATGACCTGACCCGGGCAGAGGTAGACCAGACAGTTTTATCCCCGTTACCGGCTTTGGGTGGTTCGATTTCCGCTGAACATGGCATTGGGTTGGAGAAAAAGAAGTGGTTACACCTGAGTCGCAGTCTGGCTGAAATAGAAGTCATGCGCTCCCTCAAACGCGTGATGGACCCCAAAAATATTTTGAATCCCGGAAAGCTATGGTGAATAGCACTTGTCAGACTGCTAGTAGTTTCAAGCACTTAATTGTCCAGCAAAATAATCCCATCTCTGGTAATCCAGGCGCGTGAGGTGGTTTCGAAGAGGTCGATTTCAGCTCCACCCCCGGACCGGCGTGGATCATTGGTTTCTATCATCCAGGCATTTAACAGGCCGGCTAAAGAATCTTTTACCGCTTGGTAAGCAGACGAGTCCGCCAAATTCAGCAAATTATAAGGGTCCTTTTTGACGGCATATAATTCTATTTCCGGTCTTCGTCCAAACCCCCATTGAAAATGGGGAGCAACCGCCGTTTCGTGCCGGTGATCCATGATGTACATTTTCGTAAGGCCACCGTCTACATCGCCAAAAACGGAAGGAGTGCCCGGAATAAATTCATCTCCGCCGGGCCATCGTTCAGGATTAAAATTTCTGATGTAAACATATTCTGCCGTACGCACAGCCCGCATGGGGTATCCGGCGCCAAAATCCAGGTCTGCCCTGGCCAGGCAATGGCGTTCTCTCTCCAGGTACACGGCAGTTCTGCCGGAAGAGGGATGACCTGCTAATAAAGGCAGCAAACTTTCACCATCCATTTCCGGTTTAGTTTCAACTTGAGCCCAATCCAAAAAAGTTGGGGTCAAATCAAGCAAGTTGACCAATTCATAAAAATGTTTTCCGCAAGGAATACCTTGTTGTGGACCAGTGATGATCAATGGAACGCGAGTACCGTAATCATAAAGATTTGCCTTAGCATGTGGAAAAGGCATCCCGTTATCAGAGGTAATAACTATGATCGTATTTTCTAACAGCCGGCGGGAAGTTAACTCATCAATTAACAGTTTCACGTCTTGATCCAAGCGTTTTATTTCAGCATAATAGCCCGCCAAATCCTGACGCACCTGCGGGTGATCCGGTAAAAATCCAGGAATAGCCAGATCCTGCTGGCGCGACGAAAGCGTAGAGTCACCATCGAAAGGCCGGTGAGGGTCATGAGTGCCAAACCAAAAAAAGAATGGTTGTCCCTGTGGAACACTATCGAGAAAACGGGTGAAGGGCACTTGCACACCGCAGGGGTTTTCAT
>JAYRWN010000037.1:0-6571 GCA_041917975.1 Saprospiraceae bacterium | reverse complement strand
GTGGCTAAGCTAGAGAATTCTCATTTGGAATTCAAAAAGAATTTAGGAGGGCAGTATACAGTTTATTGGAATAGAACCAAACAATTTATCGGATGAAGATTTTAGTCTGGGATTTCTTGAGCAATGACACCCGACTTAATTTATTAATTCAACAGAAAGAAGAAATTGCTTTGAAAACAATCCATTAATGTATAAATAATAAAAAAACGAAAGGCTAACACGCGGTATAAAAAATTGCCGGGATAGTAGGTTATTCAAGGGTTGTAGCCCGCTTTAACTTTTGTGTAACTTGACAGGGAATCGCCCGCAATCGGCAACTTTTCATACCGCCAACCGTTAGCGGCAAGGCTATGAGACACCCAACTCATCAACAAGCCGACTTGTAATTTCAGAAATCAAACCTACTTTATCCTTTTTTACAGCTTTGACAAATGCTTTTTCTACGGCTGACTGTTTATCGTATTTTGCTGACCACATTATGACTTCAACCAAGACAGGAACTAAATCAATTCCCTTTTTGGTAAGGCTATATCTAACTTTTTGTTTGTGGCTCGGGTCATTGGACTTACTTATGATTCCGTTCTTTTCTAATATTGACAATCTATCAGCTAAAGTATTAGTAGATATTCCTTCATCTGCCAACAAAAATTCGCCATAAAAGTGCTTTCCTTTAAACATCAAATCTCTAACAATGAGAAATGTCCATCTGTCACCAAATATCTCTAATGCAAAGTTTATCGGACAATCTGACTTTCTTTTTACTTGTTTCATAATGCAAAAATAAAAAAAATAAACCACTTGCATAATTAAAGTAGATTTTGTTATCTTTGCAGCTTACAATTTAAAAGGAAATAAAAATGGGCAAATTAATTAACGACATTACAATCAATGCACCAATTGATAAAATTTGGAGCATACTCACAGACCTTGAACTATTGGACAAGACAGACCCAACCGTAAAAAAGGCAACACTTATTTCTGAAAACAAGACAGGACTTGATGCCAAAAGAAAAGTGCAAATGCAAGACGGCAAAAATTGGTTTGACGAAAAGATTACCATTTTCAAACCAAACGAAGAATTTGCTTATCAACTTACTGACTGTTCTTTTCCAATCAAGGGTTTGAAACATACTTACAGTTTTCAGAAAATTGGAAACTCAACCAAAGTGCAACAAGTAATGGAATACACCGTTAAATTTGGTATTCTTGGTATTCTTATGGACAAAATGATGATAGGCAAACAATTCAATTCAGGCATTAACAAATTTCTAAACGGCTTAAAAACTTACGCTGAAAAATAATGACTTACGATGAACATTTAGCAAACCGAGTTAGACAAATATTTGTTGAGCTACCCAACGTTGAAGAAAAAGAAATGATGGGTGGATTGACATTTATGTACAACAAAAAAATGTGTGTTGGTATCATCAAAGACGAACTAATGTGCCGTATTGACCCAGCACTTCACGAAATAGAAATAAATAGAAATTGAGAAAGTTGGTTGTAGAACTATGGATTTCACTAAACGACCAATGAAAGGATACATAATGATAGACGAAAACGGGATGAAATCACAAGCCGACTTTGACTATTGGATAAACCTTGCACTTGACTTCAATAAGAATGCAAAATCAAGTAAGAAACCGAAAAAGCCCAGCCACTAACAGCGGTTTGGCAATATGGCGGCCGAAGTACTTCTATGCAACATTTCTGCAAAGTTCAACAGCAATAATTCAATTGAAAATTTGTGCTAAAAATCCGCCACTACTCCAAGCCCGAAAACGTGTGTGACTTGAATCTACACTCAACTGAAACATGAGTAGTAGAATGCTCTTTTACTGATGGAAGAGCGGAATGAAAAGTTATTCCGGTGGCCTTCCGGTGACGTCCTTCCGGGGAAGTTACCAAAACACCACTTGCTGCTGTACACGGAAATGATGCGGTAGTGAGCGATAAGGAAAAATGGTGACCAGATTACTGTAGGTGAGTGTAGTGTGAGTTGAACGAAAGTGAACCAATGATGAAGCCCCGAAAGGGCAAAATGATGGAGAAAAGCAGGTGGTTACGTTTGTATCTGCGACAGAATGTATCGGTCACCTGATTATTGGATACATGGCAACCGGGGTTAAGTTGGCAAGACAATTACACAAGCTGTTTTATGGAACAAGTGAAGTCTATATCGTTTTACAAAATCGAAAGAGGAAGTAAACATGGAAGGATGTGCATGAGATATAGGCGGCAGACTGGCAGACTTAGTCGTAGTAGTGATGAATCTTTTGTAATGAAAGAGGAACGAAGGGCTAAGCTAGTTTACGTCTACAATTTACTGACAATCAGCAATGGGATGGTCTTCAATTTTTAAACATTGTTATAGCCAATAAAATGGTATATCCGAAATGATAAAGAATTACATTTGTAACTAAACTGGAAGAGCCGTATGAAGGGATATTTTCACCGCCTGCCCCGTTTTTCGGGGTATGGTTCCGGGAGAATGTGGGGGTGAAATTCCCCTGCGTGACCCGATTGTGCCCAATTTAATAATACAGCATGAAAATCTTTTTCAAATGCTTACTCGCAGGAAGTTGTTTTGTTTTAAGTTGCAGCAAAAAGCAAGAATTTAAATATTTCCATAGAGAAATCCCCTATCCAAAAAGTACATATATTAAAAGCTTTTCCTTTACCAGTGGACCCTATCGCTATCCCGGAACCGGTTCGGATATGCACTGGTGGACTTGGGGTATCGATGGTAATATATATGTGATAGACGATGACGGCCGTAATTTTGACGAGCCCGATTGGTATGCTCACTTATTGAAAGCTACCGGAACACCCCCTGAGCATATCGTGGAGCAAGTAAATAACTTTCAGTTTTACGATTTTCGTAAGCACATCCCCAACGATTATATGCGGCGCTATGTGTGTGGTATAGTGGCGGTAGATTCGGCTTTGTAAGTTAGTGTGTACGATTACGACTGGAATATACCTTCCAAACCCATACATCCGGATACCTTATACAAGCGCATCCGCGAGTACAACCCCTGGCACGACCTCGATTCGACACTTGGGTATAATATGGGCTTTATTGATGCTTATTCTCGCAATGGAGGGGTAGCGGGTATTATTGTTTCGCACGATTTGGGCAAAACATGGAGCAACCTGCCCAACGAAACCACTCCACAGTTTTTTGCCCCAAAATTTGGTGCTCCGGCATTTCTAACCTTTGGTCCCGGAAATACGCAGGTTCCCTCTGCATTTCAACCATGCATTTATGCTATTTCTGACGATGGCAGCTGGGCAACCGGCGACAATGTTTTTATGGGCAGGGTGCACCGCGACAGCTTGCTAAACCGGCAAGCATGGTCGTTTGTAGTTGGCATCAATGGACAAAATGTTAGCTGGGGCAAAGACCTGACGGCAGCCAAACCTGTTTTTACTGACAAAGAACATGTGGGGCACCCTACAATATCGTACAACAAGGCTATAAACCGATATATTCTGGCAATAAACAGCGATGTTTTTCCACATAAAGAAGATGCTACCCCCGATGCCTTTAAAAAGTGGAACTGGCATTCCGAGCTACAATTATACGAGAGCGAAAATCCCTGGGGTCCATGGTCGATATTTTATAATAACGAACAATGGGGAGGAGATAAACATACTTGCTATTTGTTGCAAATGCCCGCAGCTTGGATTTCAGATAACGGGCTGGAAGGAACGATCCTTTTTGCAGGTGATTATATAAATCGGACTGGTGAATTTTATGGATTTATGACTCAGGAGTTCGAAATTGAATTGTATGAAAAGAAATAAAAGAAATAATTAAGTAACTGGTTACAAGCGAGTAGCCCGCCCTTCCATCGCTAAAGCTCAGAAGGCAGGCCTTCCATCGCTTAGGCTCAGAAGGCAGGCCTTCCATCGCTTACGCTCAGAAGGTAAACCTTCCATCGTTTTAAACTTGGCTGGTAAAGCTAAAACCATAATACCTGCGACCCCTCGCGCCTGGCTGGGTATTCCGGAGCAAAGTGAGCCACTTAATTACAGGACATCAGAGAGATTAAGGTCTTTGCGTTGACTCTTTATACACCTAAGATCAGCTTATTACGAGGTGGGTGTTTGTGGCCAGGTTAAAAACGGCCGTGTCCGGTGGCGCTGCTTAGATGGCCAGGTTCAAGCCGGGCTCTTTCCCTGGATAACACATAAATAGTTCTCCATTATTTGTTGGTGTGTGATACTCCCGAATTATATTTGAAGCAGAACAATGTATACCCATGCCACCTGATGCACTACAGACTATATATACACAACGCCGGAGGCGTAAGAACTTATCCATTCAACCTGGGGTAATGATCAGGTCTTATTACTTCGGTGACCAATGTATACTTATCGGTGATGCAAAACCATTTAGATGAGTGAACCAGGAGCATCGTTTGATCAAAATACTGCAGAGTGATACAAAAATTAGCGAATATATCGAAGTGATAACGAATTAAAAATTAATACAAGATGCTCCCAGAAAATATTGTTGTTTTTATTGCAAAAAGTATATTTGAACATGTTGTCCAGAATGAAATTTGGTATAATAGAATTTGGCGCAGAATAAATCCTACCACAAAGTATGAAGAAAGATTGATTAAATGCATTATTGCAACAATTCAGGATTATGAAAAGAGTAGTCCTACTAAAAAAGGCCCCTTAAATAAATTTCCATTTTACCAATCACAAATACTTTTCGATTTACTTAGTAAACATATGTTGTTTGGGACAGGTTCAACAGAGTTGCTTGTTGAAAATTTTGAAAAGGATCCCAATATTTTTAAGCCAGGAACAGGGGAGTTATCCCGTTTCTATAATCTTTTTTTAGAAAAGGTTAATACTGATAAAATACTGAAATCACTCTTTGTCGAAGAAAATTACAAAGAAAAAATATTTACAAATGCTGCAAGACTTGAAGATGTAATAAACAAGATTGCTGAAATAAAAAAAGACACCGAAAAAATCATTCATTTAGTTAAGGCAGCCATATATACGCGATCCAAGCAAAGAATTAACCGCTAACCTTCCCGTATTGTATAGCGAGAAAACAATACAACGAGAAAATGATTTGGATGATATCCGCCAAAGACTAATGAAAAATGCCCAAGTAGTGCTCGTTAATGGCATGGGGGGAATCGGAAAAACCACCCTGGCTCAGATGTATATCACCAAGTACAATCAGGATTACAAACATCTTGTTTGGATAAGTATCAGTACCGGTGATTTCATTACAGATTTTATTCAAACACCTGGTTTAACAGAAAGTTTAAATATTCATTTAGAAGGCAAAACATACTTTGAATATTTTATTGAGATCATAACTGAACTAAAAAGATTATGGCATGAGAATTCTGAACAATCCATATTAATTATTGATAATGCAGAAGAAAACATTTTGCAATATCAAAATTATTTACCTCACCCGCCTCATTGGCATGTTTTAGCTACTTCCAGGCATTTGCTTGAAGATTTTGATGTAAAGGAACTTGATTTTTTAGACGAAAATCAGTCAATTGCTTTATTTAAACTTCATTATAAGCAGGAAAAAATATCTGACACTGAAATTGGTAAAATTGTAAAAGAATTGGAATACCACACGTTAACTATTGAAATACTGTCAAAAACAGCTCAAAATGATGGCTTGGATGTACAAAAAACCATAAACACCATAGGCGAGAACTATTATGTCGATGTTACTACAAGGCACCGGGGTAAAATTGAGAAAATTACGTCATACTTAGCATCCATTTTTGATTTGAGCAGATTAGGTGATGATGAAAAATGGCTGCTTAGACAGTTTTATTATTTACCATCTTATTATTTAAGTTGTAAAACCATTGAAACCATACTTTCGCCCGGAGTTGACCAACAGCAAATCAATATTCAAAAAATTCTCTCAAAATTAACTGCCAAAGGCTGGTTACTCCATAACCAAACAACAAAAGAATATAAATTACACAGAATTGTTGGTGATGTAATAAAACATTCGGTTTCCATTTCGTTTAGTGATCTTGCTCCTCTTATTGAATCATTAAGTCGCTTGCTTTCAGTTGACCAAAATATAGACAATCCAATAGATAAATTTCAATGGGTAGTTTTTGGAAAACATTTATTAAAACAAATTTCATTTTCTGACGAAAATGAAATTAATATACTACAGAATAATCTGGCATTAGTACTTAAAGCCCTCGGAGATTATCAGGGCGCGAAGGAATTATTAGAAAAAGCAAAAATATCAGCTGAGAATAATTTTGGCCCCGAGCATCTAACCACGGCAGTTAGTTATTCGAATCTGGCATTAGTACTTCAAGACCTCGGAGATTATCAGGGCGCGAAGGAATTATTAGAAAAAGCAAAAATATCAGCTGAGAAAAATTTTGGCCCCGAGCATCCAACCACGGCAGTTAGTTATTCGAATCTGGCATTAGTACTTCAAGACCTCGGAGATTATCAGGGCGCGAAGGAATTATTAGAAAAAGCAAAAATAATATTTGGGCAAACGTTAGGTAATGAGCACCCCAATACATTTACCGTAATG
>JAYRWN010000036.1:0-23483 GCA_041917975.1 Saprospiraceae bacterium | reverse complement strand
GGTTCTCGGAATTAAAACTTTGCGGTGTGGATGGTTTTTTTGGACCACAACTGGTGATCACGGAAACGTATATCAGAAAAAGAAAACTAAGCGGGAGGAGAATACTACGATCAATCATGCTAGAAAAATAATGAGGTGACAAAAATACTAAAGCCAGTCCATCTTTGGACTGGCTTTAGATCTATATCTTCTAAGATTATACTTTCTACCTTATTTTTTCCATGGAAGGTTAATGACCCGGTTGGCAGCAATGTCTCCCAGCCTTACGCCTTCATCACAGTCCATGCGGAAGTGTACACCCAGAGGTAAACGGCTGTAAGCATCTTCTCTACCCAGCTCGGCAAAGTTGCTGAAGGTACGTGGGATACCAATAAATTCGGTACGATCCACGTGGCAACGGTCAGTAAAGGTGCGGACACCAAAGATGTCAGTTAATATTCCGGAACCGGCTGCACCAAAACCGGAGTGCCCGGAAGGATAAGCCGGGAAAGGAGGTGTAATACCTTTTTGGTTCCCAATCGGATCGTTTAAGATGGTCAACCAATCTTTATCGATAAGACGACGGATATAGGTGATGGGTCTTTCTACATTATAAATGTATTTGGAATTCCATACCGCGATACCAGCATCAGCTAAGGCCATGCCCATTTTGGCATATAATTCTGCTGTACGGCCCAAATCCAATTTATCCTCTTCGACCAATTGATTGGCAATGGCCACCCAACGGGCTGCGGGCTCAAAGGTTAATTGGAAAATATCGTCACTCCAAAATTCGGCAATCCAGATGTCATTCAAGGTAGCTTCATTCACAGTTTGACGCGTCTCAAGTGCTTGTAAATAAAACTTACTATTTGGATCTTCGCTCCATGGAATGGGAGGTTTAGATATCAACTCGGAAGGTTTCATGGCAAAAGGACGCACTTTTCCCCAGTTTGGATTTAGACCACGGGTAAAATCCGGGAAAGTAGGCTGCCACAATTTTTCACCATTCGGGCCGCTGACCGGCGGAACATAATCCGCAGGATGGGGGTTTTTGTAACCTTCATGTCCGGCGACGTCCGTGCGGCTCCACTCGATCACGGCTTTAGCTACATCCTGGCCCCAACGGATAGAACGGGTCACCACTTCTTCATCCACATCTTTGGATAACTCAACTACCAATCTTTCTTCCTGATTCTTAATTTGGTCTATATATTGAGATTCCACATGTGGATAATGAAACTGCAGCATGGTCGAATAGGCGGCATTAGCAGCAATAGCCCAATTATAGGTTGTGCTTTCATCGGCTTTGGGTAAGTCAATTTGAACATACACCGAGCCCAAAGAGTTATACTCCGGCATACCAGGGACTACTGTTTCATACACAGCCAGGCCGGTATAAGCTAAAGCTCTGGCCGCAGCCGGTGGGCGATAACCCGGAGAAAAACGGTCGATTTCCAGAAACAAATTATTCCAGGCCAAAGGCACCTTGGCATCATAGCTGGCGGTTAAACCGGTTTGTTCATCCGCTACCGGATCTCTTTCGCAACTTGGCATTAAGACTATCGCGGCCAAGGCGAATAATACTAAAAATAAAGTATTTGTATAATTCTTTTTCATATCCTAAATGATTACGTTAAGAAAATTCTGCGGGACAAATTTATAAAAAGGCTTGTTCATTTTTAAGCCCTTTGCTTAGAAATTCCTTAAAAGAATTATGCAATTAACAGGCCTATTCCCTTAAAAATATCATTCTTTTATAATATTTTTATTCTAACTTATATAAATATTTATATGACATATATATATACATAATATTATTACTAATGCGAATCTGGATCATTCTAATAGGTCTCTAAGCGGCCCACACCAAGACATAATGATCTGTGTCATTTTACATGAAAACCTATTCTATTACATAGTCCGGACAGGACATAGCTTAGTACCATATCAAAAATATAGTGCCCGTTTTTTGGCAAAATATTTTGGTTGGCCAATTTTAATTGGTCACGACAATCAAAGTTTTCGTCCAGGAAACAAGTTTTTAGGAATTCATGTGTCTCAATAATATTTGTGTTTCTGTTTATTTGCGTATCCACACCCACACTCACACTCAAACTCAAACTTATTCTGTCAGCGGCTACTCAGATCGGAGTTTTCACGCAAAGTCATGTTATTAACCACCTGGCCGATTTGATAACCTAAGCGCAAGCCTTCCTCACAATCGATGCGGAAATGAACTCCCAAAGCAATCCGGGAGAAGGCATTTTCTTCTGCCATTTGCCTAAATGACGTATAACTGCGGGGGGCGGAAAGAAATTCTTTGCGGCCTTCATGGCTGCGGTCAGTCATCGCGAAATGGTCTCCGAATTCGGCAGTCAATACTTCAGCTGCGACGGCGCCCATGATGGAATGACCGGAGGGATAGCCGGGAAAAGAAGGCGTGTGACCAAGAGGATGCCAGGAAAAATCAATGTACTTTTTAATAAAGGTTTCCGGACGAAGTAAGGTGTAATAATATTTAGACTGCCAGCAGGCTATGGTGGCGTCATTGAGGGCTAATCCCAGTTTCAAGTAAAGTTCTATCATGCGCACTAAACCGGGGCGCTCCCGCTCCATCACCTGATTAGCTATGCTCACCCAACGGGTCGGTGGGCTAAAGGTTATGCCAGTATGATCGTCACTCCAAAATTCAGCAATCCATTTATTTTTTTTGGACAACGGATTGGACAAACTGTATAATTCCAGAGCCTGGTGATAAAAGACAGATTTGGCATCGGAGGTAAATTCGGGTAAAGATTGGGCCAGATAATCCTCCGGGCAAATGGTGAAGGTGCGGGCCTGACCGTAATGCGGCAACAGCGGAGGCATCGGGAACTCCGAGGTAGGCTCCCAATGTCCTTTGGACATATCCAGAGCGTAATTGCGATCAAAATTGTGTAAGTTAGCCTGGTGACCTTCTTTATCCGATGTAGACCACTGATATATGGCTTGCGCTAAACGGCGACCATAGTCCTCCGAACGGCTAAGAGTGGCTGAATCGGTGTGATTTTTAATTGTTTCGAACCAGTCTGTATAGAGCACCATTTTCTTTTCCTTTGCCTCCATAGTCGCCGGATAAAAAAAGTGTGCGCTTAAATCATGATAACAACTATTCAGGATGGCTGGCAGAAAATAGTGCTCTGGATGAGTTATTTCCGGCAAATCGGGCGTATAAATTACTTTTTGTAAAGGCCGCATTTTTACGGGCAAAAATGGTCTGGACGCCACATAGCCGGCGATACCCAGGTAGGCAAAATTACGCGCTGCTACCGGTCCTTTATTGCCCTCTACAAACCGATCGGCAAAAACAGCGTGTTTATACCAATCCAGCAATAGGGCGGTTTCCATACTTTCACTCAGGCGCCGGTCCTGGCATACCGGCAGCAGGACCAGTAACAACCAAAACCAATGCAATCGACGAAAACCCAATTCACCCATGGTGCCTAATTAAAACTCCAGACTAAACGTGGAGCCAACACCTTGCTGACTGGCCACGTTGATTTTTATTTTATGTAATTTTAAAATACTATCTACCAGTGATAAACCGATACCGGAACCCATCGTTTTTTTATTTAAGGTACCCCGGTAAAAGGGTTTAAATACCAGTGCAACTTCCTGCTCGGGAATTCCTGGTCCGCGGTCAGCAATCTCAATGCGCGGATGGCCGTTTTGCATAAAAGATAGACGCACTTTCACTTGTTTTTCGGGGCTGTATTTACAACCATTTTCCATCAGATTATACAAAGCGGTTTTTAATAATTGTTCATTACCGCTGATGGATAATTGATCTTCATTAACCGGGAGGTTGCCGATTTCAAAATTTACCCGGTAATGGGGGTGAGTTTTTTGGAGCGATTCCTTGGTTTGCCAAATTAATTCATCGACCCGCAATTTACTGAAGGTGATCGTGTTATCATCCATGGCTATCCGGGATAACTGCATGAGTTTATTGGCCACATCATTAAGTTCGCGAGTATCTTCCAGGATGGATCTCAACGTGTCCTGATACTCTGTATTGGTCCGCGGATTGGCCAGCACTATTTCTATCTGAGAAATGATGACGTTGAGCGGATTGCGTATTTCGTGGGATAAATTGGAAAGAAATAATTTTTGATTTTCGAAAGCATGCTGGATGCGGTCCAACAAATTATTAAAGGTAATGACCAGCCGGGACATCTCATCTTGTTGATTTTGAACATCCAGTCGTTGATTCATGTCCGAAGGCAAAATGGTATCCATCTGGTTCATGATCCGGTTAATGGGGGCTAGCGCCTGTCCGGCGAAAATACGGCCGGCAAGAGCGACCAGAGCTATAAAAATAAAAAACATCCAGATGAGGATATTCCGCAAATTGAGCAGATAAGTATTATCTAAAATGGATTCAGCAATAATAATGTAAGGCTTTCCAATTTCCCCTTGATAATTTAGGCCTAAGGCAAAAAAATCCCCATGGCGAAAGCGGTGTTTTTCTTTGGTTTTAATCAGGGAAAGGAGGTCTTGATCGAAATTATTTTTTAAAGGATTAAAAGAATATAATAATTTACCGCTATGCGAATACACGCAGATATTTTCGGTGTAATTATTGAGATTCGAATTTTGATTGGATAAGTCATTTGTAAATTCATTTTCCTCCAAATGATCCAACACCATATGGGCCGTCATTTCTACCTTCGATTCCAGATTGGAATATAATTCGTTTTCGATATTTTGTTTGAACTGATATTGAATGTAGAAGATGGCCACCAGCATGATACAGGCCACGATAAGGATAAATTGGACGGTAAGGCGAGTGCGTATTTGCATAATTATAGTTTGAGGATATAGCCCGATCCGAACATGGTGTGAATCAGCTTTTGTTCAAAGGGTTTATCTATCTTGTTGCGCAGATAGTTGACATACACTTCCACCACGTTGGTTCCGGTTTCAAAATGAATGTCCCAGACGTTTTCGGCTATTTCTTTTTTTGAAATGACTCTGCCCTGGTGACGGATAAAATATTCCATCAGGGCAAATTCTTTCGGAGTCAATTCGATGGGGGTTCCTGCCCGTTTAAAGCTGAGTGAATCCAGATGCATTTCCACATCGGCAAAGGTCAAAATGTTTTTGGATTGGCCGAACCCATCCAGTTTACGGCGGGCCAGGGCCCGGATGCGGGCGAGCAATTCTTCGAAAGCAAACGGCTTGACGATGTAATCATCCACGCCCAGATCAAAGCCGGCTACTTTTTCATCCACCGTGCTTAGGGCAGATAAGAAGATAATCGGTGTCTCCAGATGTTGATCGCGCAAGGCCTTGACCAGCTCGTAGCCATCCATTTGTGGCATGATGATGTCTGAGACGATCACATCATACAGGCCGGATTCTGCCATTTTTTTACCGGTTATGCCGTCATAAGCAAAGTCGGTCTCAATGTTATGCTCTTCCAAACCCTTTTTTAAGGATTGGACCACTTTTACTTCGTCTTCGATTAAGAGTACCTTCATCACTGGCTGTACCTTGCTACTTCAGGCGCATTTTCAAAGATCACAAAATTACGCGAAATGGACTATACTAGCACTGTTCTAAGCAAATTCTAATTCATGTAATTCATAATACGTCAGGACTTTCACATCATGCGCTTTCTTACGCCCAGTTTTGCACTTTTTATTTATCTTCGGCCGGTCAAAAGAAATCGTCAGGGATGAAGTGGTTGATTAGCAGTTTTTGTTTTTTCTACACAGTGGTAATCGTTGCTCAATCCCAGAAAATCAATCACCAGTATACCCTCCGGGCCCAGGAAACTATCGAGCCCTTAAAAATAGATGGCATAATTGATGAAGCGGCCTGGAAACAAGCTGAAAAAACAGGTATTTTCTCGATGGTCTTGCCGATGGACACCAGCCTGGCCAAAATCCCCACCGAAGTGCGGGTGGCTTATGACCGTAAACACTTTTACCTCAGTGCCGTATGTTTCCGCCCGGCCAATGCCTCCCGCTATGTGGTCGAGTCTCTGCGTCGCGACTGGGCTTTTGGCAAAAACGACAACTTTATCTTTTTTCTGGATCCTTTTGATGATCGTACTAACGGTTTCACCTTCGGCGCCAATGCCGCCGGAGCTCAGTGGGATGGCTCCATGTATGAGGGCGGAGCAGCTGATCTATCCTGGGATAATAAATGGACTTCGGTGGTAAAAAATTACCCGGACCGCTATATTCTGGAGCTGGCTATTCCTTTTAAAACGTTGCGTTACAAAAAGGGCAACCGCGAATGGGGGGCCAACTTTAGCCGGCTGGATGTCCAAACACCAGAAAAAAGCGCCTGGGCTCCGGTACCCCGCCAGTTTCCGACCGCATCATTGGCTTATACCGGCCGTTTGTTGTTTGATGAACCGCCCCCGCCCCCGGGTATGAATATTTCCTTGATTCCTTATGCTTTGGCCGGGGTCACTAAAAATTTTGCCGGAAACCAGGACGCCGTCTTCAAAAAACGGGTCGGAGCCGATGCTAAAATCGCCATTACCTCGTCTCTGAATTTGGATCTGACCGTTAATCCCGACTTTTCTCAGGTGGAGGTGGACCGCCAACAGACTAACCTGGACCGCTTCGAGCTCTTTTTCCTGGAGCGCCGTCAGTTCTTTTTAGAGAATGCTGATATGTTTAACAATTTCGGGTACATGAGTTTGCGCCCTTTTTTTTCGCGCCGCATCGGTTTGGATGCACCCATTGATGCCGGCCTGCGGCTCAGTGGCAAATTGAATCAGAACTGGCGCATTGGTCTGCTGGACATGCAGACCCGCCGGGTGGATGAGAAAGACCTGCCGGCTCAAAATTTTGCCGTGCTCGCCCTGCAGCGTAAGGTGTTCTCCCGTTCGAATATCTCCATGATGTTCATCAATAAAAACCTGGTCAATTTCCACCAGGAGGATCAACCCCAACGAGCTGCTTACGACCGCAACCTGGGCTTGGAATACAATTTGGCGTCCAAGGATAATCTATGGACCGGAAAAGCGCTCATGCTTAAATCCTGGAATCCGCTGCGCAAGGGTAACGATATCATTGCTGCCGGGCATTTGCAGTATTTTAGCCGGAACTGGAAAGTCTCCTGGCAACAGGAATTTGTAGGTAAAGATTTTACCGCCGAAGTGGGCTTTGTACCCCGTACCGGTTACATAAAAGCCCAGCCACAGCTCGCACGCTTGTTTTTCCCCAAAGGTGGAAAAATCCTCAGCCACGGACCTACCTCAATGTCCCTTAATTATTTTGATCAAGCCGGACAAATAACCGATAACACCACGTTTCTCGGCTATAACCTTAACTTCCGCTCGCAGGCTACTTTTCTGGGCTGGATCGCCTATGACTTCGTCGAACTGCGGCAGCCCTTTGACCCTACCAATAGCGGTAAGCCTCTGTTGCCGGTTGGATCGCGGCACCACTGGCGAGCCTTTGGCACCCAATTCGCCTCCAAGCCGCAAAGTCTCTTTACCTATGGTTTTTCCACGCGGTACGGCGGATATTATGAAAGCGGGACGCGTTTAAATCTGACCACCGATATAGGATATCGCTTTCAGCCTTACGTCAGTCTGAGTTTGAACACCAGTTACAACCATATCGTTATGCCGGCGCCGTGGAATGTCACCGACTTGTGGTTGGTCAGCCCGCGACTCGATGTGACCCTGACCAATAAATTTTATTTCACCACCTTTGTGCAATACAACAATCAACTGGACAACCTCAACATCAACGCCCGCATTCAGTGGCGTTACCAACCGGCTTCAGACATCTTTTTGGTATTTACCGATAATTATTATCCGGCGCCATTCTCAGTACGTGACCGCGCGGTAGTGCTTAAAGTGAACTACTGGTGGAACATCTAAGTGAAAGAAAAAGGGTGAGTGTGGAAATCAAGAAAAGAGTAATTTAAAGCTGGCTATAATCAGTCCGGCAGCCAGTAAATAACGCAGGGTGGGAACATTAAATTTTTTGCTGCCATAATAGGAGCCGATGAGTCCGCCCATAATAGTTGCCATTACCGCATAATTGAGTTCCGGCGTAAATTGAATTCCCCCCTGCTGATAAAGCCCCAACAACCCGGATAAAGAATTAACAAAAATAAATAACGCCGATGTCGCGGCAGTTTCTTTAATGGTGGCCCATCCCATCAGCAGTATTAATGGACTCAGGATAATTCCGCCCCCGATGCCGATCATTCCGGAAATTAATCCGATGATACTGCCGGAAATTAGTGTAAGGATAAGCGCAGGCTCCTGGTGGTTGGCCTGCTCACCGGAAAATTTATACACCATGCGGCCAATGGAAATCAACAAACAACCGGCCAGGATTTTTTTATACAAATCATCGGGTAAACTCATCGTCCCGCCCACATAGGCCAAAGGAATACTGGCGATGGCAAAAGGCCAGAATAATTTCCAGCGGAAAAACCCCGCCCGGTAAAAGCCCAAAAAAGAAATCAGGGATACGGCCAAATTCATGACCAGCGCGCTGCTTTTCATTACCGCCGGAGCAAACCCCAGCAATGCCATGATGGCTAAATAACCGCTGGCTCCCCCGTGGCCTACCGACGAATATAAAAAAGCCACCAGGAGCAAAGCCACCAGAACCAGAATTAAATAGCCGTCCATGCTTTTATTTATGCCCGGCTAAAGTAGCTGATTTTTATAAACAACACCTTCGAAGACCCATTGAGATTTGTTTCAGGAGTGTTTGTACGCTTTAAGTTCATCTAACCAGTCCATAGCTGTGATAAGCGGCGTCCATTCAGGTCCATCCAGAATGAGGCGAAACCAACGTTTATCCTTATTACTGACTTTAAAATTTATAAATAACCAGAGAGCAAATCCCGCACTGACAAGGGTGATTAAAGCCTGGACAACTAACCATAGGGTGTGCTCTGCAGTGAATAAAGCACCATGAAGGTAAAAGGTAGTCCATAAGGGAATTTGCAAAAAAAGGATGCGGGCCACCCACAATGTTGAGACCACTAGTTCGGCCAAACGTTGTTGGGTGGAAAGGATAGCGCCGTCTAATTTGACCTGATTAATCACAACCAATTGATAAAGGTAAATTCCGATGGCCAACTTGGTAAGGCATGATTGGAGAATAGCCGAGATCAGAAAAAAGGGAGAGGCTACCGACCAGAGGTTAATAACCAACGTATCCACAAACAGCACCCAGAAACATCCAAGGAGTAAGGCTGCCCATTTGGACCAGCGTAAGCCACTGAGCGAGGACTTGATTTTTAACTGGGTTATGGTTATGGCCTGCTGCTGATTAAGGGCTAAATAATAATCTAATCTCTGGGAATAATCCTGCCAAAGAAGCTTGAAATCCATTTCTTGCATAAGTCTATTCATTTAAGGTTTTAAATTTTTGTTTTAATTGGTTTTTGATCCGGTTGATTTTAGTCGAAACATTGGTCAAACTCAAACCGAATGTGTCCGCAATGTCCTGCTGGGGCCAATCATCCAGGTACAATAATATTACCGCTTTGTCCAAATGATTTAATTCATCGATAAAGCGATGCAGCCAGAGGTGTTGCTCCTCTGCTTCCTGGTGGTCAGTTGACTGTAGGGTTAACAGTTTTGCATCCTCTGCCGCTAAACTTTTTGGTCGTCTTGCGGATTTGCGAACAAAGGAAATAGCCACATTTAAGGCAATGCGATAGACCCAAGTCGAAACTTTAAAGCGGGGTGAATATTGGGGCCAGGCACGCCAGAGTTGAAAGGCTATTTCCTGTTGAAGATCTTCTCGATCTCTTAATTCTCGTGTATAAGCTTGGGTGACTTTATAGATGATACCTTTATGTTGTTCCAGAAGGTCTAAATAGGAGTCGGATAATGGATTATTCAACACTGTACATTTAATCTTGCTGTATTAATCGTCAGGATCAGCTATTTATCACACGAAGAAATAAAAAATACAAAAAAATAATTTGTAACCCGCAGGTCATCGCGCTTCAATTCCAAAACTGGATTGTTCGCGGAAATTTTTACCACCGCTTAACTGATTTATGCTTTTCAACCATTAAATTACCCCGTGTAATTTAGCCATAAACATGCGTTATCATAAAATCGATCCTTCCTTATTTATTCTTAACCGGCAGCGTTTCACCGCCCACCTGCCGGCTAACGCCATGGCTATTTTTTTTGCCGCGGATGTTATGCCCCGCAATGGGGATCAAACCTATCCCTATCGCCAAAATTCACATTTTTTTGCCCTGACCGGTATTGATGAACCGGATAGTATCCTGATATTATATCCGGATTGCCGCCGTCCGGAGTACCGTGAACTGCTTTTTGTACCGTTTACTGATGAACACACTTCTGTGTGGGATGGTTCTAAAATAAATCTTGCGGAAGCCCAGGAAATTTCAGGCATTACACAGACCAAATGGAGCCATCAATATGAGGATGTTCTGCAGCCGCTGATGTGTATGGCCGGAGAAATATTTCTGAATAGCAACGAGCATGACCGCTTTTATACCCCGGTGGTCAGCAAGGACACGCGCATGGCGCATGAGCTGCGCCGGCGCTTTCCACTGCATACCTTGCGCCGCGCGCAACCCATTTTGCGTGAATTAGCCATGTACAAATCGCCCATAGAACTAGAGTTGATCCGGCAGGCTTGTGCCATCACCGGGGAAGCGTTTCAGCGCGTGTTAACCACCATACGCCCCGGACAGCTGGAATACCAGGTGGAGGCGGAAATCAGTTATACGTTTATTTCCCATGGCGCCGCCCAGGCTTATCTGCCCATCATCGCCGGAGGCCTGAATGCCTGTACCTTACATTATATTAAAAACGACCAGATTTTGCAGTCCGGCGATCTGGTACTCCTGGATTTTGGGGCTGAATACGCCCATTATGCTGCTGACCTGACCCGCACCATACCGGTAAATGGTCGCTTTACGGACCGGCAAAAAAAGGTCTACACCGCAGTGCTGAATGCTTTTAAATTGGCCCGCAGCATGATGGTCCCCGGCCAAACACTGGCCGCCATTCATAAAGAAACTGAACAATATCTAGGGTTTGAATTATATGAATTAGGTTTGGTACCAACGAAAAAACCTGCGCCGGCGGAGATCAATGCCTTCTTTATGCACGGCATCGGCCATCACCTGGGTTTGGATGTGCATGACCTGGCTGATCGCTACCAACCTCTGGCCGAAGGCATGGTACTTACCTGTGAGCCGGGGCTTTACCTTCGGGCGGAAAAGATGGGCATTCGCCTCGAAAATGATATTTATATCTCTGCCGAGGGCCCTGTAGATTTAATGGCAGGTATACCCATGGAAATTGAGGAAATCGAAGACCGCATGCACTAATCATATTAGGTGGATATATATACGAGAAATAAAGGTTAGCGCGTAACAAAATGACGCAGCGGAGTGATAACAAGTTGGATAATCAAATTAAACGCAAGAGTTATAAATAAAAACGTGTGTTTTTTACAACGAAGTTAGCTAGCATTAATTTTGACCGTTTTGTTGTAAATTAGCGCCATGTTAAAAATTATATTATCCGAACTTTCCAAAAGAGAAAGTGAACGAGTAGAATGGAAAGAGAATGTTGCTGATATTGATTCTGTTGTAAAGACAGCAGTGGCTTTTGCTAATGATTTTTCTAATCTAGGAGGCGGCTACATAGTTTGTGGAGCTAAAGAAATAAAAGACGAACATGGCTTTCAAAAACTTGTCCAAATTGGACTTTTGTCGGATAGATTTAAGGAAGTTGAGAACAAAGTTTTGTCAGATCTTAGGGACAAAGTCTTCCCACCAATAGTTCCACTCATAGAAGAGATACCTGTAAAAGACGATAGCAGGATCCTTATATTTATTATACCAGCAACTGGTGATGCACATAACTATAGAGCAAGCGGAAAAGATGCCTCTACATACTATGTCAGGATAGGCAGAGAAACCAGAGAAGCCAGAAACGGAATATTAAGAGAGTTGCTTGTAAAGAAAAATAGACTTGAGCATTGGGATAGGCGAATTAACAATTCTGCAAGTCTCAATGAAATTGACCTACTTTCATTAAGAGAATACTTGAAAGAGATGGGGTTATGGGATAATAATAAAGCTTTAGAAGACTATTTGTCTTCATCGGAAAGGCTTTCGAGTTTCGTTCCTCCATTGGCAGCAAAAGAGCCACTGACAAACGAATTAAAGCCAAGAAATTTTTCATTACTTCTTTTCTCAAAAGAACCTCTCCAGTTTTTCCCCGGAGCGTTTTTAGTAGTATCTATCTACAAAGGAATTGATAGAAGCGAACCCACCGCAGAACGTCATCAATTGACTGGGAATATTGTCGAACAAGCACGAAAGGCAATTCAAATCCTTAATGCGGAAACCTACACTGCCTTTGACAAAAAAGATAATATACCTAATCAACTAAAATATCCTATTAGGGCATTACAAGAAGCGGTAATAAATTCGATCGTTCATAGAGATTACGAGATTGAACAGCCCACGAGGATAACAGTTTTTTCTAATAGGATTGAAATTCATTCTCCAGGTTCTTTACCAAGGGCAATTGACAAAGATAAGTTTATGGTTGGTAAAGCTACACCGTTTTGGAGGAATCAAACACTCGCTTATTTTTTCAATAAACTACAACTAGCTCAGGCAGAGGGGCAAGGTATACCAACTATTCTTCGTACCATGAAAGAGGAAGGATGCCCTACTCCACAATTTGAAATTGAAATAGAGAGTGTTACCTGTATTTTACCTGCACATCCAAGACATACGCTTATTAAGTCATTGCATGATATCGAAAACGATATTATTATGAATAAACTGGATGAAGCTTTAACTAAAGTAAAGTCAATTTTAGATCTCGACCCGTATAATTATAGAGCAATTGATTTACTTTGTGAAATTTGCATTTTAAAGAGAGAACCAAATATTTTAGTCACATTTATCTCTGATTATAAAATAATTCTAGAAAGAATTAATCCTTCTACACTTGTGAATATAGCTGAGGTGATTTCAATGGTTAAAAACAATCAAAATGTTTCAGAAATCGCAAATGTAATTAGCAAGCATGCTGCATTGGCAACTCTTGAAGAAAGAGAAATAGAAAAAGCTGTTATAGCGCTAAAAAAACTAGGACGAAACGAAGAACTTATTGATTATGTAAGGAGAATTTTTATAGAAAAACCTTCATTAGCTACTAACGTTGTTCTTTTAGAGAATCGTGCAAGAGCAACTATGGACATCGTTAAAATTTGTATTGACACAGGAAGGAGCAGAGATAATAGTGCAAAAATCAAAGCAAAAGCTTGGGAAAGAGCACGTGTATATTTAGATGATGCTGAAAGAGATTTAATGAAAGCATTAGATAATGCAGGCGGTGTCGTTGAAAAAGATTTTTTGAACAGAGACATTGAATTTTTACACAAAATGAAGCGAATCGCCCAAAAGCCAAGAAAATATTAACAGTAGCAACAGACGTTTTCTGCAATGGGGACTGGCATAGTTAAATCTGATGCTGTGCTTCTATCAACATTTGTTAATGGATGACAATGATGTAATACAAATCTTTTGAGATATGAAAACATTAACTTTAAATATACCTGACAGCGTAGATTTAACCCAACGTGAATTGGTTATGCTTGTTGATTCCAGACTTTATGAGCAAGTAAATTTTTTCACTTGGCCAAGCTGCTGAACTTGCCGGATTAACCGAACGAATTTTTGCGGAATTATTAAATAAATACAATGTTTCAATGTTCAATTTTCCTTCCACATATTTGGCAAATGACGTAAAAAATGCTTAAGCCAGTTTGCAGATGCCAACGGCGAATAGCGAACAGCTAATTGCTAATTCCATACCCAGCAGCCAGTAGCTTGCTCCCATACACGAATAAACAAATACCCAAATACACTATCACTAACTCCAGTTGCCGGCAACGAATAGCAAAGAGCCCGCTGCCCAATCCCATACACGCCTACACAATTATACAAATACACAAAATACTCAATCGCTTTCTCCAGTTGCCAACAGCGAATGGCAAACGGCTGACTGCTAATCCCCCATACACAAATACACGCATACACAAATACTCATTCTTAGGGGACTTACAAGTTATTGCCAATTTTTTTATATTTAGCCACAACAACCACCCCTAGTGACATGACTTCAGACTCCGCAGACTTACTCCAGCGCATCCGGAACGGCGACGAAGGGCCGCTCCGGGACATTTACCGCACCTGCCGGCGGCCGTTTGTGGCCTGGATCACCCGGGACTTCCCCTGTACGCCGGAGGAGGCCATCGAGTTTTTCCAAACGGCAGTGGTCATTTTTTACGACAACATCATCACTGGGAAATTAACCACGCTGGACGGCCAGGTGCTGAGTTATTTGTTTGCCATTGGCCGCAACAAAGCGCACGAATGGCTGCGCCACCGCCAACGCCAGGATGTTACTTCAGCTGATCTGGTGTTGGCCCACCTGCAGGAGGACGCGCCGGACACGGATGAAGAAGATTATGCCCGGCAGCTCACCACCATCCATCAGGGGTTGGAAAAAATGGGTGATCCCTGCCGCAGCCTGTTGCAAAATTTTTATTACCTGCAGTGGACCATGCGCGACATCTGCGAACGTATGGGCTATAAAAATGAAGACACGGTAAAAAATGTGAAATACAAGTGCCTGCAGCGCCTGCAGAAACTGTGTGCTGATCTGCAAGCTCAAATCCCCGGCTAATGGAAGATACCGCTGAAATCAGGGAAGAACTGGAACAGTACCTGCAAGGCGCGGTGACGCCTGAGCGGCAGACAGAGATAAAAGCGCTCCTGGAACAAAACGCCGCCTGGCAGCAGGTCTATCTGCAGGTACAGCGGGATAAACAAGGCATCCGCTTTGACACCCTCACCCGCCTGAAGCAAAATTTATCCGCCTATGACCAATCACTGACCCCGGAGGAAAAAAATCCTGAAAATATTTCCACAGACGCGGGTGACCTTTCTACGATTTCTGCACCTCCTGATGACCGTCCCACTAAACAAGCGGAAGTAGCGACCTCCATGACTCCCTCACCTGCCGAACCGGATGACCTGACCCGCCAGGGTATTCGTTATCACGCGTTGCGGATGGTGCAGGACCAGCTTGAGGAGGAAGAGAAAAAGTTCTCTAACCTGGATCAGGAGGAGGAAAAATCTAGAATAAAGAGGATTAAACCGTGGGTAAAATGGCTGGGAATTGCGGCTTCGATGATTTTTATTAGTTATTTCACTTGGTTATTTCTTAAACCACCCACCTTACTGGAGCAATTGGAGGCTAAAGGATATGTTAAACCGGAAATGCAGCATTTATATCGTGGTCCGATGGAAGACTCGATTCAGATGCTAATCCAGAAAGCCTATGGCGCTTATGCCATGGAAGACTATAAAACAGCATTAAAATATTTTGAAATGGTGCCTATTCAAGAAGATACCAACTTTGCCAAATATTATTTTTATACCTTATTAAAATTAAATTTAAATTCCAAATTCTTATTAGATTCATTTAGGTTAAAATAAAAAATAAAATTTATACAAATATGAAAAAATTTATTCAAGGTGAAGTTTTCAAATATAACCGTTATAATATAATATTATTTGTCGATCCGGTTACAAATAAAAGAATAGCAATTGATCCAGCAAATATTAATGAGTTTATGGATCAAAAATTTAAACATGGTGATATAGTTTATTTTCTTTGGGGCACGTATGAATCTAAGGAATATGCATTTTGCCTAACAAGTATTTGCAAAAATTCTGATGATGACACATGTACAAGTCCTGAAGGTAATACACAAACTGATGATCGTCCACCTTCGGGTTCTGGCTTAATTACTAAACAATCTCCATATTATTGTATTATAAAATGTTCTAATGATAGCTCAAAGCCGCAAACCGTACTTTTAATTGAGGAGAATTATCGAATCTTTATTAACTCAGATAAATTAGATTACATTAATGGAACGGTAGTAAATAATGTTCTTGTTAATTATACTAATATTGATAAAAATTATTGGAAAGATTGCGTGTAATAATTTTATTATATTTTTATTTACTTGTTTCGTGTAGATTTTTATCGAATAAAAGTAATATGGATTTCAATGATCCAAATTTTAGATTATTAATTTGTAATAATTTAATTAACAAAGAACCTGATTCTGTTGAATATTTTTTGAATTCACATGATATTAATTGTGCTAAGTTTTATAGTTACTTATGGAAAAATATAGAGCCGTGTATTAGATATGATTCTATATTTTTACTATCAGAATGGGCATCTAAAAACCCTATTTTATCAGGAATATCAAATAATGTTGGAATTATTGTACCGAGTATGTATATAAGTAGAGTATCTTCAAAATATTCAAAGCTACAATTTAAAAAAATTACTGATAAATTCAATAATATTTCAAATATATGTGATACTGATATTTTCTACGATGAGAATGTTCTAATTTCAGGTAATTCATGTAGTAGTTATGCAATATCCGATTCAACAGTAATATCGGCGGCCCATTGCATTGCAGTTATAAATCCTGCTACTTTATCTAATTATAGCATAATATTTGAAGATTTGGATAGTATTTATAATAATGATTTTATTGTATTAAATGAGAGTATATATAAATTCGAAAAAATAATAAAAATAATTAATAATAAGGATTTAGTAGTTCTAAAGCTGAAGGACAAAATTAAGAAAATACACAAAACAAATTTTAATTCAATGCAAAATATTCGGGATCCATTTGCAATTGGATTTCCCTTTGGCTCCAAAATGAAAGTGAGTAAAGGCACAATATTTATTAATAAAACAGTAAATTATGCTTATACTACTATGAACGTTTATGATGGATCATCGGGTTCGCCAGTATTTAATTATGATAATAGTTTAATAGGCATTATCACAAATTCAGGTTTTATATTTGCTAAAGCTCCTTCTGGTTGCACTCTTCTTGTTAATAGTAATTGTTTTTGCCAAAGTAACTCTATATTAAAATATGTAGATGCTGATATGGAGTAACTTTATGGTCATTTAGTATTTATTTTAAAATGTAAATCATGCATTTAATTCACTGCGATTATTATCAGATTTGAACATAGCTGAATCACTAATTATAGGTTATGTAGAAATTCGTATTTTGGTCGTAAAATAAATCATTAATAAGATTTGGTCGTGATTTAATAGTTGTAAAATTCTTGTTTAAATAGAACATTATGGAAATGTTTGTTCCTCTGAAATATCGTGTGGAACCAGAATTACATGCACTTAAAATTATAGTTTGAGATCTAAAATCCATACCTAGAATATCTTTGAAATTTATATACTCATTCCTTCCATCCTTTCCATGAAAAACCAAGCGGTTTCTAAAACGGTTATAAGGGTCACTTTCTGCATGTGTAGCCAAGTAAATTACGTCAACCATTGGTGCATACTCTAAAAAATTTTCTTTGGTAACTTCGGCATTTTTGAAATAATATACTTTTTTACCTTTCCAATCTTTTAGCATTTGTTCTACCTCGCGGATGGTTCCTGGTAAGGAGGCATAAATTTCTTTCTCGCCTGCTTTGCCATAAGCCATTGCTAAAATGCTATTATATTGTGGTATAGGTCTAGGTTTTAAAGCTGATTTTAAGTTAAATGAATACGTAACATTATAACTATCACCAACCATTTGATTCTGATTTAGATAGGAATATAAAGCGGAAAATGCCAAATTATGAATTGGACCATCTGGAATAATGACAAGTTTTTTTATTGAAGTGTCTATATTCTGATACCACTTCTTCCAAAGTGTGTGACTATAAGAACGCTCTGTATCCATATTGTTTTCGGTCCTTCCTTTATTTCTAAGAAGATCTAAATAGGCACTTATAGTATCATTTAAACTTTTATAGTTTTCATAAAACGCTAACTTAACTGTGTTCTGCGTAAAAGTGTAATAATAGGTCCTTAAACGGTTCCAATGGAAGTAGATTAGTGTAGAAGAATCAGTAAAATTAGCAAACTTTGTAAAATCTATGTTTTTATTTGGGGTCTCAAAAAGGCGGTGAAGTCGAGGGAAAGAATCCTTAAGCTCCTGAATCCATAGATCTCTTTTATGCAGTAATTGCTGTAGATCCTTAACGTGATGAGCAGTCCTACTGGTTTCAGCCTGAAATTCCATTTCGACGATTTTTTGTCGATATGTTCGATATTGATTAACCATATTTTTTTCACCCTCGCTGAGGTCCATATCTAGTAGAGAATTGTAGGCATCCCATTCGAATGATTTGCATTTTTCTAATAATTGCAGACATTTTACCAGGTGAACCGAATCGGAGGTCAGTTTATATTTAATAAAATTTGCATGAGCACCATACCCAAACGTTTCGTGAAAGTATTGAAAATTAATTAATCGGTTTATACCCTCATAATTAAGAGCGATAGTTTCAAAATGGCGCTCGATCAACGCGGTATATTTATTGGCCTGATCAAGAAATTTATAATCTTTAGTCATTTCATATTGACCAATTAATGCTCTGATCAGCAGACTGTAAATTAATTCAATATCATCCTGATCTCTCAGATCTTCTACTCCAATTTGGGGCAATTTTTTATCTTTACAGCGATAACTGATGGCTTGGCTATAAATATGAATGGCCGAGTCAGGAAAGCGGTTTAAATCGTACCATTCACCCAACCAGGTTAATAATGTCGGGTATAAGTGTTGATCAGGATGCTTAGTTAGAAAAGAAATGCCTTTATCCAGGGATATTCTGGCTAAGGCATGTTCTTCGTTTTTCATATAGTAAAAAGCCGAAACGCGTTGATAGTGAAACGTATCTTCCGAAGTAATAAGTAAAGACTCAGATTTATGGATGTAGTCTTTGGCTATGGCCAGGTTATCGTATAAGGCCAATTGAATGGCAAAGTTTAAGAGATCATGCGCTTTAAGTTTATGATGAGACAAATTATAGTCTATTTGTTCGCGGAAGTATTGTCCGGCTTGTACTGGATCTCCTATATCGGTGTAGATGTTACCAATAACTTTGGATAAGGCGACCAGGTATACGGAATCAATATTAGATTCCCTGATTAATTGCTCCCGGAGAATAAGTGCACTGGACAAGGCCTCGTCCAATTTGCCGACGATACGGTAAGTAGTGGCCAAGGTATAATAATAGTCCCGGTGGTAACGCGAAAAATCATGTCTCTGTAGCAACATTGAATCCATTTTACTTAGGATTTGCAAGGTTTTATTTGCATCGTTGGCTATATATCGCCACATGATTATCCTGGCGTTAATAATTTGTAAAGCCAGACTGTGCCCACCTTCAACATACTGATTAGCCATGACTAGTGTCCGCTCAAATAGAGAATCAGCCTCTGGCAGTTTGCGTTGTTCGCCCCACAATCGTGCTTTTATCAATGTATACTTAACCGCAAACTCACCCAATGAGGTAAATAATTCTTCCGGGTAGTTTTCCAGAAAGGCTTCTGCAGGTGTTAAGTTTCCTTTATTTAGTTGATTTGTGATATAAGATAACCTAAAATATCGATGTGCGAGGGAATCATGGGCATAAGCGTCAGTTTTCCATAATGAATCTAATTGATCTTTTTGCTTAGCGAATATGGAGTCAATGATGAGACGGTGCGGATGCAAGTAAAGAGCGGAAGAATCCTTGACCAGAAGCTGTTCAGACCATTGAGGGTTCTCCTTATTCTGACAACCTATCCATAGAATACAGGGGATAAGGCAATAACCTAAACGGTAAAATAATTTCATAGGTCTATTCCGAGGTTACCTTTTTAGATTTTGTTCACTAAAGATAAACGATTCTGATGAAAAAATTTGCAATGATAAAATATTTCAGCAAGGTATATTTTATGTGCCTGATGTGCTCAGAAATATCTGGGCAGGATATTGACAATTACAACTTTATTCTTTTGCTGAATGAAAATAGCCCAGACACACAAACGTTAATTTTCGAAAAAGGAGTAAAAGATTTGCAACTTAAGTATCCCGCAGGAATAAAATTAATAGGAGTAAGTTTAAGTATTGATCAAGAAGAGCAGCCGCCATTTAACCAAGAGCTTTTCTTTCCAAATGACAAGAGGAAAATTGAAGCGACACAAGAGTCCACTGTATTATTACTTAAAGCTTTTAAACTCAGGAAATCTGAGATATTGAAGGTTTCCTGTCTTGCAGTCATAAATGGAATAAATAAAAACAAAACATTTATTATAAAAAACAGAAACGTCCCTCAATGGGATGTATCCTATGGCTTTAATTACCTTCTTTTTCAGGATAATAAGAATTATTACCTTGAAGAAGATGTTGAAAACCAAAGATATGAAATTACAGAAGGCAAAGACCGGAACGATTTTTTACCTTATCCGTCAGTAAATTTTAATCTAAATTTACACCCTGCATCCATAATTGGAGTTAGCATAAACGGATCGTTACACACAAACATTAACCAAGTATATTCAGCATTGGGGATCGGTTTTACCGTAAAAAGAAATCTCAATTTTAACATCGGATTTTCTATTTTCCAACGATTGGATTTAGCAAAGGATTTGAAAAAAGATCAAGTGTTTACTGATTTATCCAGAGCAAATACTCTGCATGATAATTATTGGGCTTGTCGACCTTTCCTGGGTATAAGTTACCGTTTTGCCTCTAATATCTTTGTAAAAAAATCTTAGCACCGCCCCCCTCTACAAAAAATTATCCGCATACCTGATCACCTCCCGGAAGGTTTTGATCTCCAATTTACTAAAAATCCGGTTGCGGTGGGTGCGTACTGTATGGCTAGAGATAAATAATTGGGCGCCGATCTGCTCGTTGGTCAAGCCTTCGGCGATGAGGCGGAGGATTTCTTTTTCGCGCACGGTAAGGGACATAAACTTTTGGTAGTGCTGGCGGATAAACACCTGGTCATCCAGGGCACGGGCGATGCCGCGGCTGAGATGCAACTGGGCCGGCGGTAAGGATATGCTGATCAGGTGGGTTTTATCCTGACTGATTTTGGTGACGGTCAACAGGTCCTGCCAGCTTTGGCGCAAAAACATGGTTTGCCATTCAGTACAGACACTGCGGCTGTCGCCACTGGCATAATACCGGTGGAAGATGGGGAAGACGTGGGTCAACGTATAGGGGTGCATGTGGCGGGAAAAATACTCCAACCCCATGTCCACCACCTGCTCCGCTTCCAGTCCGGTCAGTTCCCGGGAATTTTTACTCAGTTGCAGAATCTGCAGGTCGCTGCTTTGATTAATGTGAAAGACGCCGGGGATATCCCCGGCTAACACCGCAAAATTTTCCTGACGATGAAATTTATCCAGGATAAACAGGTTCTGCTGTTGCAATAAGATTTGTTCGGCTAAGGTCTGCTGGGCCATGGTGTCTATTAGATTTATAAAAAATTATCGGCGTAACGGATTAATTCGCGGAACGTTTTGATCTCCAGTTTGGCAAAGATCCGGTTGCGATGCGTTCGCACGGTGTGGCTGGAGATAAATAGTCTGGCGCCGATCTCCGCATTGGTAAGCCCTTGAGCCACCAGTCCCAGGATTTCTTTTTCACGCGCGGTCAAGGACATAAAGTGCTGGAAATGGCGGCGGATGAACTGGCGGTCTTCCAGCGCTTGTGCCAACGTCCGGCTCAGGTGCATTTTCGTGGCGGGAATGGATAACGAGAGCAGGTAGTGCTGCTCCCGGTTTATTTTGGTGACGGTGATCAAATCTTCCCAGTGCTGGCCCACCCGGATGGTTTGGATCTCCGTGCACAGGTTATGCACCTCCCCGCGTTGATAAAATGCCATAAACGAAGGAATGACGATTTGTTTGGTGTGGGGGTGCATGTAATGCTCAAAATAGTCCAGGCCCAGGGCCACCACCTCCTGCGCTTCCAGCCCAAGATGCTCCGACGACTGTTCACTCAGGGCCAAGACATGCAGATCCTGACAATCATTAAGGTGAAATACACCCGGGATGTCCAGGGCCAGGTGGTGGAAATCACCTTGCAGGTTATTGACGCGGTCCAGAATAAACAGGTTCTGCTGCTGGAGCAGGGTCAGCTCATCCATTGATTTTCCCATAAATATTACATTCCTCAAACGCTAAGTGACGGTTTAGGGCCCAAGGTCACCTGGGGAAATGGAAATGTTTTTGTTTTTTGAAAATCAGGTCTATCAGTTTAAAATACGCTCATAAGCGTATTTTTTTTCTAGAGTCCATTCAGCAAAATTGTAGTCTCTAAAACACAGAATGAAAGGGTTACCTTTTTATAATCATTTCATACAATACATTAAATAACAATTAAAACAATTGAGATATGGACCAATTTAGCAGACTTTTAGCATTGTTCTCCACAAGAAACCTGGTTTCCACCAAAGCATTAATATTGATGTTTTGTTTATTTTATTGGGAATCAATGGCACAAACCGGACAAAACTGCAATCAAGCCATAACATTATCTTGTGGTTACAGCCTATCCGGTACTACTGTTGGAGGTGTAAATGATTATAATATTTCTAAATACTCCTGCCATTCGAGCCCTAATCAGTTCACTGGAGAAGATCGGATTTACAAATTAAATATTCATCAAGATGATTGGTATATTATAGAATTAACTAATTTATCGGTCGACCTGGATATTTTTTTAACTGCAGATATCTGTAACAATTCTAACCAATCTATTTGCATGGCGAAAAGTACTGGGGGTAATAATTCTTCAGAAAAAATTGGGCCAATCTACCTGCGAACTAACGATGATTATTATCTGATCGTTGACGGCTATGCCAGCAATATCAGAGGGAATTATGTTATAAGTTTTAGATGTTTAAACAGGACCAGCCCTTCTGCGTGCCAAACCTCTGCTTCGGTCGCACCCCTTAATTTTCACGATAATTTTGAAGTTTATAATACTGGGCCACTTGATCTTTCACAGAGCAGAATTTGGCAAAGATGGGATCAGACAAGAGATTTTGGAACTATTACTGCCGAAAGGGCTAATACTGGGAGTAAATCATTAAAATTGTCCAGTTCCACCGGGCAGTCTAATATTTTATTACCCTTGGGTAACATAAAATCCGGAAGATATAGATTAAGCTGGAAATTATTTGTACCAAATAACCGCGGAGCAGTGTATAATTTACAACACAATTCTTCGGGTAATCATTGGGCGTATACTGTCCAGTTTGCCACTAATAAGTCAGGTTTTGTTGAGGGGGAGAATAAAAAATTATTTGACTTTACTTATGCTCAGGATGAGTGGATTTCGGTAACGCAGATAGTTGATATAGATGAGGACCGGGTTGAATTATTTATTAATGGTAAATATATCAACAGTTGGCAATTTTCTTTGGGAAATATACAAAATAAAGTTTCAAAGAGTAAAACCTTAGGTGCGGTTAATATTTATACCAATAGTAATAATACTTACTATATAGATGATATATGTTTTTACCGCACAGGT
>JAYRWN010000035.1:0-4450 GCA_041917975.1 Saprospiraceae bacterium | reverse complement strand
TGAAAGCGGAAAACAAACAGGACGAGGTCATGGTTTATGATCTTGCCGAACTCGTTATACAAAATATGGATAGGTAATATGGTCGAGTCGTTAATAAAATCTCTTCTGCCGTCAGAATTAGTCACTATGGATCGCAGCTCCAGAATATGGATTTATACTTTGGATCGGTCATGCACAGCAGAAGAAAAAGCACTGGTAGAGCAGGACATAGCTGCATTTATAGCCGTATGGACCAGTCATAACCGGCAATTGACAGGATATGGAGGCCTTATAGATGAGCGCATAATAATTTTGGCGGTAGATGAGAGCAAAGCTAATGCGAGTGGTTGTTCGATCGATAAATCGGTTCATTTTTTGAACGTACTTGGGTTAAAATTCGGCTTCGATCCATTTAATCGCTGGATTTTTGGGGTACTAAACGAACAAGGAGCGATAACTTATTATTCCCGTGAGGCCCTTAGATCGGCTTATGCTGCAGGCCAGATTCATGACGAGACCTGGTGTTTGGATAATCTGGTAGACCAGCAAGAAGATTTGGTAAAACATTGGGTAAAGCCTTTTGGCCAAAGTTGGTTGAAACGGGTTATTTAGTCGTGTATAGCACTATATACAAGTGCAAGGTTCTCCTATTCATCTATATATTTTGCAAGCCTGGGAAGCAGCAGTTATTTTTGAATTTGTTTGTAAATGGATCTTATGTTTGGCAAGGTTAAACGTTTCTTTGGCATTGAAGGGGTGAAAATAGAGTTGATCACCGCTGATGAAATAGGATATGGTCAAAAGGTAATCAATGGAAAAATTAAATTTTATTCACTTACTGAACAAAAGGTGTCTCAGATTAAGGTAAGTATGTTCGAACGCTACTATCGGGGGAGGAGTAAACGAAAGTTGGTGGATGATTACAAGATGGGTGAAATCATTGAAAAACTTGACCTCATGATTCCTGCCAATGAAACGCTGGAAGCAGAATTTGAATTACCCTTAACCTGGGTAAAGTCAGGCATGGACGACCTGGCTGAAAAAAATTTCATTTTTGGAGGATTGGTTAAAGTGGCAAAATTTGTCAAAGGAGCCAAATCCATTTACCGGTTGGAAGCCGAAGCTCTGGCCATGGGAACTGCTTTATCACCATTTGCCAAAAAAGAGTTGGAGCTAAAAAAATAAGCGCTATTGAGCTTGGTTCTTTTTTAATGATTCCAATATTTCTTCGTCGCTTTTTCCTAAATTATCCATTAAGAATTTTGCATCATCGGCAAATTCATCATTCGGATACTTTTTTAAAAAATCAGCATATAAGGCTTTAGCTTGCTGCACATCTTTTAGATCATTATCCACGGTAAAAGCCTTAAAAAAAGAAGCCTGACTGGCCTGATTATTATTATCAAATGAGCGAATGATCCAATCGTAAATAGCAATGGCCTTAGGATAAGAGCGGATAGACCGGGAGGTGGTGGCAGCTTTAAACAAATAATCCACCGCTTTTGGATGTTTGGGGTGAACCATGGCCAGAGCTTCGCAGGCATCAATAAAATTGGTGGCTAAATTTTCATTAAATTGATGAGTCGAATCAGAAAACATGGCAGAGGCAAAATATTCTATCTGCTCATCTATAGATTTTACATTTGGGCTTAAACCACTTTTTTGGAAATCAGCCAATTGGTTATCACCTGGGAAGGCGGAGGCAAAGGCCAGAACAAACGATTGTGCTGCCTCCTGCTTTTGTAAACCTTGCAAGGCTTGCACCAAATCAGCGCACCAGGATTTAAAATTAGTATTTTGAGGATCTTCCTTGATAAGCGTAGAGGTGAACAGCGCAGTTCTTGCTGGTAACTGGGCTTGTATGCTGACAGCCTGGCATTTATGTAATAATTCTAATTTTGATTCAGGTTTTAACAAGCCGCCTTGTAAAAGTGTAATTGCTGAATCAAAAAATTTTTCAGCATTGGCCGCGGAAGGATCCTTTTCAAAAGTTTTAGCTAATTGAAAGGGCTCTTCGAGCACTGGATCGGTTTTTTTACCACAAGCTGATAAAATGACCAGGAATAAAAAACAAAAAAATGACCGCATTATCTGGTGATTTACCTGCAAATTTATACGCTTTTTGAAGTTTATGGGTAGATATTTTTTAGTTCTTGGCATAGGATATTGTTTGTTGATCAGTTGTCGCTCATCAGTTGTTTATCAGTGGTATCAACCATCTCCGGAAGTTTTAGAACCTAAAGATCAAGTTTTAGAAGTAATATCACGGGCAGTATCAAAAACACCTGATACCCTCACTCAGTTTTTTCTTAATGTGCTACCTCCTTATGAAATAAGGGTACAGGTACATGTAATGCAAGATGAATTCGGGAGGAATAATTTTAGTGAGGATTCAGGGCCAGCAATCATTAGATCAATTATCGCCGACGCAAACCTGGGGTTGGCTAATAATCAAAAAATGTGGCTACCAAAAGGAAACGAAACGGAAGTCTGGCCCACAGGGTACCAGTATGTTTTGGTGGGCGGGGAAGGGGATACTGATGGTATCTTTTTTCATCGGGATAAAGATTCCTTGTTTTATCTAATAAACCGCGGTAAGTTCAGCAACCTTGGTGATGAAAGAGTATTTAAAAAGTATGGAAGCGGTGGAGATACTATTCTCAATATTTTTGTGATGGCGAACCACCCGGATAGTGCGAGATCTTCAACTTATGTGAGGACTGACAATGGTATTGCTTTTAGTACCTGGGTCAAAGTGGTCAATTGGTATGAAAACATGCGGGATACCGTGTGGGATGGTACTACGTTTTCTTTGCCTAAGGGCTCCTGGTATTGTAAAAATTTGTTGAATCACGAGATCGGCCACGTACTGGGCTTACGCCATGCGTGGACGTATAGTGATGGATGCGAGGATACACCGACACATGATAATTGTTGGAATTTTACGGTTTCCGGGCCTTGTAAAGAGGGGGTTTCTAATAATGTCATGGATTACAATACCTACCAAAACGCCTGGACTCCTTGCCAAATAGAACGAATACGCCGAATTATGACCCAGGCAAATTCGAGTGTGCGTAAGCTTATTCGGCCCATATGGTATCCAAAAGACTCGATTTATAAATTAGTGGTTGATGATCCTATGACCTGGTCGCTACCTGTGGATCTGGCAGGGGACCTGATAATTAATTCCGGAGTAATATTATCTATTAACCAAACGGTAAATATGCCTCCGGACGGAGAAATACAGATTATGCCAGGGGCACAACTTCATCTTGGCGAACTAGGTATGATAACTCATCTTGGGGCTTCAAAATGGAAAGGTATTAAACTCATGGGTAAAAAAAGAGAACGGGGTGCAGTAGTTATCCATCCTGAAGGTAAATTGAATAATATGAAGGTGACTTATGACTAGCCTGAATTAATCAAACTCCAGAACCAGTCCTTTAAGGTATAAACCCTCGCGATGAAAAATATTAACCGGGTGATCAGGACTTTGCTCTAAATAGTGTAGGATCCGGGCATCGCGTTTAGCTTCCATAGCTGCGGACAAAACAGCCCCCTCAAAGAGTTCACGACCAACGACTTGTGAACAACTGAAGGTAAACAAAAGACCACCCGGATTGAGTTGCTTAATAGCCTCAAAATTAAGCCTGGAATAAGCTTTGATGGCCCCATGTCGATGATCTAAATTTTTGGCGTAAGCCGGAGGGTCAACGATGATTATATCAAATTTGGAAGTAAGGTTCTGTAAGTAGGGTACCACTTTGGATATTACTGCCGTGTGTCCACAAGATGTACCGAAATTAGCTTCAACATTTTTTATGGCATGATCAATGGCCCAGCTGCTCTGATCAACAGAAACCACCTCGTCTGCTCCACCTTGCAATGCAGCTAATGAAAATCCTCCGGTATAACAAAAGGTGTTCAGTACTTTTTTATTTCGACAATAATTCGATAATAAAGCCCGGTTAATGCGTTGATCTATAAATAAACCCGTTTTCTGGCCTTGAATAAAATCGACTTTATATTTAATGCCGGATTCGATCACTTCAAGTGCATCGACCTTTGGTCCAAAAAGGAAGCCGTCTTGTACATCGGCATGAGGTAAAATACTCGCACTTTTTGTATAGACAGAAATAACTGGTGTACCCGGAAGGCCCAACAAGCCCTCCAGAATATGAGGTATATCGCGCCACATGCCTAATGTGTGACACTGGATGATGGCGACCTGGCTATAAACATCAATAATTAATCCAGACAGACCATCACCTTCCCCGTGTACCAATCGATACGCTGAAGTTGATTGATTAGGAATACAACCTAACCGTTGGCGTAGGTAATAGGCCTGACGAAGTTTTTCCTGGTAAAATCCTTTAAGGTCATCCATTTCATGAAACTGAAGGACCCGCACAGCAATGGAGCTGGGATGAAAATGTCCAGTAGCCACAATTCGACCATATTCATCCAACAC
>JAYRWN010000034.1:0-6798 GCA_041917975.1 Saprospiraceae bacterium | reverse complement strand
GTTTGTTGATAAACTGTAAAGTATGCACCCTCATAAAACCGGTAACTAAACGCTGATTGGTATAATGGATAATTAACCGTATCCTCAGAAAAATCCCTGCCGGACAGGTGATTTATTTTATTTAATTCTAATTCTCCCCTGATATAACAAACTTTCTCTTCATTATCAGTAAACTTAAAAGTGAAGTTGTATTCATATTTATATTTTTGTTTTCTGGTCAGGTTTATAGGATCGACAAAGCTGGTGTGTAAATTAAATTGCAGGCGATGATCATATTGGAACAGTCCGGTTACCCGATCTTTAATTTCTCTGTTGACTATTTCATAATTCAGGTAACCTTGTTTATTTGAAGGTAATAATTTTTCAGCCCGGGACTCATACCTTCGGCCATCGGCTAAGCTTAACACGATTTGGAAGTCCAGACCGGGGATAATTGTAAAGTCCGGATCTTGGGGATGAATGACTGCCTCATAATAGCCATACTTGATATAGGCCAGAGATTTGCTCTGCCCAAGACTATTCCTTAAGATCACTTGATCCACTGCAATGAGCAGAGTTCTGGATTGGGCAAAGTCTAAAAGATGCGCTACGGACAGATAAACATAGGTAGGGTCTCCGTAAATTAATCTCCCGTCAAATACCAGGTTTAAGGTTTGTTCTCCCTTTATATTCACTGGAATGCGATCCACACAACCTGCTACAATCAGTGAATTGTAAACAACTAAGTAAATCCCTATTTTATTAATATAATTTTTTATCTGAGTCAATGATGCTATTTTATAACTAAGATCTACAAAAAATCATTAAAAGTTTATTTTTTTTAAGTTAAAAATTCACCTAATTCAATCACCTAAGCATTTAATTTTAACCTGTGGATATTGATTATTACACACACCATTCTGGTTTTTCCAACTAACTATTTGTTCCATCAGAAAATTAGCACACAGGACAAAATACATTCCGCAGCTATTGGCAAATTCACCATATTCCGGTAGGGGCTGGAGATTAAATACTGGAGTTTAAATGCTTATCATCCCCAAATAAAATCATTGAGACTAACCTACAAGGACTAACCAGTCAAATTAAAAACGTATCCTCAAGTCTTCGGAATTATTCTCTCAACTTAATTCTCGCAGAAATCAAAGCCCCTACATTTTTTCCTTGTTTTACGCCTTCCGTGATGGCCGGCATATAGTGAATACCTCCATACAAACGCGAGATGGAGGCTTCATCAGCAGCCTGATAAAATGATTTAAACGAACGGGGAGGTAACCCGTATGGGACTTCCACACTATCCACATAAGCAAAATTATCCCCAAAAATGTTCGTCAGTGCTACCGATGCCGCTGAAGATATCACACTGTGCCCACTGGTGTATTCCGGAAATGGTGGTGTCTGTAACAAAGGGGCCCAGGTTTCATCAATATGGGTATTGATCACGGTCTCTGGGCGCACCAGCACGCTGCGGTATTTTTCATCCCAGCAGCTGATAAAACCATCGGACAGAGTAATAGCAGTTATCGCCAATATCTGGGAAGTTTCAACATAACTTTTCCCAGCCTGTAAACAAGCCTGACTGGCTATCCCCATCCAATGTCCACCAGGGGTGATTTTTTTAGTGGCAAACATCACGTGACCGGTCTGATGCGTCACATAAGGATTACAATCCCAAAAATTAGCTATCGCTTTTTGTTCATCGGTGAGGTTTTTTCCGGTAAGATATACCTCCATCACTTCTTTAAAAAACTTGCTGTCTTCTTTGGTATCAAATGGCGTAGGAGCAATAGGCTTGAACTGTTGGGCCGAATCCAGGACAAACGGACGAATCTCACGCCAGGAAGGTTCTATACCTTGCATATACGAAGGTGGTGTGGGTTTCCAGGTAGCCGGATTATCCTGAATTGAATATTTAGGAAAGGTTCTGGTCTGTTTATAATTATCCTTGTCGGCCCAGGCCAGCACATGTGCAGCCACCTGTTGACCGAAAGCCAGGGAGTTCTTCCACACTTTGTTGGATAGTTTTGTGTTAGTTTTAATTTTCTGATAAGCTGCTGCTTTTTTTTCTTCCAGGGTTGCTTCTGAAAATATAAGTGCTTTGCCGGTCGTATAGGCCGCTTCTAACCCGGCCAAATCAAAATTAATTTCTGTCTCTTTATCAGGCGCCGGCACCGAACCGAAATCTCTTAACTGTCCGGCCAGACTAGTCAGGGCAGGTTCTCCAAAACGTGCCGCTTCAAACCCGGCAATGGTGGTATAAGCATATATTCGAGCTGCCTGAGGCGGAGAAAATATATCATGAATAATAATTTGGGTAAGATCATCCACAGCCTTCGTTGCATAGGAATTGTCCAGTAAGACTGGTTGATCCGATCCCGACTTGCAGCTCAGAATAAGCAACAAGGTGGCAACCATAAAAATATGGCTGAAGTCTATTTTTGTTTTCATCAGTTTATATCTAAAAGAGAAATTTCTAGTTTCTTCCCGCATTTATTTGTACAGTTTTTTTATCGACACCCAATCCTTGAATGGTTAAACTTTTCCAATGATCAGGAATAGTAGATTTTTGTTTAATAATGCCTTCATCTGTTATCCTCAGCCCGGCAAATCCTGCCAATATAGCTTGCAACATACCGCCTGCGCCGGTGGCGAAATACGGGTTGGTCCCTCCAGCCGTCTCGGCTAATACGCCAAAAGGAGGTACCTCATTGTAAAGGTAACTCTTTTTGAACCAGGTGAAAGCCTGATCTAAATCACCTACCTGGTTATACAGCACAGATAATATGGCAGGTCCCATGGCGGGGCCCTCTTTTGACATCCTTGGCGCGTAATAATTCAGGTCCTTTTGTACCTTAACCGGATCAGCAATAACTTCTAAAGGATAAGCTAACAAATTCACGTCGGCTTGTTTGATTTCTTCACCGGCATAGGTCACATTTTCTTTGGTGGTGCCATCTGTAAAGGAGAGCAAGGGTATGTTTTCTGCCACCTGCTCCCAGTCGGGATTAGCCGGAATATTTAATTTTTGTGCGGCCTGCGCGGCATAGCGGAGCACCGTTTTCGCCATCCCATTGGTGAACGCATTGTTGTCTATGTTTTCTTGCCATTCGTTTGCTCCGATGACATTGTTTATTTCGTATTTTCCAGGGCCTTTGCGCTCAACCCGGCTAGCCCAGAAATCAGCCACTTCCTTTAGAATTGGAAACCCCCGTTCGCGCAGCCATAACTGGTCCTTGGTAACCTGATAATATTTCCAGGCTGCCCAACCTACGCATCCGGTAATATGGTGTTGAAAAGGTCCCGTTAAAGCCCATACCGGAGTATCCTCCGAGCCATCTTTTGATGATTCCCAGGGGAACATCGCGCCTTTATAACCATGGGCAAAAGCATTTTCTCTCGCCGCTCCCAAGCGCTGAAACCGGTATTCCAATAAAGACTTGGCTATGTCCGGCTGCAACATTAACAAAGGTGGATACATCCACAGTTCAGTATCCCAAAATACATGTCCATTATACCCTAGTCCGGACAAACCCATGGGCGATAAACTAAAGGCAGTTCCGGCCCGAGCAAAGGAATATAAATGATACAAAGCTGAACGCGCCGCACGTTGCTCTGTCATATCACCGGCTATATGGATGTCACTCCTCCACAATTCCTCCCAGGCTTCAATATGTCGATTCTTTAAACGTTCCCGTCCTTCCAGCTTTGCATAAATAGTCAGACGCTCGGCTTCATTGTGCGGATCACCCACTGATGCTGAGGAAATCACGCTAGCCACGACATCAAAAGTATATTGTTCACCCTTCTTCATGGTTTTATGGAACTTCATCAAGTGCATATTGTAGTCCCAATCTTCATGAATCAATTGGGGCTCCTGGCCATGAGGTTCCGGAAATATTATCGAATTGGCCGCAGCCACTTTATATTGCCCGGTTGGACTCAATCCCACCGAGGTCATTAATGGAATCTTTACATGCGGACGGTCTATTTCAGAATAATAATTACGCACATCCTGCAAGTGATCCGGTGCGGTAATTAAAGAAATAGGAGTCACTTTGATATCATCCAGCGCTTCAAGAGTCACCTGGATCATAGCTGTGTAGGGCAGGTGACGCAAAGACAACACGCTTTGTGTTACCTTAAGTTGGTTGCCTATCTGAAAACTGGTTACAAATTCTGCTGTCTTCATCTTCAAGACCTGTTCAAACCTAGAGATGTCCCGCCTGGATACTCTCCGGCCATTGACTTCCAGGGCCATGTTTACATGATTAAAAACTTTTAAAATATTCGACACCCGTCCCCGTTGATAATGGTCATAAACGCCATTCAGGACTACATCTTTGACCATCAGCGGTTCAGGTGAAGAAATAATTCCTACCATGCCATTAGCCACAGTTATACCGTAATAATTAGCAGGATCTATTTGTGTAGCGCGTATGGTCCAACCATCAGTTTGGCCCAGCAAAGAGAAAACCGCAAGACACCATAAAACAAAAGAGAAAACAGAGCGAAAGTGGGGAAGTGTAGCGAGACTAGTTTTCACCATGGTTGATAATTTATTTGTTTTAAATTATATACAGTTAAGGGCTGATTAATACTTCCACAAAGTAAAATCCGATGGTTTTGATAAGGCATGGTTTTTAAAATCCTAACCTCGCCGGTTAATTGCAAGTTTGAAAGTTGGACATGTTTAAATTGCTTATGTTCATCTACAAGCATAGCCTGCTGACGCAAATTATTTATTCGACCCAGATAAGGCTGGGCTGAATAATTATTCCCACCCAGCAGATACATGGTTTGCCCAGGTAAATTTATCGAAGTTATGGCATAAATCGGGCTGCATTGGACTTTTAAATCGAAAGGCACAAAATTCCATTCCATAGCACCGTGGTTAATCAATGTGCCGGACCTTAATTCCACAACCTTTTTATACACCAACTGAGTTGAAAATCCGTTAGGAAATAATTTCGAAAAGCTCGTTGCGGCAAAGGCTGAAAATTTGGGATAATATCTTTTTAAAATGGGTACATGTTTCTGCAAAGTTTCTTTACCCAAGAGGGTCCTTTCCATGCCTTGATGAAAATAGGTTATCAAGGGTTCCACAAATCCATTTTGGTCAAAATCTCCTAAATACAATTGCAAAGGTTGAGCTGTATCAGCCCTGAGGGGACTATTTAATCCCCAATTCCCTAACAAAAAGTCTTGATCACCATCCCCGTCAAAGTCGCTGGGAACGAGGCAGTTCCACCACCCTTCCGTATTAGCAAGTTTGGTAACAGAAATATGACCAGGATGAAAATCAAAATAGGTAACCGGCATCCAATGCCCGACGACCACTAATTCATCTTCTCCATCATCATCCAGATTAACAAATTGAGCATCTGTCACCATCCCTAAGCTACCAAATGGTCGGATAAAACTGGTATCTCCGATTGAAAATTGACCGGCACCGTTATTGATAAAAATTAAGCTAAACGGCGAGGCTCCATATTGACCCGGCTTACTTTTTCCGCCTACAAACAGATCTTTGTCACCGTCACCATCTATATCACCAGCTCTAACGACCGCTGCATTAAGAGGAAAAGGCGGCAAACAAGTCGGACAATACTTTAGGTTGCCTTTATTTTCATTTAGATATATACGCGTGGTGTAATTTAGATTCGTGCCAACTTCACTACCTCCTCCGGCTATGATTAAATCCAGATCACCATCAGCTTCAAGATCACAAAATAACGCATCCACATCTTCTTGTTTTGCCGCAGAAACTGGAGTAAGGGTGGATAGTTTAAATGAACCGTTTTTAGTTTGAATGGCTAATTGAGCAGCCCGGCTTTGGGTTGCTCCAAAAAAAATATCTTCCAGACTGTCTTGATTAACATCTCCAATGGCCATGCAAGGTCCACTTTCAGAAAGGTAATAGGGAATAAATGGCTCTGCCACTTCATCCTGGTAGGTATTTTCCTGGTGCTTCAGTGATAAACCAGGCAAACTCATTTTAACCTGATCATCGAATTTAAGACCAGGCAACCCTTCCGGCTTTGAAAGGACACCGATTTCTAATTTAAGTAAAGTATCAACGCCCAATCCGGTATAGCTTTGGACAACGTCCGTACCTCTCAGAATTTTTAGGGTATCAATAGATCTATACTTTCCCAACCCGATGGTGACCGGTGTAAAGGCCCCCGATTGAAAGGAAAGCCTTGGCCCCAATTGGTAAAATTGTTTCAGATTATCACAAACTAATTCCACAGTCAATACCTGGGCAGAATGTGTCTCAACTCGCAAATAATGGTTCTGTACGCTCTTATTCTCCATGAGCCAAACCGGGTCATTAATGGCATTTCCAACCAAATCTTCATCCCCATCTGCATCTAAATCTATAGCTATTAATCCGGTGACGCAATTGGCTTGCCCAAGCGAATCCTGGCTAAACGTAAATCCTTCATTTTGTATAAATATCTGATTAGGCACAGCCCCCGCTGGCATTAATGCTGCTAATTCTTGATCAGTTAACTTTTTCTGCTGATCCTGGTACGTATAATTAAGATAATCCAGATCATTGGGCCGGCGAACAATCCCATTTGAGACCAGGATATCTTTACGCCCATCTAAATTAGCATCCGTTAAGACTGCGGACCAGCTCCAATCCGTGGCTTCCAGGCCATATAATTGACCAACCTCCTGAAACCAGGGTTCATGGTTTTGATCAAAACCTTGATTAAGATGCACCATATTACGTGGATATTGATAATAAAAACCAAAACCCAGTTTATATCTAAAGATGTCCAAAGCATCAGGCTC
>JAYRWN010000033.1:0-2450 GCA_041917975.1 Saprospiraceae bacterium | reverse complement strand
GAATTTATTATTCTTTGCTTCTCCTTCTCCCTCAACTACCAAGAGATTCTCAATACCTTGTTCTAGAAGTTTCTTATGTGTAAACTCAGTCGCAAGGATTCTAATTTTTCTAGTGACTTCTAATTCTGATTTCACAGCATTATCTAGTCCTGCGTTTTCAAGATAATTATTGAATTTCATATTCTCATTAACACTTGTATTAAAGACATCATTAATCAAAAATTGATTATCGCCACCCCAATTTTTGTTCAATTCATTAAACACAAATTCTCTAAATATTGGGTCATTCATTGCGATAGCAACACTTTTTGCTAATTTGTGACGATTGCTTTCATTCATACGTTTATTATTGTTAACAATTAACTCATTATACGTAGTAAAAGGTGTAACTTTTTCGGTGGATGAATTTAACTTGGTGTCGATAAATTCTTTTGAGCAAGACTGAATTAAGCCAATTACTAATATTAAACAAATAATTATTTTATTGGGACACATATTAATAAATTTTAGGTGTTAAAAAAAGACCTATTTTGTTGTTGAAGGCATAGGGTCCTTCTTCATCTCGTACAAGAGCGGTTCAATGCAGTAGGATTAATCTGATCAGATAAAAACAATACAGTATATAACTGGCTAATGGGTTTAATTAAAATATGTGCACTGGGCAAATATACCAACTCCCCCCCCCCACATAGTGTTAAGAAAACGTTAAATAAATGATAATATTTGTTTTGATGATTTTTAATATTTTTATTCAACTAACCCTGGACACCAAACCCGGGAAGTCGTCTAGGCCAAACTTGCTGGATGAGCGCCTATGATTTTGTGCGCCAGGTGGGTGATGCCTGATTTCCGGGATAAGGAAAGGTGGCTCACCATCCATGGCCCGAAATGCCATTTTTGATTTGACTAACAAACTGAATTTTTATTCCCTCAGCACTTTGTCGTTAGAGGAGGGCCTTTGGCTGACTTTTGTACCAATATTCTGTCCAGAGTTTAAAGAAAAAAGATTTCGTTACACGTATATTTGAAATATTTACCACCTAAATGATAGACATATGCGTTATGTAGCCACTTCACCGGAAGATTATCTGGCCCAGCTGCCGGAAGAACAACAGTCGGTCCTTGAGCAATTGCGGAAGACCGTTCTGCAAAATATACCACCCGGATTCACCGAATGCATCAACTACAATATGATTGGTTATGTGGTGCCGCATAGCGCCTACCCGGCAGGATACCATTGCGATCCCAAACAACCGCTCCCGTTCATCAATCTGGCGGCCCAGAAAAATTTTGTGGCCCTGTATCACATGGGCCTTTATGCGGATGAGACCCTGCTGGCCTGGTTTACCCAGGAATATCCAAAACACAGCACGTCCAAGCTGGATATAGGTAAAAGTTGTCTCCGCTTCAAAAAAACCGCAGACATCCCGTTTGATTTGATTGGCGAATTAATGCATAAAATGACGGTCGAGCAGTGGATCGCACTTTATGAGAAGAAGTTCAAAAAGTGATCATTTGTTGGTTATGATAGCTGAATGATTATTTAAAATTGGAATAATTCATCTGCATTTTTTGAGCGTGTAGAAGGGCAAAAAGCGTAAGCAAAATAATAAAAAAGGGATCTCTTTCGACCCCCATTTTCTTATCATCTCTTTAGGTGTAAACACCATGGTTTAGACCTGATGTAAAGATAAGGTGGAGAATTAAAATCACCAAGAAGAACCAAAAATTTTCAAGATCTAGCTGTCTTTACTTACTTAATCAGGTTATCTTCCAGCAAGGCGTAGTGTTCCAAACTAATGAAACGGCCGTTCTTAACCTCACAGTCTCGCCAAGTGCCTTCGTAACGGAAATTCAGGCGGGTTAACAGACGTTTACACGCCTCGTTTTCCGGTTCTACCTGGGCATCAATGCGATGGAGTTGCAGGGTCTGGAAAGCATACTCCAAAATAGCGCGGACCGCCTCCAGAGCAAAGCCTCGTCCCCAGTAGTCCGGTAAAAACCAAAAGCCTAACTCTGCTTTACGGTGCGTTTGGTGTAAATTATTCAGCCCGCTGGCTCCCATAAAAGTTTTATCCTCTTTGGAGCAGATAGCCCACCAACGGCCGGTACCGCATGTTTCCAGTTGGGCGTACCAATCCATTTGCACTTGAGTTTCCTCCAAAGTGCGATAACTTACACCGTAATACCGGACGACTTGCGGGTCAGAAAGTCCCTGGTAGATGTGGTTCAGGTCGCCAGCGGTGATGCTGCGGAGGAACAGACGCGGTGTGGACAGATTGGAGAAGATATGCATACAGCATTAAGATAGCTAAAAATAAAAAAAGGGGGCTTGTAACCCCCTCTCATCATCTCTTTAGATACATGATTAATCTTCAACCACTTCAAAATTAAGGGTGGTTTTAACTTTCGAATGTAGATTTACTTTGGCGGTATAATTACCCAGTACT
>JAYRWN010000032.1:0-4379 GCA_041917975.1 Saprospiraceae bacterium | reverse complement strand
TGTACCACCGGCTTTTGCCGCTGATGCAATCATGGAGGCTGCTGAAGCAGGCATCAAAGTCATCGTCTGTATCACGGAAGGCATACCGGTGCAGGACATGATAAAAGTAAAACATTATATCAGTCATTATAATTGTCGGCTAATAGGACCTAACTGCCCCGGGATCATCACGCCAGATGAAGCCAAGGTAGGTATTATGCCTGGGTTTATTCATCGTAAAGGCACTATCGGTATCGTGTCCCGGTCTGGTACGCTGACCTATGAGGCCGTAGACCAAGTGACCAAAGCCGGGCTTGGCCAGTCTACCTGCATTGGTATAGGAGGAGACCCCATCGTTGGTACAACCACAAAAGAGGCAGTTGAATTGTTGATGAATGATCCGGCAACGGAAGGCATCATCATGATCGGCGAGATAGGTGGAGGCATGGAGGCCGAAGCAGCCTATTGGGTCAAAGAATATGGGACCAAACCCGTGGTGGGGTTCATCGCGGGCCAGACGGCTCCGAAAGGCCGCAAAATGGGTCATGCCGGCGCCATCATTGGCGGAAAAGCAGATACAGCGGAAGCCAAAATGAAAATTATGGCTGAATGTGGTATACATGTAGTCAACTCTCCTGCGGAGATCGGTGAAACCATGCGTCGGGCTCTGGGCAAATAAATTTATATTTTATTCCTAACGCTGTATTTTTTTGACCTAAGGTCGAACCATTAGTTCATGAGGATGGTTAGGGTTACACTAATCTCATTTTTATTATGGTTGATAATTATAGTCCCCTGGAATTATCCTCGTCCCAAATAAAATTAGCGCCTACCCATTTCCCGGTTCATCCGCTTATTCGTCAACGCTGGAGTGCCCGCAGCTTTGCGGACCGGCCCATTGCCCAACAAGAGTTGCTGACGCTATTTGAAGCAGCTTCATGGACCTTTAGCGCCATGAACGCCCAACCCTGGCGCTTTATCTATAGCCACCGCGATACGGACCATTTTCCCGGCATGGTCGATTGTCTGTCACCGGGTAATCAACGCTGGGCCAAACACGCTGCCGTGATTATCGCCAGTTTGGTGCGTCTCCATTATGAAGATGGCAGTCCAAATGGCTCCGCTCACCATGACGTCGGATCTGCGCATGCCAACTTACTTATTCAAGCTACCTCCATGGGTATTTACGGGCATCTGATGGGAGGATTCGATAAAAGTAAATCGCTCGAGTTTTTGGGTTTGGATGCGGCGGAATTCGATATAGCCGTTTTTATTGCTTTAGGATATTTGCATGACCCGGAATCCCTTGATGAGCCTTTCCGCACGCGTGAATTAACGGTTAGGGCTCGAAAAAAAGCTGAAGAATTCACTTTCGAATTAAAATAAAGGGTTTCAGGCGCCCTCTGGGTTATTTGCTATTGAGTAGCTGCGATATGTTTTAAATTAATTGTTTCAGTGACCTGACGCACTGAGCAGTTTTATTTTTTTTTAAACCTTACCACTGAATAAATTAGCAATAAATACCATGGTTAAAGCAACGATCAATCGTGAGCAGTATCAAACTTTGTTGTCCCACGCCGGATTAGAATTAATTGCTGATGAACCGGTGGAGAAAGGTGGCCAGCACACCGGTTTTGCGCCCTCAGCTTTATTAAAAAGCGCTTTGTCGGCGTGTACCGCCATTACCCTGCGGATGTACGCTGACCGTAAAGGGTGGCCTTTAGAAAGAGTAGAAGTTGACGTGGATTTTGAATGGCAGGCAGAGCTGAAAAAAACGATGATGACTAAAAGAATAACCTTGTTCGGACCACTCGATGAAGATCAAAAGAAACGGATGCTGCAAATCGCCGACTTATGTCCAGTCAATAAAATACTGAGTAACCCCATTGAGATAACTACTGTGTAGCTTTACTGCAGAGCCTGGCCATAACTGGATCCCATATTGAAATTATCTAGGCCCGCTGTGAGGGTATAGAAAGTACCTATGGTCGTGATCGGAGGGGTCAGAGTCTATGCTAACACCATTAATTACTTCTCAGACATGTTTTTGCAGGCTCCTAAACGCCAAGAAGGTACCTAGAGTAGTCAATAACGCACCCAGAATCAGCGGAGCGCCGGGAAAATATAATCCGGCATCGTGACGGGTAAAATGGGCGAAAATATTGGTCATCAGTGGTGGCCCGACGATGGAGGTCAGGCTGGCTAAACTGGTTAAGCCACCTTGTAATTCGCCTTGTTCGTTGGGTGGAATGTGCGTAGAGATCAACCCCTGGATAGCCGGCCCGGCGATACCTCCCAGGCAGTAGGGAATACAAAAAAGGAACATTTGCCAACCTTGTGTCGCAAAGGCGAACAGAACAAACCCCAGGCTATATAATCCCAATCCCACATACACAGATTTAGTCTGACCCAACTTGGGGATGATAATTCGAATCAAACCACCCTGTACGATGGCACTCACCACGCCCACCACGCCCAGGGATATTCCGACCATACGCTCGTTCCACTGAAATTTTTCCATGGTGAAGAACGACCAGGTTCCTTGCACGGCATGGGAGGAGATGTACACCAGAACCAGGGTGATGATCAGGCCCGCAATGATGGGGTATTTGCGTAAATGCCTTAAGGTGCCGACCGGATTGGCCCGACGCCAGTCAAATGCTCGGCGATTTTCAGGTTTAAGCGACTCCGGCAGAATAAAATAGCCATACAACCAGTTAATTAAAGCCAGGCTTGCGGCTGCATAAAATGGAACACGCGATCCGAAACTACCGAGCAAACCACCCAACACCGGGCCGATGATAAAACCCAGGCCAAAAGCGGCGCCAATCATACCGAAGTTTTGGGCCCTTTTCTCTGGAGTGCTGATGTCAGCAATATATGCGGCCCCGGTAGTAAAGCTAGCCCCCATAAATCCGGCAATCACCCGGCCTACAAAAAGCCAACCTAAAGTGGGAGCCAATGCCAAGAATAAATAATCGACCCCGAATCCGAACAAGGAGGCTAATAAGACCGGACGACGGCCATAGCGGTCACTTAATCCGCCCAGAATAGGCGCACATAAAAACTGCACAAACGCATAAGCGAACATTAACCACCCGCCATAACGCGATGCATCGCTGAGTGTGCCACCGGACAATTCACGGATAAGGGTAGGCATCACCGGAATGATTATCCCCAATCCGGTGACATCAATTAATAAAGTAATGAAGATGAATCCGATAGCAGCTTGTTTATTTTTGGACATATGGATATCTTAGACTTGGCTGACCATACAAAGATGCTCATTCTGTCAGGGGTTGTATGCAGTGATGATGTATTTTTTAAACATGGGCCACCTAATTTAATATGCAACAGGATCAACAAACCACTCAGGATAAAGGGCACCACGGTGAAAACCTGGCTATAGCCTGGTTACAACAAAACGGGTATGTTATTCAGGCACGAAACTGGCGGGCCGGGCACCATGAACTGGATATTGTAGCCAGCCATCAATCTATCCTTTGTTTCGTAGAAGTAAAAACCCGCACCTACCAGTACTACGGTGCTCCGGAGGATTTTTTGACGCCCGCGCAACAGAAGCGCATTTGGCAGGCAGCATGTGCATATATGCGGAAAAATAATTATGATGGTGAGGTGCGCTTTGATATAGTCTCTGTTTATAGTCCCGGCGGGCAATTGCCAGTCATCCGGCATTTAAAAGATGTGTTTTTCCCAGGCTGGAACAGCTGATTCATTTAAACCATGGGAATAATAGACTTATATATTTGGCACATCATTTGATTTATAATTATAATAGATTGGTTGGTCATCCTGGCATATAGAGATTTGGGGGGACCTCCAGCTCTAACTGCTATAGCTCAGCATCATCATTACCAAACGATAAATAATTTTTGGTTTCTCTTTGGCTAATAAAATTAACCTGATTGGCTATTAATTTTTGTTTGGTTAATTCGAGTTTATTTAATTTCCATGTCCATGAAATATTTGTAGCCATGTAAATTATTATGGGGTAATCATGGAATATTATATTATCAGGATAATAGGTTTTTAGTCAAAAAAACATGTAATTATTTCACATCATTTTATTTCATATTCAAGGATTCAAGGCTGCGGTTGGTCCCGCAGCTTTTTTTATTTGGTGCGCTAAGTATAATAATTATCTGTGGTCTTAAAAGCGCTGGTCGTTGATGAACATCTGATCAGCATATACAGCAAAGACAGGCTAAATAAAATTTGTTTTGTAGTCATCTTTTTATTTCCAGGTTACGATAGAGAATTTGTCTGAATTTTTTTATCAGAAAAATCATTAATTCTGGCCAATTAAATTTTCTGATAATTCTCCTTAATACCTTGATTTTATCAGCGCTGGAATTTATGGCATTGGATAGCTTATTTTT
>JAYRWN010000031.1:0-1785 GCA_041917975.1 Saprospiraceae bacterium | reverse complement strand
TTAATCATTGCCGTACCGGTAGCGTCGCGTAGTTCCCTAAAAATGTTAAGCGCTGAAGCCGATGAACTGATTTGTTTGCTCGTGCCGGAAGATTTTTATGGCGTGGGTGCTTTTTATGATGATTTTTCGCCCGTTAGTGATCAAGAAGTCAAACATTATTTACAGGAAATCACCGATATAAATTCAGTCCTTGAAATAAAATAAGCGTTAATTTCTTGCTTAGTTTTTCATCTTTGAAGGCACTTAAGGAAGAAATAAATTATTTAATTACAAAAAGTCCAATGAATTTTCCATCAGCTTTTTTGTTTTGGCTGAGGTGGGAACCCATAAGGATAAATCAAGGCCAGAGAAACGAAGATTAAGAGGATATTGAATTCGATACCATTTCTCCCACCTCCGACCACGAACCATCCGTCTTTTGCGTGAACCAAAATGATACCAAACAAAAAAATAAAAATATTCACCCACGAAGCCCAACGCACATATTTATTTATAAGCAATAACACGGCACTGACCACATGCGATAGTTTAACCGCCCAGGCGATGGCTACTCCAAAGGGTGCAAAACCGATAGCGTTGAGAAATAAATGGCCAAAATCATGGATGCCATTATTGAACATTCCAGGTATACTGTGCATCAACAAAATAATAGCCAATGGCAAGCGCAATAAAAATGTAGAATTAAATTGTACCATAATATCCATAATATATTTTTCACCAAATGATTAATGCGCATAAATGTAATTCTATTGGATTGGAAAGTATGGTAAAAATAGGTCATTAACGCGAGTAGATAAATGAAGAACTCTCACCACCCATCGGGTGACCAAGGGTTTAAAAGATTAATAATGCAAACAAGGTAAAACTCAGAGTATTAAAACGAGTCTGGCGCTGGCGATGCACTTAAATCAGACAAAGTTTGTAACGCGGCAGAAGCTAAATCTTCCGGTACAAACAGGTGATCATGATAATATCCGGCCACGACATTACAACTGATACCGGCGGCGGTTAAAGCCGTTGAAAAAACGGCTGTGAGCCCTACCGACGACAGCGCGGAATGCACTTGTAAAGTTATCCAAGACGAGACATATTCATAACTTAATCCTAACTCGTCGGCATGCTCCCGGCGCAGGATGATCGTGGTTCCTTCCGCTTCACAAAACATCATGACACACCATTCAGAAGGCATGGGCTGGCGGCTCTCCACAGTACAAAAAACATAGGCCCCCTCGTGGAGTTGAGGTTGTAAACGCTGGACGATCTGCCACAAATTTTGTTCTCCGGTACTCATAACCTGGCGATTGGGTTTAGCTTAAATAAAAACTTTCCGGAGCAAAAAACAATCCTCTTTTTTTTACCCGCCATTCTGTCCATATGGAAAGGAGCAACAGGCCATACTCCAAGGCTACCCAGCCCATTCGTTCATAAAAAATACCCTGGTGATAATGGCTATAACTTAACCACGCCAGGAACAACCACAGCAGCGGAAAATACCAACCAGCCAATAAGCCCCAGAGCGCCGGAACAATAATATACCAGGGATGGACGGTAGTGCCACACAGCAAATAAGTCAGGTGCAACCAAAACAGATGTTGCATAAGCATCCGGCCATCTTTTGGGTTTTGCCGGGTGGTGAAGATCAAAATCGTCAGGATGGTGACCACACCCAGGGCCGGGCCGATAAACTGGATGAGGTTATAACCACTTAACCACAGTCCTATCTGCCGCACTAAATAATAAAATCCTGCATTGAACTCAAATTTGCGAAAATAGAGGTCGAGACTG
>JAYRWN010000030.1:0-5090 GCA_041917975.1 Saprospiraceae bacterium | reverse complement strand
TAATCGAAAAAATCTAAATCCTATTGGTGATTCACCGAGCTTAGTGCCAATGACATTTTTTCTATTTTGTCATGTCGACCGAACCTCCCGAGTTTCATGAAGAAATTTTATGCTAAAAAAGTGCTTAAGAAAACTTCATACAAGTGAGTGGAGATATCTATTTTTATGCACGTAATAGATGCCTCCGCTACGGTCGGCATGACATTTTTTCTATTTTGTCATATCGACCGAACCTCCCGAATTTCATGAAGAAATGTTATGCTAATAAAGTGCTTATGAAAATTCCATATCGGTGAGTGGGGACATCTATTTTTATGCACGTTTTAGATGCCTCCACTATGGTCGGTATGACATTTTTTTCTACTCTATTGTCATGTCGACCGAACCTCCCGAATTTCATGAAGAAATGTTATGCTAATAAAGTACTTAAGAAAACTTCATACAAGTGAGTTGAGACATCTATTTAACTTCCGTTCAATAGATTTCTCCATTCGTAATAAAAAGTTTATTCTATTTTAATTGAGTAGATGATGAAGGATACGATCTAATAAAATTATAGGTAGACTCAGTGCCAATGACCTTATTTATTTTTGTAACATCTGGTTCCGGCTCGTTCGGATTAGGCTAAATCCAATGATAATTTCTTCATTAATATTAACAGTTGCTTTAAATTCGCCACAGGTGACATGGAAGTGAGGAGGATTATGTTCATTGAAGAACTTAAAATAACTAAACCATGAACCTTGATATTTCCGGTATATTCCTCAAAGAAATCTATACACTTAATTTAGAGATTTATTAGATTTATTATTTATTTGTTTCTTACAGATTTGGGTAAACAAACAATGTCGATGGATTTGTTGCCGAGCGCTACAATGGGACTGTTACTTCTTTGGGCCTGCACTAGAAATTTCCACCGCGATGGAGATTTAAGCATTTTGAGCATTTTTTACCGGGAATCCGGTTATTTTTTCTTTAACTCTATCCACTAAATAATACATCATCGGTACCAGGTATACGGTTAAAATCAGCGAAGAAAGCAGCCCGCCGATGATGACCCATGCCAAGCCGTTTTTCCATTCGCTGGCAGTACCTTTGGCAAGTGCAATGGGCAACATCCCGATAGCCATAGCCAAGGTCGTCATCAAAATCGGGCGCATCCGCTCCTTGCCCGCTTGAATTAATGCCGCCCGATAGTGCAAACCTTCGGCTTTGAGTTGGTTGGTGAAGTCCACGATCAAAATGGCATTTTTTGTCACCAAACCCATAAGCATAATCAAACCCAAAAGGGCAAACAAACTTAAATTACTGAGTGATAGATTTAAGGCCAAAAATGCCCCAATGGTCGCCACAGGTATCGAAAAGAGCGCAACAAAAGGATACACGAAACTATCATACAAAGCGACCATAATCAGGTAGATCAACAAAAACGAAATTGCCAGAACGCCACCCAATGCCCCGAAACTATCGTTTTGTCGCTTGATGTCGCTGCCCCAGGTCAGGCTCATGCCAGTGGGCAGAGGATTTTCTTTCAGGTAAGCCACCACATCATCTGCTACTGTTCCCGAAGGTCTGCCCAGCGCATCGGCGGTTAGCGTGACAGCGGGTTGACGGTCTTTACGCTCCAACAACGAGGGGGTACGCCCTCTTTCGACTTTGGCGAATTGCGCCACCTGCACGGGTACACCCATAGGATTGAGAATATTCAAACGGCTGACATCCTCATAATTGCGGCGGTCAAAATCTGCCAACCAAATCCTTACCGGGTACTCCGTTCCATTTTCCGTAAGGCTCGCATCGTCATTTCCGGTAAAAGCGGTGCGCAGGTTTTGTCCCGTCAAGGCGGTGTTCAAGCCCAGGCGCTGCATGCGGTCTTTGTCCGGCAAAACCTGGTATTCGGGACTGCCTTCTTCCACCGATAATTGCACATTATCTGCTCCTGGAATGCCTTGTACGACTTCTTTAAGTAAATTACCCGTTTGCAGAACCTGCGTTAAATCACTTCCACTCAAAGTCATTTCCACCGGTGCAGCACGGGGCACCAAGCCCAGGGTCGCCATTGAAAATCGTATCTGGCGATATTGCATTTGCAGACCTTTTCGCAGGCGCAGCATGAAGTCCTCTGTGCGCAAGTTTAGCAGCTCCTTTTTATCTTTCAACTGCACCGTAAATTCTGTTTTATAGGGTACGCCAACCCCCAGACTACCGATGCCCGTGCTGGGTCCGCCGACATTACTGAACAGGGTTTTTACTTCGGCTTGCGCTAAAATATACTTTTCTATTTCCTTAGAAATCGAGTCATTGCGTTGAATGGAGGTGTTTTTTTCAAATTCCATAGCAAAACGAAATTTTCCCTGGTCGCCCGTCGAAATCAATTCCTTGCCGATTATACCTTGTTTCATCACTCCCAAAGTGAGAGCAAAAAGGGCGAGTACAATGCCCGTAAAAACCAATTTATGGTTTAACACCCAATTCAACTGGTTACCATACCACTCGATGAAACGGTGCAATATTTTTTCAAAACCAATCAAAAAGCGGTTTAAAAAGTTGGTCGGTTGTAAATCCTCTTTTTTTCCGATGCGTGAAGCCAACCACGGAGTGAGCGTGAAACCGACCAATAAACTGGTCAGGGTAGAAGTGATGACCACTACCGAAAATTGTTTCAGCATATCCGCCACAAATACCTGTAAAAACAAAATCGGCAGGAACACCACTACATCTACGAGCGTAATAGACAATGCCGAAAACCCGATTTCCATCCGGCCTTCCAGGGAGGCTTTACGTTTTTCCTTACCCATATCTAAGTGTCGTTGGATATTTTCCAAAACTACCACCGCATCGTCCACCAGGATACCAATAATGAGGGACATAGCTAAAAGTGTCATCAGGTTGAGCGTGTAATTGAGTATCCACATCACAGCAAATGCTGTGACCAGGGAAGTCGGAATGGCCACAAGTACAATCAGCGAATTTCGGAAACTGCGCAAAAACAGCAGCATCACTAACGACACCAGGATTACCGCCAAAATCAAATCCACTACCACACTGTCCACGGCGGCAATGGTGTTATCGGTGCTATCGTCCGCTACAGTGAATTTTACCCCCTGTTGGACATGTTGTTTTTCAATTTTTGTAAATGCACCGCGCACGGCTTTAGAGACATTCACTGCATTGGCGTCGCCTTGTTTTTTCAGCAAAAGCCCTATGCCGTTTTTACCGTTGAAACGACTTACCGAAGTCCGTTCACGAATGCCGTCATCCACCGCTGCCACATCTTTCAGGTAAAGCGGACTGTTGGGAGCAGGCATGGCAATTTGTACCTTGCGCAATTGGTCAAGTGTGTTAAACTTGCCGACCAACCGCACCGAATTGGTTTCGGCATCGGTTTGTACATGGCCTGCGGGTAAATCCAAACCCGAACGGTTAATGGCTTCCACTACCTGCAACATGGAAACCCGATAATGTTTTAGTTTTTCCTGATGGATTTTCACCTGAATTTCCCGCTCTTCACCGCCCAAAAGCGTGATTTCCGCTACGCCTTTTAACTGCTGGATTTGTGGCAAATATTCGTCCTTCATTTTTTGGTAAAAAACGGTGGCAGGCAAATCGCTGGTGGCACTTACCGACATAATCGGCAAATCATTGGGCGACACTTTGCTCATTACAGGACTTAAAATATCGGCGGGCAAGTCCTTGCGGATATTGTCAATATACCGTTGGGCATCCTGCATCGCCTGGTCGAGGTCAGTGCCGTAATTCAGGTTGGCAATGATGACCGATGCATTGGGCAGCGACTTGGTGACCAAATAATCCACGCCTTCCAGATTGGACAAGGCATCCTCGATTTTGCGGGAAACAGAGGTCTCCACCTCATCGGGCGTTGCTCCCGGGTAGCCTGTACGGACAACAACGACGGGTTGGTTGAAATCGGGCATCAATTCGTAACTCAAATTGTTGTAGCCGATGATACCGAGCACGGCAAACACGCTGAATAGTACGATAATCAGCGAGGGGCGATTGATGGATATTTCCGAGATGTTCATAGCCGATTAGTTTTTGGGGTTTAATTTTAGTGTTCCAAACATCCCCCCCCTCAGTAAATGATTCGAAAAATTATTCACGGTGAATTGAATGGGGAAACTGTTGCCCATATTGGCTTTGCTCGCTATCAGGCTGACCTTGCCCACGATTGTTTTATCGGGAAAAATATCGGCGATAATTTCGTGACTTTGTCCGATTTTGAAATAGTGTATATCATTTTCAGCCACGTTTATCGTGAATTTTAATTGCCCAATTTCGAGCAGGTGTAAAAGAGGAACGCCTGGTGCAGCAAAGCCGCCCACTTCATTTAATTTGGCATAAACAACCCCACTAAAAGGGGCTTTAATGGTCGTCTTATTGATTTGCTCCTGAATGGTCGCCTTTTGAACTTGCGCCGATTTCAGACCCAATTGGGCTTTTTCCAACTGAATGCCCTGCACGGCATCGGCTTTTGCCAAAATGGAATACCGATGCACATCAGCAGTCAGGCCTTCGATTTGTACGTCTACCCCTTGCAATTGCAGCTGTAGAAGCGCATCGTCCAACTGAACGAGGGTTTGCCCTTTAGTCACGACGCTGCCTGCATCCACGGTAATTAGGTTGATTTTGCCTTGTATTTCTGCACTGATTTTTGTTTCCCTAAAGGGTTCAAAAGTGCCTGTGAAAATAAGGTCGTCCTCACCGTTGGAGGCTATTGACGATGGAGTTTTGTCAGTCAAATCAGCGATTTTCGTTGAGTCGTGATGATAGATACGCTCTTCGGCAATGGCTTTGTTCCTTTTTAGTCTGAACGCAATGCCGCCAAAAACGGCAACCAAAATGACGGTGGGTATCAGGTAAGAAAATAGCTTTTTCATTGTTTAATTTTTAATTGAACCAGATGCTTTTTTCCATTCCAGATCGGCTTTCAAGTATTCGACCAGTGCATGGAGGTAATTGGTTTGCGCTTCACGTACTGTATTGTCCGCCAATAGAATATCTGTAATAGTTGCCGTGCAATGCTGATGCTGCAAGAGCGATTGCTGATAAACCTAATTGGCAATATTGAT
>JAYRWN010000029.1:0-3009 GCA_041917975.1 Saprospiraceae bacterium | reverse complement strand
TGATCGTATCGTAATTCAGCGCTACTTCCATCTAGGCTATAACTGATGTATTGCAATCCCGATTCTTTGTCCTGGGCAGATAAATTAATCATAGTGCGCGGACTGATGTAAAATTTGTCAATAGCCTGGAAAGTCGCTCCTATATAATTGTATTTCACATCCGGGCCGGTTAGATCCACATATACCAGACTTAAATTATGTTTGTAAGCCTCCGCACCGGATGGAGCGTTAGCCAGACGATCTACGGAATAAAAACGAATGGTATGATTGCCTTGTACACTGGGCAAATAAAATGGCTCAGCGTAGGGAATAAATTCCCGGTCATCAATGGAATAAAGAATTTCTTTTACTCCGATGCGATTATCGATAGCAGTTAATTTCATTTTTGTTCGTCCGGAGAAATAGATCCGATTCTGCACAACAAATCGATCACCCAATACATCTGATGTCGTTAGTGGGGCGGTTTTGTCAAAATAAAATTCAAAAGTGTTTTTGGCACTTTCGTTATTTACTTCATCAATAGAGTAATATTCCAAAGTATGAGGACCATCAGGTAAATACATAAAATCAACTTTATTGCCCTGATAGATTTTATATGTTTCTTCGTCAAACCGATACCATATTTTTGCCACCCCTGATAAATTATCGGTAGCTGTAAAATAAATGGTGGAGGTCGCCGCAATGTCTTTTTCGCCAGCTATTCCGTTCACATTGTGCGTAATAGTGGGTGGGGTGAGGTCAATAATAAAAAGGGACGTGTGCGGTGTTTCTTTATTCCCCACGTGGTCAACACTGTAATAAATTAATTCCTGAGCGCCTTCGCGCTGAAGAAGTAAGGGTTCTTGATACGTAAAGAAATTTTGCCCATCCGTACTAAAATCTAAAGTAGCTACGCCAGATAATTGATCCTTTGAAGTCAAGGTTGTTTTCAGCCCTGGGCCAAAATAGACGTCCGCACCCTTTGTGAATAGGGGGGCTCCACTAAACTCCACAGTACTAACCGGAGGAGTACCGTCAGCGATAACTTCTAAAAGAATTTCCTGAGGTGGTTCCACCGTTTTTAAAGTTTGTTGGTCCACCGCATAACGTGTACGGAAAAAATTAGGTCCTTCGGTATCCAAAAAAATTGGATTGACATATTTAGTCTGTTCCTTACTGTTTAACAGGATACCTTCTCCATCCGGAGTGGAAGCTACTTTCAGATATAAGGGTAATTTCTTATTCCAGTACAAGCTGGAATCCTGCCCAATGTATTCTTTCATTGGGTATAGTTTGCCCTGGCCTTGAGTAATCACTACCATGACAAACACAAAACAAATCGTAACTAAGCCATTTATTGGTTTCATCCTCCTCAGGGGTTTATGGTAAACAAACAGAATAAATGTACTAAATTTTAACAACTATCTTTTTTTTGGCCGGCACTTACTTTAAGAAAGACCTTTGCTAATTTTCAGAATATTGAAGTCATTACGGCGTTCGTAATATAAATGTTCAGCAAAATGGCGGATCAAACGTATGCCTAAACCTCCGGCTGATGGTGTGGCGATGGACTCAAAAGGTACAACGTCTTTATAATCAAGAGGATTAAATGTTTCACCATCGTCTTGGAAAATAAGGACAAGTTGATTCGTTTGATGCTCAAAGGTAATTTGGATTATATGCGTTTCGGTATCTTTATAGGCATAGGAAATAATATTGGTAAGTAATTCATCGATTAAAATAGCCCATTGACGTTGGTGTTCAATACCTAAATGACATTCCTCCACAAATGCCCTAAACGATTCTTGTACGACTGGAATATCCGCAAGTTGGTTATGAATACTTAAGTCTAGCCTTCGCATAGGTTAAAAATCATCCAGAGCACTGGTGATATCTGGATAAAGCGGAAAGATGAGATGAAACCCGGATATCTCAAAGACCTCTTTGACTGTTTGATTCAGATGACAAATACGCATTTCTCCCTGCAGTTTTTTCATCAATTTATTGATCGCCAAAAACACCCGTAACCCAGCACTGGAGATGTAGTTTAATTCATCCAGGTTAACGATGAGTTTGCGGTTGCCACCCATGATCAGCTGACTCAACCGGGTTTCCACCTCCGGGGATGTGTTGGCATTAAGATCCCCTTCCAGGCTGACTACCTTGATGGTATCTTGACTATGTGTCTTAATCACCATGGTTTATGAATATTCATTTAAACCATGAATGTAAGGATTAACTTGTTTGTACTGTGTAAAGTAAGGTTAATTTTTACCTGAAGACTATTTTCTGAGTTATTTCCAGATCATGTTGCTTTAAGCGTAAGAAATACAGATTTGGTAATACCTCTACGTGCATAGTTTGTAAAGAGCCTCCGGAAAACCGACTGGACTGTACGACTTGGCCTAATACGTTAATAACCTGCACATCCCAGGTGCCCGAACGGCTAGTTAAATCTATATAAATCTTGCCTTGGCTCGGATTGGGATAAACCCGGATATTATTTTGTTCGGGTATCCTGACTGCTGTAGTAGTTTGCAAGGTAAATGGTTGCGAGTCAGACCATTGTCCTGCCGACTGTATGCATTGGGTGTAAACCCGTATTTCGTAGTTTTTTATCCTTTTCCAGGTCAGTTATCACCACCTCCGCTGCCGAACTAAGGGGCAGTCTTGTCCATTCTACCGTTCCGGTTTCACGATAGCGAAAGGAATAAGAAACGGCGTCCGGATCATAAGCGGAGACACTGATGGTTCCATCATTGAGCCGGGTGATCTTAATCGTATTAAGCGAAATTTCATTACACGTCGGTTGAGTGATGAATGAAGCATAAGGGCTCCATAAGCTGATCAGACTATCTGCACAATATATTCTCGCTTGATATTCATATTGAGTCCCAGGTTTTAGACCGGACAAACGCCGTACGGTAGCGTTTGTGATCTTCCAATGAAAGGTATGATAAGCTGCCGCTAAACTTTTCGCAATCATTAATAAACTCATATTTTGGCGACCATTCGCCTTCGCTGCCATCC
>JAYRWN010000028.1:0-2924 GCA_041917975.1 Saprospiraceae bacterium | reverse complement strand
TGGGACAAGCGTTACTTCAGGCCGGGTATGCCGTAGTTGCCATCAACCACCGTTCCAGCCGGGAGGCGCTATTTCCAGCACAACTTCATGATGTAAAAGCTGCGGTTCGTTATATCCGAGCCAATGGTTTAGACTTTCATATTGATCCGGCTTTTGTCGGAATGACCGGTTGGTCATCCGGAGGTCATCTCTCTGCAATCACCGGAGTAACTTCTTCTCTTTACACCTGGGAGGACCAAGAACACATTTTTGATCTGGAAGGTGACCTGGGTCCGTACAAGCAGGTGAGCAGCACAGTGCAGGCGGTGGTGGATTGGTACGGCCCCACCGATTTTCTTATCATGGATAGTTGTGGCAGTGTGATGAATCATAACGACGCACTATCCCCGGAATCGATATTACTCGGTGGACCCATCCAAACAAATCCTCTCAAATCCAGATTTGCGGACCCCAGCACCTATGTGCATGCCCAGTCTCCTCCTTTTTTAATTTTCCATGGTGATCAGGACCCATTGGTTCCGCATTGTCAAAGTGAAAAATTATATAAACGCTTAGAGCAGGCCGGTGTTAAAGCGGAACTAATTATCGTTCGCGGCGGAGGACACGGTCCTGGAGTGATGATAAAGCAATATTTTCAAAGGATGATTGCTTTTTTGGATACTGCGCGGATAACACAGGTAAAGAACAGCCGCTAATATGTGGTAGCCTGTTTATTATAATGCAGATAATCGTTTTAGGAACCCCATCAATTTATTTTGTATTGCTCAGAGCCTACTTGCGCATCGCTTTAAAAGTACCGTTGGGTTGGACAAAACTTAAACTCAGTACCTTCTCCCCCTGAGTTTCAAAAACCACTTTATAATCCGGAGCGATTTTGATAAAAAACTTATCGACACTGCTGGCCACCAATTCATAATCCGGTTGGCCGGGAACCAGAACCATTAAGACATTTTCTCCGCGGATGTAAACTTTTACGGTTGCGCCATTAAGATCATATTCTCCCACGTATTTATGCAGATCCTCTTTAGTCAATGTTTTCTCTTCCAGCTTGCGATTAAATACAATTTCATCCACCGCAGGCTCCATGCGAATGCTAAGCGAAATAATTTCACCTTTATTTCCGGTTTGGAAATTTATTTTCGGAGCGTCCTTACTCCTTTTTTGCTCTTCGGTGGAACGGATGGTGTAGATATTGTAGTGATAATGGGCCAGATAACTTTTGGTGCGTTTACCGGCCTCATTATAATCGACCCACAGCGTATCATTTTCCAGAAAGATTTTTACCGTGCCATAACCGGGATGGTAATAATTACCGGTAAAGGCCACACTGGAATGTGATGGCCGGGTATCGCGGATTTGCTGGATACTGTCGTTATCCGGAGTTAATTTGGCCAGTGAATCTGCTTTGATCCAATCCTTAAATTGTAGCGTGCTCCAGTCCCGGTAGGACAGCTTTAGCATCCTATCGGCAATAAAATTGCGGATGGCTGAGGTTGGAGCCCCTTGATTACTCACCACAAAAATCCCAATGCTGTCGGATGGAAAAAAACAGGTGCTGCTGATAAATCCATCAATACCTCCACCGTGTTCTACCCGGTAGTGGCCCCTATAACTGCCGGTACCCCAGGCCAGACCATATCCGCTGGCGTGCACATCGGCATTTTCTACCCCAGGTAAACCGCCACCGGTCACCATTTGAGCAGTCATCGCCTGATTCACAAAGCTGGCGGGAATGATCTCCTTACCCATAAAATTACCACCGTGTATCCAGGTGATCAGCCAGTTGGCCATATCCGCAGCGCAGCTGTTAATGGAGCCGGCCGGTCCAATCGCATCAATATTGCGAAATGGGATTTCTTTAATGACAAAATCAGCGGTATTATACGCTTTACTGTGATTGTTGTTTTGAGCCATCTCCACCACCGACGGGTTGCTGTGGGACATGTTTAAAGGTTTAAAAAGGCGTTCTTTCAGATTTTCTTCCCAGCTTTTACCGGTGAGTTTTTCGATCACTAAGCCCTGGGCCAGGAACATAAAATTGTTGTACTGATATTTCTCCCGTAGTTCTGCACTGGGTTTTAGATGAGGAATTCTATCCAGCAGTTCCCAACGCGAAGCCGTTGAACCATACCAGGAATAATCATGACGGGGCAATCCGGTGCGGTGACACATCATGTCCCTGAGATTGACGTGGGCATTGGAGTATTCATCTTCAAAAGTTAATTCGGGGAGATATTGGCGTACCGGTTTGTCAAGGTCTACTTTACCTTCTTTCACCAGCATACCCAACATGGAAGCTGTAAATGCTTTTGTACAGGATCCAATTGCAAAAAGAGTATGTTGATCCACCGGTAATTTTTGCTCAACCTGGCGATAGCCAAACCCACCGGCATACACGACTTTATTTTTTTCCACAACAGCAATAGCTACACCCGGCGCCTTCCATTGATTCAATACCCGGTTCACAAATGTATCCAACCTGGCCAGGCGGGCATCCGTGGGAGTCTGCGCCGCGGAAATCATTGGCCAAAGCACCAGGGCCAACGGGAGTATCCGAATTAGGTAATTATGTCCTGTTGATTTTATAGAACAATGGGTCATTTGGCGGTGTAGAATTGTCCTCAAAGCTTGATTAAGGCTGATGGATGAGATGAATGAATGTCGCATTTTTGCTGATAAAGATTTACAGCCAAATATACTTCATTTCCCGCCGCGACTCAGAATAATTTATAATTTTTGGTGCAGAGGACGAAAAGTAAACCTGGAATAAGATAATGACCTCAATAATGCCTTATAAAATGAGGAAAAATAGATTATGCCGTTTGTTAAACTTTATATTTGTAAAGGCCGTATTATAAGAATTTTTAGTTCCATCTGGGTTTAGCAATGATGATCAAAAGAATAAATAAAAAATAGATTGCGGC
>JAYRWN010000027.1:0-5203 GCA_041917975.1 Saprospiraceae bacterium | reverse complement strand
GGTATATGGACTTCAGTTGGTAATGGAGTTGCATACTTACCGGCCGGAAGCGAAAGGTTCTATACATTTCCCCGGCAATACCTGAACATCCAGGTACTTCATAATATTACCATTGACAGGGAGCAGAATATCTGGCTGGCTTCGGACAGGGGACTGTTTAAATTGTCCAAAACAAAAGTGATTAATTATGCGGAAGCAGAAGGCCTGTCCAATAACCGTCCTTCAACTATTTGCGAAGTAACACCCGGGGAATTTTTTATTACCAGCGCCATGGATAGTTTTTACTGGATGAAAGATGGACGTATTCAGCGTTACCGGGCTATTAATCCTAATCTTTTAAAATCAATTGGGTATTATATTCGTTCGGCTATTGATAGCAGCGGTAATGTATGGATCGGTCACCAGACAGGTGTTTTAAAAATTAATCAGCAAGGCGAAACGAATTATCCATTGCCGGGTCAGACACGATATGTCGAAGAGGGTATTGACGGCCGTATGTATTTTGGAGTTTCCTATAAAGGGATTGCTTATATCAATGAAAAATCAGAAATAAAGTTTTTAGAGTTTCCAAAGGTTAATTTTTCCCAGGCTTATATTAGCTCTATTCTTCAATTGAGAGATGGTTCCTGGCTTATTAACACTTACCGTACAGGTTCAACGTTAATTGATAAGAATGGTGAGCCACATGCACTGGATCTTTTTAACGGAGCAAAAGGGATACAAGTGTTTCATTCATTAGAAGATAAAGAAGGCGCCCTATGGTTTGCAACCGGAAAAGGACTGGTGAAATGGTCTAATGGCAAAGCCCTCTTGATCGGAGCAGAATCAGGATTAACAGAAACCTCATTATTTCAAATATTACCGGATCAAAAGGGAAACTGGTGGTTCCCTTCCAACAAGGGAATCTTTTATGCAAAGCATGCCGAGCTAGAAGCATACCTGCAAGACAATAAAAATAAAATCAACTGGAACCTGATAGATGATGGTGATGGCATGAATAACCGGCAATGTGTGGGGGCCCGTTTTTCTATCGTGGCAAAAAATGGAAAAGTATTGGTATTAGGCATAGGTGGCCTGGTCGAAATTGATCCGGCAAATCTCGAATTAAATCAAACTCCTCCCCTTTTAAGTATAAATAGACTGCAGGTAGATGACTCGATATATTATGCAGAAGGTTCTGTTATTTCACCGGGAGATCATCGTTATATTTTTGATTACAGCGCATTGAGTTTTGTTGCACCGGAAAAAAATCAGATTCGTTTTAGATTGATTGGGCGGGATAAAGATTGGATATTATCAAAAGGTGACAACCGTGCTTTTTATACCAACCTCGCTCCTGGTGACTACCGCTTTGAAGTAATGGTCAGCAATAATGATGGCTTATGGTGTAAAGAGCCGGCTGTATTTAGCTTTACAGTTCTGCCTTTCTTTTATCAAACCACATGGTTTAAGATTGTTGCAGTATTGCTGGCACTCGCTGTTGTTTGGTTACTTATCTGGTGGCGTACCCGTGCTGCAAGAGCAAAAAATATCTGGCTTGAAAACCAGGTAGCACAAAGAACCGCAGAACTGAAAAACTCATTGAACCAGCTTCAATCCACCCAAGCACAACTCATCCAATCCGAAAAAATGGCCAGTCTGGGCGAACTTACCGCCGGCATAGCCCACGAAATTCAAAACCCATTGAATTTTGTCAATAATTTTTCGGAAGTGAATAAAGAATTACTTATTGAGTTGAAGGATGAAATTAAAAAAGGAAACCTGGATGAAGTGACTGCAATCGCACATGATATCGAATCAAATTCTGAAAAAATAAATCACCATGGCAAACGGGCCGATGCCATCGTAAAAGGCATGTTGCAACATTCCAGCAGCGGAAGCGGTAAAAAAGAACCAACAGATATCAATGTACTGGCCGATGAATATTTGCGGCTGGCTTTTCATGGATTAAGAGCCAAAGACAAATCGTTTAATGCCACTGTGAAGACGGATTTTGATAAAAGCCTGTCTGCCGACGAGGCAGGCATCGATACTATCAATATCATTCCGCAGGATATTGGCAGAGTCATCCTTAATTTGATCAACAATGCATTTTATGTGGTGAATGAAAAGAGCAAACAAAATATTCCCGGTTATGAACCGACGGTTGAAGTAAGTACAAAGAAAGAAGGGAACAAGGTTTTTATTTCAGTAAAAGACAACGGCAACGGCATCCCTCAAAAAATACTGGATAAAATCTTTCAACCTTTTTTCACCACCAAACCCTCCGGGCAGGGAACGGGGTTGGGATTAAGTTTAAGTTATGATATTATAAAAACGCATGGTGGAGAGTTGAAAGTGGAAACGAAGGAAGGAGAAGGAAGTGAGTTTATCATTCAGATACCAACTACATAACTTAAATATGCAGAATAAAAAGCAAAGCGATTTAAAAAAGCGCAATGAAGAATTGAAAATTCAGCTTGCTGCAAAATCCCGGGATTCAAGAATCGAAGCCGGGTTGGAAAAAGTACGTGTCGTTGTAATGAAGATGAAGCAACCAGCCGATATGTTGAAAGTGTGTAAGTCTATTTCCCTTCAGTTACAATCATTGGGGGTAAAAGAAATCCGCAACGTTCAGACAGCAATTTTTTATGAGCGCAAAGGCGCCTACATGAACTATGAATATTATGCAAAGCTTAAAAAAACATTCATCACTGAAACCCTTTACACTAATCACAAAATAGCTAAAGCTTTTGCATCTAAAATGCTGAAAGGCAAGGGCGAAATGTATATTACCCATATCAAAGGAAAAAAAGTAAAGGAATGGCTGGCTTACCATAAAACCACCAATGTTTTTATTGATCAATACCTGAACACCGCCACATCCCTGAATTATTACTGGCATTCGCTGGGCCCGGTAGCATTGGGTATCTCCACCTATTCGCCATTGAGTGAAGAGGAACTGGGTCTGTTCCAGCGGTTCCTGAAAGTTTTTGAGTTGGCTAACAGAAGATATCTTGATATAGAAAAAGCGAATGCTCAGGCCAGAGAATCACAAATAGAAGCTGCACTGGAACGTGTACGGAGCAGAAGCATGGCCATGCATGATTCTTCAGAAATCGGCAAAGTAATTGTCAGCGTTTATACTGAACTAACAAAACTGGATGCCCGACTCGACCGGTGTTTTTTTATGATCGTAAACCCGGAGAACCTGGGTATCAACTGGTGGATGGCCGGCGAAGAAGGTTTGTTGGATGAAAATGGATTTTTTGTGCAATACAATGAGCATCCATCACATCTCATGTACCTCGATCACTGGAAGAAGCGAAGGAAGAAATGGCAATATCTTTTTGAAGGAAAAGAAAAGAGAGACTGGGATCGCTTTGGCTTTACAAAAACAGAGTTGGCCCGTTTACCTGAGCCGGTAAAAAAGTTTATGGCCGGCGCAAAGAAAGTTTATCTATCCGGGTCGTCTGATGCATTTGGCTTAATGGTTACCGGTAGTTTTGAACCACTGTCGGAAGAACATCAGGATATCATCAGCAGGTTTGCTACCGTATTCAACCAAACCTATACCCGTTTCAATGATTTAAAGAAAGCAGAGGCACAATCTAAAGAAGCCAAAATTGAATTGGGTTTAGAAAGAGTAAGAGCCAGGGCTATGGCCATGCAGCATTCCGATGAACTGGCTGAACTGGTAGACACAGTTTTCAGGGAATTAAATGAACTGGATTTTTCACTGGCCAGTTGTATCATCTGGATACATGATCCATCCCATAAATCAAATGCATTATGGATAGCCAGTGATGAAATGAACAAACCGGCAAGGCCATTGCAAATTGTTCCATTTTATCCGCCGTTTTTTAATTCCATAATTACTGCATGGAAAACAAAAGATCCCAAATGGATTTTTTCATTATCAGGAACGGAGAAGAAAAAATTTCAAACATTGTTTTTCAAACAATATCCGGAACTGCCGGAAGCGTTGAGAAAACCCGTAAGCGAACACAAACAAATAACCTTCTCCGCTTCCTTCAACAATTTTGGAGCACTGGAAATTGTGGCTACTGAACCGCTGTCAGATGAAAAGTTTGAAATCCTTCACCGGTTTGGTAATGTTTTTAATACCAGTTATACCCGTTTTAATGATCTGCAACGAGCCGAAGCCCAGGCCAGAGAAGCGCAGATTGAGGCAGCGTTAGAAAGAGTACGGAGCAGAAGCATGGCCATGCACAAGAGCGAGGAACTTAAAGATGTAATCAAGGTGATTTATGATCAGTTGATCCACCTAAATTTTAAGTCAGATAACATAGGTTTTTTTGTTGACCCACATGAAAGTAACGATTATAATTCATGGGATGCAAGCACAGACTTACCTACGAAGATGCATACACCATATTTTGATCATCCGATAAATATAGACTACATCCATCATCGTGATAATGGGCCAGAATTATTTACAAAGTCTTATTCCTTTGAAATAAAAAATAGTTGGTGGCATGAGCTTTTTAAACATATCACCGGAGTGTCTGAAGAAGTAAAATTGGAATTACTTAAAACCCGATTGAATTCACCGGGTTTGGTTATATCGAGGGTATTCATGAAAAATATCGGACTGTATGCTTTAAATTTTTCCGGAACACTGTATTCTGATGCAGATAATGTCATCCTTTTACGTTTTGGCAGAGCCTTCGAACAAGGCTATACTCGATTTAATGATTTAAAACAAGCAGAAGCACAGGCCAGAGAAGCACAGATAGAAGTGGCGTTGGAAAGGGTGAGGAGCCGCTCAATGGCCATGCATAAAAGCGAAGAGTTTCCCGAAGTAATTCAAGTCGTGTTTGAACAATTCCGCCAACTTAACTTCAAGGTTGATTCGGCCCAGTTTGATGTGTCCTTCCGTGAAACGGATGACTTAAATCTTTGGACTGCTGTCCCTGGCCGACCTTATCCAACTAGGCAGCATATTCCCTTTACAGAAAATGCTGTATTCAATTCAATTAAGAAAGCAAAGGAAGCGGGGCTTGATTTTGTATCCAACCAATTTACGGTGGAGGAAAAGACGGAATTTTTTGAATACTTTTTTAAACACGCCACCAACATTCCGGAGGAGAGGAGGAAATTTATTTTATCAAGTCCAGGATTTTTCCGATCAGTAGTAATACTGGATAAGGTCTCGCTGGGTATTCAGAATTATTCGGGTGTCCCGTATACAGATGCCGAG
>JAYRWN010000026.1:0-17401 GCA_041917975.1 Saprospiraceae bacterium | reverse complement strand
CCGTCCTTTGTTATCAAATGCAATTTGCACCGGATTGGCTAAGTCCGGAAACTCCTTTTCTGAAGCAAACAATTCGATACGATAACCAGGTGCCGTTTTAAATGAGGCCAGAGCTTCGGAACCATACAAGTAACGAATGGTCCCATTTTTTTCACTGGGCTGATAATTGGTTTCTATACTTGGCAACACTTTGGTGCGGGCATCTGCTCCGGCCAGGTTGAAAGTCATGCCTTGTGCAGCCCACCAGATCGCGGTATCCCGGATCGCGGTCATTTGACGTATTTTCTCCAATTCGGCAGGATAATTATCCGGCCCAAATGGGTCGTAACGGCGCCCAAAAACATGCACACCATTAGGTATCTTATAGTCGTTATGCCAAAACCAATTTTTTTCCAAAACAGCTTGTTTAACCGAATCCTGATACATTGATTCCGGAATTTTCCGGCCAAATAACCCGGATACCAATACCTGGGCTAGTTTAGCATAACCGGCATCATTTAGCTGAAACCCATCCTGAGTGAGTGGCTCACCGCCGGAAAACCATTTTCTGCTGGGAGCAAATACATCAATGAATAATACCTGGTGCCTGAGAGCCACTTCTTGCATGGCCTCCGTATATAGGGAAAGATTTTGATTTTCTATTTTTCCATTAGGAAGGTCAAAATGATCGGACAGATCCTGAAAGGCGATCGGAGACACCAGAGCTAGCTGAGGAGCCGATTGCCCGTTATATTTTTGTTGTAGAGTATGAATAATGAATGTTTCTAATTCGCCTTTAAAATTTTCCAAGCCAGCTGGCCCGTTAAAAGATTCGTTATACCCAAAAAAGGCTACGATTATATCCGCTCGCAAGCGAGTCATCCAGTCATCAGGATACTCAAAATGTCCTTCACTGCCGGTATTTTTAGCTAATTCGGATTGGAATTTATCCGCCCCTGGGAAAGGCCATGGATCTTTGCGTCCCGGGTGTGGCCGAAATCCCGGTGTGTCTCCACCATCACAAAGATTGCGAATGGTGAGCATACTGTCAGCAAATAATAACTGGACACCAGTTTCAAAGTGACCAAAATTCATCATCCGGGAACACAGGTTGTTACCAATAAGTATCAAATGATCTCCTTTACGGACCTTCAAATAGCCTGTGCGATCTTTTGTGCAATTGGACTGAACCAGAAGTAAAAGTGAGCCAAATAAAAGCAAAAAAAATAATCGCATATCGGTAATTAATTTAGTCAAGTTGACCTCAAAAAAAAATATTAGAAACCACCCAGATGCTGACGATTAAAAATATACTTCTCATCGATGGTCTCTGATTGTAGCAGCGATAGGGTATTTTGTACTGTCAGCAAGCACATTTCATGATACGTTCGCGAGGTAAGACTAGCCGAATGAGGCGTAACCAACACATTATCCAATTTTAACAAAACATCATCGACTGCAGGAGGCTCCTGGGTAAGCACGTCTGCTGCAAACCCTCCGATTTTCTTTTCCAATAAAGCTTCGGTCAACGCTTGTTGATCAATGACTTCACCCCGCGATGTATTGATAATGAGGGTATGAGGTTGTAATTGGGCTATGGAGGCCCGGTTAAGTAAATTGCGGGTCTGCGAGGTCAGTTGAAGATGCAAGGAGATAATATCCGCCTGAGCCAGCAACTTTTTAAAGGAGACCAAATTATAAGGAACATCGGCTGGTTTCTGGCTGGCATACCAGATGTCCATGCCGAATGCCTGGGCCAATTGTGCTACACGGCGACCAATGTGCCCCATGCCCAAAATACCCAGAATTTTTCCTCGTATTTCATCTCCCCCATAACTCTTGCGGTAATCCCAGTGGTTGTCTTTAACAGCTTCGATGCTGGTGTAGAGGCGCCGTTGTAAGGCTAACATCAACGCTAACGTATGTTCAGCTACCGTGTCTGCATTGCTACCGGGCGCATTGATTACTTTAATCCCCTGGGCGGTGGCGAATTCCACATCCACGTTATCAAGGCCTACCCCGGCTCTTGCTATGATTTCCAGGCCGTGGCATTGTTTGATAAGCTCTGCATTTACGGCACCCAATCCCCGGGTAATGATGGCGTGAATGGGCTGACGTACCGCAACCTCGCCTCCAGAAGTGGGCGAGTCGGCCTTGAATACCTGAACATGATTGTGCAGCACTTGTTCCGTGTCCGGAGTGAGTGATTCGAGAAGTAATACATTCTTATTCAACCCAGGTTGCATATCATTGGGCATGGTATAACTTGGCTTGGTCATTTTTATACCCGCGATAATCGTTTCGGCCCGAGATATACAAGCCGGCTTTAAACCACTCGTCTTCAAATATAGCCGGATCAATTTGATCTTTATAAGCTGGAGGAGAAGAAATTTCCACCAGATTCCCTGCTGGGTCACGGACAAACATCTGCATGGCGCCTTCCGGAAGTTGACGAACTTTTCCCCATGGTTGATCATCGATAACCCCTAAGGCTTTCATGCGGAAAAATATGCTGTTGAAATCGTCCACCACCAGGCAGATATGACCCCGAAAGGATACCTGATCGTCCCATTCACTCAGATGCAGTTGCTGGGTATCGTTGATTTTAAAAAAAGCGGTCGGATAATCAAATAAAAAGGCTGGAATGACCTCCAACCCCAACTCTTGTTCATAAAAGTTTGCTGCCTTTTCAAGGTTATCCACGATGAGCGTAACGTGGTTAATAGTGATTGCTTTTGCCATGTTAAACTACTTTAGAATTAGAAAATTCATGATCATTATTGATCTAATTTTTTTATTGTCGATATTTTTTTACAAAATCCCAGTTAATGGTTACACCCAAGCCAGGTCGCTCGGGGGCTGGAAGATATCCCTTGTTCACCTCAATGTTTTCTTCCACCAATTGGTACATCATGGGATTGGCTCCTAAAGAAAACTCAATTAAAACTGCCGATGTGCTGGCAAAGGCCAGGTTTACCCCCGCCATAAACGATAATGCCGAACCCCAACAATGCGGTGCTAACTCCAGCTGGTAGGTGGAAGCCAGACCACTAACCCGCCAGGCTTCGGTAATTCCACCAATGATGGCCGCATCCGGTTGGACCACATCTATAGCTTTTTGTTGCACCAGGTCACGGATATCAAAACGGGTAAATTCACTTTCTCCCGCTGCTATAGGAATGCTGGTCATGGCCCGTACCTCACTAGTACCTGCTTTGTTATCCGGACTAATGGGTTCTTCAAACCAATACAGATTGCAGTCTTCCACCGCACGACAGAATTGTTTCGCTTCGGGGACACTAAAGGTACCATGAGCATCCACCATGATTTTAATGTCAGGTCCCAATGCTCTACGGGCAGCTTTAACCCGCCGAACGCTATAATCTACAGATTCATCCATTACCCCGACGCGCATTTTGACAGCACGAAATCCTTTTTCAGTATAACCTGACAATTGTTGGCCAATGCCTTCTGCATCAGCCCAACCCCCACTGGCATATGCTTCCATAGATGGTCGCATAGAACCACCCAATAACTGCACAACCGGGACCTGCAGGAATTTGCCTAATAAATCCCATAAGGCCATGTCCACGCCACTCATCGCGGCAATGGTCAAGCCCCGATTACCCAAAATTGGAAAGACTCTGCCTCTCTGAAGCGCATAGTGGTCACGGACTCCATTATACATTCTTTCCCACAGTTCATTAATATGCCGGGGATCGCGATGCAACAAGATGGGACGGAGCTCCTGTTCTACACAAGTCACAATAGATGCACACACCCCTGAAGATCCGACTGCCGCTTTGGCCTCACCGAATCCCTGCAGACCGTTATCAGCAGTGACAACGACCAGAGCCATATCAAATTCAGACAATACACCATAATCTGAACGGTGTTGTTTAGGTTGCGGTATTGGGCAACGTAACCAATATGCTTCTACATTAACTATTTTCACAAGATCGTATTACAGGCTTTACTGGATTAAGGGTTTCAATACATCAATTGATTTTTGGGTAAGCATACTGTAAAATGTTTCGGTGAACGCTGAACTGCCATGATCTTCTAAAAATTTTTTTTGTTCAGGTGACAGGCCCTGCGGATCAACATCTATACTTCCGGGATATGGGTTGGCAGGGGTACGATCAAGTGGAGGGCAAAACTCTACAGATAAAGCACCGTTATACCCCACGTCCTTTAAAGTTTTTACAAGTCCGGGCCAGTCGATACGGCCCATACCTGGAGCCATCCGATTATTATCCGCCACATGAAATCCGACTAAACGTTTTTTCGCTCGCCAGATGGCCGTGTGATAGTCGTTTTCCTCCAGATTCATGTGAAAGATATCCAGGCAAACGCCACAATCCGGCCCTACTGCTTCAGCGAGAGCCAAGGCCTGATCGCCACGATTAACAAAATACGTTTCGAATCGATTGATCGGCTCTATACCTAACAATATTCCGGATTTTTGGGCAAAATCATAACATTCCTTTAAAGCGTCTACAGCCCATAACCACTCTTCCTCAGGACGACCATCAGGCACTATCTTACCAACTGTGCCCGGTACCACGGAAACCATATGTCCATTCAGTTCTTTGACCATCGTGATTATGTCTTTCACGTACTGCACTGATCGGGCACGTTGAGCCTCATCTTTGGCCACCAGATTGCGTTGGCCTAACATCAAGGTCACCGAGCCCCAGCAGGTCAATTGATATTTCTTTAATAAATCACGAACTACTTTTGTATCATACTTTTCGGGAGAACCTTCTATTTCTAAGGCGTCATACCCTTGGCTGCTGATGCGAGCTAAAGTAACTTCCAGGGGTTCGGCACGCATCCAATTGTGTATGGCTATCTGCATTTAAGATCTAGTTTAAAATTGTCTGATAAATGTTTGAAACAATTATATTTGGTTTTCTCTGGGTAAGATATTGGATATTGTGGATTCTGTATATGCCCGAACAAAAAAATATGGCTAATGGGAAGTCGATCAATTATTTATTTGAGTAGCCTTTTGTGGGTAATTTTTCTCCTGATAGCTTGTCAGGCCGAAAAATCAGCGAAAACGTCTGAAGCAGTTATGGACCGGCTGAAATTACCAGGTACAAGTGGTCCTGGCCAGGGTAAAAAAATAGTGCTGGTAAGTGGCGACGAAGAATATCGCTCAGAAGAAGCCCTCCCGCTACTAGCTCGTCTGTTAGCTCGGCAGGGATTTGATTGTACGGTACTTTTCGCTCAAGATCCACACCATCCGGGTTTCATTCAACCTAATTACCAAAATAATATTCCTGGTTTAGAAACTTTGGAGGATGCAGATTTATTGGTCCTCTTCACCCGGTTTCGGGCGCTTCCGGACTCCCAAATGGTGTTTTTCGAAAAATATTTACAAGCCGGAAAACCAGTGGTGGCCATCCGTACCGCTACACATGCCTTCCAATTAAAAGACACTGCGAGCAGGTATTATCCCTGGAGTAATAGTTATAACAATAAATCATCCGACTGGGATGGAGGTTTTGGGCGTTTGGTGCTTGGGGAGCGTTGGTTTACACACCATGGTCATCATCAGCAGCAAAGCACCAGGGGCATTTTCTCCCCTCAAGAAGGTCAACATCCCATTTTGAATGGCATCACTTCCGGGGAAATCTGGGGACCCACGGATGTGTATGGTGTTCGCTTACCCTTACCCGATTCGGCCTATACCCTGGTTTGGGGTCAGGTGATTGACCGAACTCTCCCTTATGACGCGGAAGACCCTATGTATGGGTTAAGGCCCTCCGATACCGTGGTGGCTAAGGTTAATTCGGCGGCCAAAGAGCCCTATGACCCCAACAACCCAATCATGCCGATAGCCTGGTTAAAAAAGTACCAAATGCCGGATGGCCAACCAGGAACTGCATTCACCTCCACCATCGGCGCAGCTACCGATTTACATAACGAAGGGGCCCGTCGCCTCTTGATTAATGCAGTCTTTTTTCTACTAGGTCAGGAGGTCCCTGACAGGGTGGATGTTGTGTTGGATGGTGTGTATCAGCCGTCCGCTTATGCGTTTAAATCAGATTCATTCTGGATTGCAAAACAATTAAAAATCAGCGACCTGAACAGGCCATGAACTTTAGCCGGTATTTCCTATATATAATTTCTGGCTTCTTTGGATTAAGCCATTGTAAGCAACATACTGAATTTGCTGATCAAGGGCATACCTATCTGCTGGCAGATTCACTATTGGCAAATTATGAATCCCGCATAGATCATGCCGCATTAATTGGTCGCTGGAGCGAAGAATTTTATCACCGGGGTATGGCTACGTATCGCCAGGCTTGTTTTAGCTGTCACGGTGATCCCAACACGCCTGGATCCATTCCTAACTCAAGGCAATTTTGGTCTGAGCCGTTCAAGAACGGTTCAGACCCTTATAGTATTTACCAAACGCTCACCCGAGGACATGGACTAATGCCACCTCAAATAAAACTTACTCCCCAGGAAAAATATAGTGTGATCCACTTTATCCGTGAGGAGTTTTTGAAAAAGAACAACCCTACACAATATTTCCCAGTCACCAAAAATTGGTTAGAAAGTTTACCAGAAGGCGATACGCTAGGCCCTTCGCCGGTGGCTTATAAGCCCTGGGCTGAGATGGATTACGGAGACTTCCTTATCCATACTTATGAATTAGCTAACTCAACAGACCAACCCCGTCGCATTTCCGGGGGTTCCAGTCCTTTGGCTAATGAAGATTATCGGCAAGTAAATTTTAGTTATAAAGGTATAGCTATTCGTCTGGATGCCGGGTCGGGCGGCGTAGCGGCCGGTAAAGCCTTTGTCCTATTTGATCATGATCTTTTGCGGATGTCCGGATTCTGGACCGGTGAAGGGTTCATAGATTATGAAGGTATTTTATTTAACGATGAACACAATATTTATCCTCGAACGGTGGGCCAAATCCAAATTGCTAATGAAGTTTTACCGGGGTGGTCTGAACCCGGCTCCGGTTCATGGACCGATCCCCGCTTTCAAGCGGTAGACGGACGCAAATTTGGACCACTTCCCCGGCTCTGGGCCCACTATAAAGGGTTATACCGGCATGGTCATCAATATGTACTGCAATATACCGTAGGTTCGGCACAAGTCCTGGAGACTTACACATTGGAAACAACGAATCCTCTGACCGTTATTAGCCGGACTATAAACATCTCCGCATCCCCACATAAACTAAGCCTGAGGATAGCTCCAAGTCATGCCGGCATTGCATTGAAAGTACATGAACGTTTTTTACACCGGAAAAACGGCTATTATTTTTTAAATATACCGGCAAATCAGGCAATAAAAATTAAAATATTCCTGGCACCCAGGCCGGACCCCGCCTTAGAGCGATTGGCTAGGAATAGCACCCCCGCACAAGATTTATTAATCCTTACGCAAGGAGGCCCGTCCAGAGATACCGTCCTTCTGACTAGCACTATCTTACCTGGTGATACACCGGGAGCATACCAGGTGGATGTATTCACTTTACCATTAGAAAATAGTTACAAAAGCCGGATTCGACCCACCGGACTTGACTTCGATCCCACGGATGGTACTGCCGTTTTGTGCACAGTAGATGGAGAAGTATGGAGGATATCCGGAATTACGCAAAAAAAAGGCACCATATCCTGGAAACGTATCGCTTCAGGATTATTCCAACCTTTGGGTATAAAAATACATCTTGGATCTATTTTCGTCAGTTGCCGGGACCAGATCGTCAGGCTCCACGATTATAATGGCGATGGCGAAACTGATTATTACCAAAGTTTCAACAGCGATCACCAGGTTACGGAACACTTCCATGAGTTTGCTATGGGCTTACAGGTCGATTCTTTGGGTAATTTTTATTATGCCAAAAGTGGTCGCCATGCCCGCACAGCTCTCGTCCCTCAGCATGGTACACTGATTAAAGTGAGTTCAGATGGAATGAGATCTGAGATTTTGGCCACCGGATTTCGTGCCGCAAATGGTGTCTGTCTAAATCCTGATGGTTCTTTTATTGTCACCGACCAGGAAGGGTATTGGAATCCGATGAACCGGATTAATTGGGTGGAACCAGGCAAATTTTATGGCAATATGTGGGGCTATGGAGCACCAATAGATTCTTCAGACACGGCCATGGTTATGCCTCTATGTTGGATAGATATGAAATACGATCGCTCACCGGCCGAATTACTCTGGGCAAAATCTGATCGATGGGGTCCATTGAACGGCCATTTACTGAATCTGTCCTATGGCTATGGGAAAATATTTGTGGTTTTACCCCAATTAATCGGGACCATAAGGCAAGGAGGTATGGTCGAACTTCCAGTGCCTCAATTTCCCACCGGCATCATGCGCGGAAGATTTAATCCGCAAGATGGGCAGCTATATGTGTGTGGCATGAGTGCCTGGGCTACCAACCAAATGTTGCAGACCGGTGGGTTTTATCGGGTACGGTATACTGCAAAAGCATTACACCTTCCAGTGGCCTTAAAAAGCACCTCCCAGGGTTTACAAATTACCTTTAGTGATCCGTTGGACCATCGGTCAGCAACAGATACGGCTAATTTAATCATTCACACCTGGGACTTAAAGAGGAGCCGAAAGTATGGTTCACCCAGGCTAAATGAAAAAACGCTGACGATTGACCAGTCCATATTATCCAAAGATGCTAAAGTCCTTACCCTCCTAATTTCCGATCTTCGGCCTACCTGGGTGATGGAAATTTTATATCAATTTAAATCAAAACAAGGTCAACCAGTCCACGGAGCCATGCAAAACACCATTTACACCTTGGAAAATAATTTGTAAAATTACTTTAGCTATTACCACTTACTGGTTAATAATAAATCAAGGCTGGTATATTTCAGATTATACCGCCTGCTGAGGTATTGATTGGTAGCAATACCTTTGTAAAAATACACCCCGTGACGGAGGCCTCTGTTCGCATAAAACAATTGTTCAAAATTAGAGGCTTGGCCTGCTTTTAAAAGCAGGGGAGTTATAATGTTACTGATGGCCACCGAGGCTGTCCGTGAAACTTTTGAAGCAATATTGGGTACACAATAATGGATAACGCCATATTTGGTGAACGTAGGTCGCTCATGGGTAGTGATCTCAGACGTTTCGAAACAACCTCCCTGGTCTATACTGACATCAATAATCACTGTTCCCGGTTTCATTCGCGAAACCATTTCCTCAGTTACGACCAGGGGTGTGCGTCCACTGCCAGAATGTATAGCTCCGATCACCACATCTGCACTTAATAATTGATAAGATAAATATACCGGATTTAGTGACGAGGTGTGTAACTGGCGGCCCAAGTGGTTTTGCAGACGCATCAATTTATAAACATTATCATCAAAAATGCGCACAGAAGCGCCCAAGCTAAAGGCAGTGCGGGTGGCGAATTCACCCACCACACCGGCGCCCAATATCACCACTTTGGCCGGAGGTACACCAGCAATCCCGCCTAATAACACCCCACGCCCACCAGTCGTGTTTGCTAACAATTCCCCGGCCGTAAGAATGGCACTGTAACCGGCAATTTCACTCATGATCCGTACAATCGGATAAGAACCATCCTCGGCTTGCAAATATTCCATAGCGACCGCGATGATTTTTTTTTGCCGTAGTTGCTGTAAATAGTCTTCCGTTAAAGAAGGTATTTGCAGCGGTGAAATAATGATTTGGTTAGGTTGCAGATGTGGAATTTCATGCTCCACGATCGGGGCTACTTTTAAAATCACTTGGGCTTTAAACACCTCCTCATAACTATCCACGACTTCAGCACCAGCCTCTGAATATTCGTGATCCGAAAAATTAGATTTTATTCCGGCCCCGCGCTGTACGAGAACCTGATGCCCTAAACCAGTAAGTGCTCTCACGGAATGAGGAACTAAGGCTACTCGGTTTTCATGCATCGTGGATTCCAGGGGGATGCCTATAAACAATTTTTGACCACCCTGACCTACTTCCAGGGTCTCTTCTTTTACCTGAAATTCAGTATGAGCTTCAGTGGCAGGATAGGCATATCTGCGAACATCTTCCATGTCTTTTCAGTGCTTTGTTATTTCAATTTGGCGGGTGGTATTGTCAAAACCGCTAAGATAACAGTTTAATGCTGACTCATGTAACCAGGGTCGGATTAAGTCCGGCCATTCGATAAAACAGAGGTGCGGGCCCTGTAAATAATCCCAAACACCGGCTTCATAGGCCTCTTCCGCAGTTCTTATGCGATATAAATCCATATGAATAAGTTTTAAGTTTGACGCAGGTAAATCATATTCATGCACCAAACCATAAGTGGGGCTCTGAACTACGCCGGTAAATCCTATGCAGGCGGCCAAAGCTTTAATAAATGTGGTTTTACCACTCCCCATAACCCCTTCGAAGAGCCAAAGACGCTCTTGGTGATATCTGGTCCAAATATCACTGGCCACCACATTAATTTCATCCAAATGAAATTGCCTTACATACGTGTTAATCAAAATGAGAAAAATTGAATTAATTATTATAGCGACTATGACTTATCAGTATTAATCTTTTTTATTTATAAAATTTATTCAAAATTAATGAATTATCCACGAATTGAACCCCAGATAACACCAAATATTCTTATCTTTGGGCGCTTTAAAAATTATTTCATTTTTTTACTAATTTATGAGTACAAAACCATCAGATTACGGGGCACACAACATTCAGGCTCTGGAAGGATTAGAGGCCGTTCGTAAACGGCCAGGCATGTATATTGGGAGTACAGACGCAAAAGGGTTGCATCACCTGGTTTGGGAAGTCGTGGATAACTCCATTGATGAACATTTGGCTGGGTACGCGCAGAATATCGTGGTTACCGTGCATCAGGACAATGCTGTTTCGGTCAGTGACGATGGTCGTGGAATACCCACCGGTATGCATGAAAAACTTCAAAAATCCGCCCTGGAAGTGGTTATGACTATTCTCCATGCAGGTGGCAAATTCGACAAAGACACCTACAAAGTATCCGGGGGGCTTCATGGTGTGGGTGTGTCCTGCGTCAATGCCTTATCGATTCTCCTCAAAGCCACTGTATACCGCGAAGGGAAAATATTTGAACAAGAATATTCTCAAGGAAAACCTCTCTACGATGTTAAAATGGTCGGGGATTCCGACGCGACCGGAACTTTGATTACTTTTCATCCTGATCCGGAGATTTTTGAAACCCTGGAATACAAATACGATACTCTGGCCACCCGCCTTCGTGAATTATCCTACCTGAACAAAGGATTAAAACTTACCCTCCGTGATGAGCGTGAAATGGAGGACAATCAACCAAAAACGGAAGAATTTTTTTCTGAAGGTGGTTTGATTGAATTCGTAAAATTTTTGGACGAAAGCAAAACCCCGTTACTGGAAGAGCCCATCTACATCACCACCCGCAAAGATAATGTGGACGTGGAGGTGGTGATGCAATACAACACGTCCTATTCGGAAAATCTACTCGCCTTTGTCAATAACATCTTCACACGTGACGGAGGTACACACGTATCCGGATTCCGCAGGGCTGTAGCCAGGGAATTCAAAAAATATGGTGACACCAATGGTTTTTTTACCAAGAGTAAAGTGGAAGTGGCCGGCGACGACTTTAAAGAGGGTTTGACCGCCATCATCTCGGTAAAAGTACCCGAACCGCAATTTAAAGGACAAACCAAAGGTGAACTAGGTAATTCTGAAGTCACTGGTATTGTTTCGCAAGCCGTCGGAGATGCATTAGCCACCTTTCTGGAAGAAAATCCTAAACTGTCAAAACGTATTATTGATAAAGTAGTACTGGCAGCGCAAGCACGTGAAGCTGCACGCCGGGCGAGAGAATTAGTCCAACGCAAAAACGTTTTGCACGGTGGTGGATTACCGGGAAAATTAGCCGACTGCTCCTCCAAGGATCCTTCGGAGTCTGAAATATTCCTGGTGGAAGGGGACAGCGCCGGTGGCACCGCTAAATCTGGTCGCGATCGAAATTTTCAAGCTATCCTACCCCTCAAAGGGAAAATCCTTAATGTAGAAAAAGCCTTGGAACACAAAATTTACGACAATGAGGAGATCAAAAACATTTTTACAGCCTTGGGAGTTACCATTACCGAAAATGAAGATGGAGACCGTATTCTTGATCTTTCCAAATTGCGTTATCACAAGGTGGTCATTATGTGCGACGCCGACGTCGACGGTAGCCATATCGTGACCCTTATCCTCACCTTCTTTTTCCGGTACATGCGCTCTTTGATCGAAAACAACCACTTATACATTGCATCCCCTCCGCTATACATGGTCAAAAAAGGTGGTCAATATCGTTACTGCTGGAACGAGGAAGAACGAAAAGAAGCCACCGAACTCTACTCAGGAGGTAAAAAGGATGCTAACATTAAAGTACAACGCTATAAAGGATTGGGAGAAATGAACGCGGAACAGCTCTGGGAAACGACCATGGACCCCGATGCACGCCAATTAAAATTAGTATCCATCGAGGATGGCGCTGAGGCTGATCGCATTTTTTCTATGCTGATGGGTGACGAAGTGCCACCCAGGCGCAAGTTTATCGAAGACAACGCCAAATATGCCAATGTAGACGCCTAAAATTCACCGGTATGTTGGGCAAAAGATTCTGTGGCTTGTTGATGAAAATAGCCGGTTGGACCATTACTCCTCCCCCTCCGGAAGTACAGCGTTGTGTACTTCTGGCTGCTCCTCATACCTCTAATTGGGATTATGTCTTTGCTATTCTGACCATGCGTGCACTGAATGTACCGATGAAGGTGGCTATTAAAGACGTCTGGACCCGTTTTCCCATGGGTTTACTCATTAAACCTCTGGGTGGTATCGGTATCCAGCGCAACCAACAGCACCTCAGTTCAGGTCCAATCAGCCAGGTACAAATGTTAGCCGACGTATTTAATCGTTATGAACGGATAGCTCTAATCATAACACCTGAAGGCACCCGGTCATCGCGCCATAAATGGAAAACTGGGTTCTACCATGTAGCGCAGATAGCCAAGGTACCAATCGTTTTAGCTTATGCCGATTATAAAACTAAAACCTGTGGTTTTGGCCCTGTCATGGATAGTTCGGCTGAAAAGGAACAAGTTATGCGAGCTATGATGAAATTTTATGCAGATAAAACCGCCCGTTATCCGGAAAACTTCAACCTGGATAACCGGTATATTTAGGTTCTTGCACTTTATGGCTATAGCTGATACAAATTATTAACCCTTTTTTTCATTCTGCTCCACAAAAAAGTCCTTATTTAGTGCTCTAAATACTGAATTATGCCTGCGATTATCATGGAAGGTTTAAACCGTACCCATCGCCAAACTATGGTTTATTTTAACCTGCCACCAGAGCAATTGGAGAAATCTTATGGTCCCGGTAAATGGACAGTTAAACAAATATTACATCATCTCTCGGACGCTGAAACGGTTATGTACGATCGCTTGCGTCGGGTCATCTCCGAGCCTCGCCAGGTCATTTGGGCCTTCGATCAAGAAGCTTGGGCTAAACATTTAAATTATGAGCAAAGACCCATTAGTTTGAGTGCAGCTACTTATGATGCCGTGCGTCAGCAGGTGATCTACCTGGCCCAGAATTTTTACCTTTCTCACGGCTATAAAGAATTTGTTCACAGCGAAACCGGAGTTCGCACGCTTAAAGACGAATTTGAAAAAATTGCGTGGCACAATGAGGGCCATTTACAACAAATAGAACGTGCGCTGGGCACGTTCTGATCCGGAAAATCATCGGAGCAGCAACATTAGTCTCCATACCTGGTGACTCGCAAATTTCTTAATTATATTCTTTATCGCAACTCTTTTTATTATTTTATCATAGCTTTTCAAGCCCATTAAAAAGATTATATTTGGCCACTTAGTTAATCTTAAAAAATTCGTTACCGTTTGGCAGAAATGAAAAATAATCAACTTACCGCATCTACCTCCGTATTTAATATAGCTGTCTTGGTTTCTGCATTAGGGTATTTTGTAGACATCTATGATTTATTACTGTTCACCATTGTCCGTGAACCCAGTTTAGGGATTGCCGGGTTGGGGGTAGCAGATGCCGATATGGTGATTGCCAGCACTAAAATTATTAATTGGCAAATGGTCGGTTTATTACTGGGAGGAATAATCTGGGGAGTCCTAGGGGATAAAAAAGGCAGGTTATCTGTTCTGTTTGGCTCTATTCTTTTGTATTCGCTAGCAAATTTTATCACGGGCTATGTGACCACGGTTGATCAATATGCCTTGGCACGCTTTGTTGCCGGATTAGGACTAGCTGGCGAACTGGGTGCCGGAATTACCCTGGTCAGTGAACTATTGCCTAAAGAGAAACGCGGTATCGGTACCTCTCTGGTGGCCGGAATCGGCTTATTCGGTGCAGTATTCGCCTACTTCACCTTTCAGTATACGCAAGACTGGCGCATTTGTTATAAAATAGGCGGTGTGTTAGGCATAGCCTTGCTGCTTTTACGTATCAGTGTAGCCGAGTCTGGTATGTTTAAAACAGTCAAAACCCAAAATGTCAGCCGGGGTAATTTTTTTATGTTCTTCACCGACGGAACCAGATTCAGAAAATACCTTTTGGCTATTCTCATCGGTCTACCAACCTGGTATGTCATTGGCATTTTAGTAAATTTAAGTAACCGTTTTGCCCGGGACATGTATGGAGAAACCCTACTGGATTCTGGTCGGGCTATCATGTTTGCCTATGCTGGAATTGCCACCGGCGATATCCTCATCGGCTTAGTTAGCCAATATTTTAAGAGCCGCAAAAAAGCCCTCTTTCTCTTTTATGCAATGGCCATAATATCCGGGATTATCTTTTTTAGCCCCTTGAACCAAAATGACACCACCATGTATCTTGTTTGTGCCGCTTTGGGATTCAGCACCGGGTTTTGGGCTATCTTTGTAACCATGGGCGCTGAACAGTTTGGTACCAACTTACGGGCAACCGCCGCTACTACTATTCCCAATATGGTCCGAGGGGCCCTACCATTGATTAACATGATGTTCGTCGGATTATTCCAAAAACAGTGGGGATGGACCATCACCCAAAGTGGTATCATCACCGGCATTTTGGTCATGGTTATAGCTCTTATTGCGGCATATTTTACAGAAGAAACCTTCCATAAAGATTTAAATTATACCGAGGTAAACCAAACTTTATGAGCAGGTCAATTACTCACCAACTATTAATTATGACTCGCCAACTTAATGTCACTGCCCTTGGTAATTCATCCGAAACCTAACCTTAAAATGCCGAAAGTTGCCATCATCTACAATCCTAAAGCAGGACACCAATCGCGGGGGCAAATTACTTCCCTCAAGCGTCAGCAGAAACTGCGCGGCCAGTTAAATGAGCCTTTGTGGCAGGAAACTCTGGCCCCTGGGCATGCCACATCTTTAGCCCAAATATTAAAGACAGATGCAGAACTGATCATTGCCATTGGGGGCGACGGAACAGTTAATGAAGTGGGAACAGGATTGCTCGGAACAGACACCACCCTGGGCATTTTCCCAGTTGGCTCAGGAAATGGTTTAGCGAAAGAGTTACATTTGCCTCGTCACCCCAACCAAGCCGCACGGGTTATTGCTCAAAATAAAACATCTTATATTGATATTCTGGAAGTGAACGGCCAGCCGGTATTTAATATGGCCGGGATAGGTTTTGATGCTGCCGTAGCACATCAATTTGCACAATTGCCTCGCCGTGGATTCTGGAATTACGTCCGGGCTACGCTATCCACACTCAGGACTTATAAACCCATTCATTTAGAATTAGTCATTGATGATCAAACGGTTTCCGGGTCCTATTTTTTAGGGGTGTTTGCAAATTCCCGGCAATACGGTAATAACGCCTACATAGCTCCCCAAGCCCAGCTCAATGATGGATTTATTGATGTTGGTCTGATCAAAACTTTCCCCTGGCATGCGGCCCCGGCATTAATCCTGCGTTTATTTACCGGAAGTATCCATCACTCCAGATATTATCAATCTTTTAAAGCCAAAAAAATAAACATCCTCAACCGGGAAAAAGTATGGATGCATATGGATGGGGAAGTGCGCTCATTTACTGAATCCATCCGTATTGGGTTACACCAACACAAACTAAAGGTCCTCACCGGACATTAATTTGGATTAAAGTTTCGTTTTAATTTTTTCTAATAAATTTTTAGTGGCCAAAATACCTTCTTCGTTGGTCTTGTACTTGGAGTCATTTTTGACCATTCGATATAAACCCCCTTCATATTCTACCCCAACATAGCCCTTAAATCGCGCTTTCTTAACATCTGCAAATATTTTCCAGTAATCTATTTCCACTTCATTGCCTTCTGTATCGAAAAGATGCGATTTTGCACTTAATCCTTTGGCGAACGGCAATAATTCCCGGATGCCCTTATAACGATCATATTCCTGGATACACTCCGTTTGGAAATAACCGGCTATATCATTTGTCGGTGGTAGTGTACGCACAATACAAAAATTTCCAAAATCCGGCAAAGTGCCTGCCCGGGGATGATTAACCATTTTCATCACCCCAACTAACCACGACGCATCTGAACTCCAGCCGAAATGGTTCTCAACCACCACATCCATTCCTGCCTGAGCGCCATAAATCACTAGCCTTCCATAACCGTCTGCACCCGCTTCTGCCATGGCTTTTGGTTCATCCATTTGTCCAAAAGTTCCCAAATTGACCCGAATAGACCGACAGCTCAAATAATGCGCGGCATCCACCCAATATTTATGCGTATCTACCGCCGCATCACGCTTAGCTTTGGACAAATCAGCCAGATTATCCGCATCAACCATGATTAAATTATTGACCAGGCCTAAGTCATCCGTCCGTTGTTTTAAATCTTTCAGGTATTCCTTGTTTTTATGTTCTTCGTTAAAAAAGGACGACACATATTCCACCGCTTTAAACCCGAGTTGAGCCGCTTTAGCCGGAAAATGCAGGTTGGTCAAGTTACCGCTCCATAACTCAGAAGCTAATGAAAACTCAGCCAGGGAAATCTCAAAGTCCAACAATCTGCCGTTAAATAAGCTGTGCTCCGGAATAAAAATTAGTCCGGCCCCAAAGCCCAGGTGGTTAATAAATTCTCTCCGTTCCATATTCAGCTTTATTTTTGCAGTTAAATATAGAATCATCCAAGTTATCTCAATCTTCCTGGCACTTTTTTATTCTAATATTTTCGTTTATCTATCATTACAGAACTATATTTCGAACTTATAACAAGCAGATATAGTGGCAGCATCTACCAATTCATTTCATAACTTGTACTATCCTCCGGGAGGTATCTTACTGTGGATCATCATCCTGGTTGAGCTCTTAACGTTTGGCGTAGCTCTGATTATTTTTACTCACTTGGGACAAGAACAACGTGTTTTGT